>NZ_JBQCGQ010000051.1:0-9263 GCF_051955515.1 Sinomonas sp.
GTACAGGACGGTGACCAGGCCCCAGAAGATCAGCTGGGTGTAGACGGGGGTGCCGCGGAAGAACCAGACCCAGAACCAGGAGGACCAGCGCAGGATCGGGTTGTCCGACTGGCGCATGAAGGCCAGCACAATCGCCAGGACGATCGCGATCAGCATGGACAGCACGGTCAGCAGCAGGGTCCAGCCCACGCCGCGGACGATGTTCACGTCCAGGATGTACGCCGCGACGGTGCCCCAGCCGAAGCGAGGGTTGGTCGCCAGGCTCTGGATGGCCAGGGCGGCCAGGATCAGGATGATGGCGGCTGCGACCCACCGGCCCGGGTGGCGCACCGGAACCGCCTTGATCAGTTCCGGCGCGCCACCCTTCGTGGCCTCGGCGGTCTCCGCCAGCTCTTTCATCACGGGGCTCACGACGCCAGCTGGGGGTTCAGCTCCGACTTTGCGACGCCAATATCAGAGACATTCCACGTATCGAGGATCTTCTTGTAGGTGCCATCCGCCATGAGCTTGGCCATGACCTTCTGGATCAGGTCGGCAAGCGCGGGGTCGTCCTTTGCGATCGCAATCCCTTGCGGGGCGGAGTCATACGTGTCGCCTAGCTTCTCGATAGCGCCCTGGGCCTGCTGGATTGCGTAGCCCACGACGTCCGAAGCCGAGTCCATGGCATCGATGGCGCCGTTGACCAACCGCGTATTGACGTCTGTCTGCTTGTCGAGGGCAATTACTTCAATCGGCTGCTTGCCGCTCTGGATGCATTTGTCGTTCAGGGCGGCGACGTCGTCTGCCTGGATAGAACCGGTCTGAACCCCCACCTTCGTCCCGCACACGCCGTCGACAGAGAAGTTCTTCGGATTGCCCTTCTGGACGGCCCACGCCGAGCTCGCCGTCCCGTAGGTCACCATGTTCACTGCCTTGAGGCGCTCAGACGTGACCACGAAGTTGGAGATGCCGAGGTCGTACTTCGGGCCGAGCGCAGGAAGAATGCTCGCAAAGCCCGCCGTTTCGACGTTGGCTCTGAGCCCCAGCGTCGCGGCGATCGCTTTCGCGAGGTCGACGTCATAGCCCATGGGCGTCTGATTGTCTGGGCCGCCGAGGAATTCGGAAGGAGCGAACGACGTGTCGGAGCCGACGACGAGCGTGCCCTTCGACTTGATCGCGGCGGGCACCTGCGAAGCCAAGGATTCGTCTTCGGCCAGAGCAGTCGGGTCAAAGGACGACGTCCTCGCGCCGGCCTCTGAAGCGTTGGTACACGCGGTCAGGGCAAGGATCGCGGAGCCGATCAGCGCTACTGCGCGGGAGCCGCGTTGGAGTGGGAAGCCCATGGAAACCTCATCTGAAATTGAAAAGCGGGAGTCTCGTCGTTCTGCCGCCCAACGGTCACCGGCGACTGCTCGGGCGAACGCAATTGACGATAGAATCTCAACCAGAATCAGCGGAGATTTCCGTGAAAACTTCCACCAAGCTGCACAAATGTCAGGACTACCAGCATTATTTCCGAAGATGATCTGGCAATCATCCATGCCCTCCAAGTCAGCCCCCGGGCTCCGTGGCGGGACGTGGGTGCCGCAGTGGGGCTCTCCGCAGAGACGGCAGCCCGCAGGTGGGACGCGCTCCGGAGGGACGGCCTGGCCTGGATCGCCCCCGCCCCGGGCCCGCGGTACCTGGCGGAGGGCGCGTCCGCTTTCGTCTTCGCTTCCATGAGCGGCTCGCCCGATCAGGTGCTGGATCGGCTCGTCGCAGCGCCAGCGTTCGGGACGGTCTCGCTGGTGGCGGGTTCGAGCACCCTGCTCGCAGACTGCTTCGCAGCCGACCACCACGAGCTGGCCGAGTCGCTCACCACAACGTTCGCCCACGTCTCCGGCGTCGAAGATCGCGATGTCCTGCTGGTTACCAAGCTGTACCGGCAGTCAGTCGAGTGGCGGGAGGACGCCTTGGATCCGCGCCAGGTGCGATCGCTGACCTCAGGTCGGGGCGAAGGGTCTGTCTACTCCCCCGATTCGGTGGATGCGTCGATCGTTCGAGCCCTAGCCGCCGATGGACGGGCAGCGTGGGCCGATCTGGCCGATGCCGTGGGCATCTCACCCCAGACCGCGCGTCGGCGGACCGACAGGCTTGTGGAGTCAGGGCTCCTCTCCTTCCGCTGCGACGCCTCGGACCGGGACGCCCACCCGGGCCAACACGAGGCGACCTTGGTCCTGGACGTCCCACCGAGCCGGCTTGACGCCGTCGGCCAGCAGTGCGCGGCGCTTCCGGAATGCCGGGTCAGTGCCCAAGTCTTCGGAAGCGGCAATCTGCTGGTCACGCTGCGGGTCAGGGAGCTCTTGAGAATGGCCCTGGTCGAGGAAGCGATCGAGCGGTCTGCCCCCGGCGCAAGGGTCACTTCTCGGCACACCGTCCTGCGTCCGGTAAAGCGCATGGGCCGGCTTCTCTCACCGGACGGGCGAGCCGCAGGCTTCGTTGCCCTTCCCTTCTGGTCCAGAGAAGGGCAGAGCTAGCTGACTTCGTTGAGCCGTCGCGTCAGCGAGGCAACCTCAGCGCTGTTGCCGGCCAGCTGAATCGCCCTCTCGCAGGCTGCGCGGCATTCCTGTCCGCGGCCAAGCCGCCGCAGCAGGTCGGCACGGGCAGCGTGATAGGCGTGGTATTCGGCGAGCGCCTCTCCGAGGACGTCGACGGCGGCAAGACCCGCCTCTGGGCCGTCGACCTCGGCCACGGCGACAGCACGGTTCAGCGCGACGATGGGAGAGCTGTCGAGGCGGGCGAGCTGGTCGTAGAGGGCGACGACCTGCGCCCAGTCCGTCTCGCCGACGTCGGCCGCCGAAGTGTGGACGGCGTTGATGGCGGCCATGATCTGGTAACGGCCCGGCGCCACACCGGATGCTACCGCTACCAAGCGCTCGCGCACCAGCCTGTGGCCCTCGGTGATCAGCGTGCGTTCCCACACGCTCCTGTCCTGCTCCCCCAAGGGAACGAGCTCCCCATGCACCGAAAGTCGGGCCGGACGGCGGGACTCGGTGAGGAGCATCAGTGCCAATAGCCCGGCGACTTCGCCGTCCTCCGGCATGAGCTCGCGAATCAGTCGGGTAAGCCGAATCGCCTCAGCAGTCAGGTCCGGACGCAGGGCGTCCTTGCCCCCGGGCCCGTGGCGAGATAGCCCTCGGTGAAGATGAGGAAGAAGACCGCGAGCACGCCGGGGAGGCGAGCCGGCAGGTCTTCCTCGGACGGAATCCGGTAGGGAATCCGCGCCGCTGTGATCTTCGCCTTTGCACGGGTGATGCGGCGTGCGATCGCGTCGTCCTCGTACAGCATCCGAGCTTCCTCGTGCTTCTGCTCCCGCTTGTTCTCGCGCCGGATCCGGTCGATCGCCTTGTGGCTCGCCGTCGTCGTCAGCCAAGCGCCTGGGCGAGGTGGGACGCCGCCGTGCGTCCAATGCTCGACGGCGGCCGCAAACGCTTCCGCTGCCGCCTCCTCGGCGAGGTCGAGATCGCGGAATCGCCGTGCGAGCGCGGCGACCACGCGCGCCCACTCGTCGCGGTGGGCTCGGGCGATCGCCGCTCTGACGTCGTCGGCCATCATAGGAACGGCCGGACCTCGATCTTGCGGTTGCAGGCCTTCGATCCCTCGGTAGCCAGCTTGAGCGCGACATCGAGGTCCGGCGCCTCCATGATCCAGAAGCCGATGAGGTATTCCTTCGTCTCGGCGAAAGGTCCGTCGGTGACGATGGGTTCGTTTCCCCGGTTGTCAATGACGGTGGCCGCCTCGGGCCCCGCGAGGCCGCCCGCGAAGACCCAATGCCCCGCGTCGATGAGCTGCTGATTGAAGACGTCGATGGCCGCCTGCTCCTCAGGGGTCGCGAGGCCAGAGTTGTCGGTAATGACGGAAACCAGATACTGCATCTCGGTTCATCTCCTTCGATCTCGGGAGCCCGCCGTGGAATCCCGCTCACCATGACGACGAACGCCTTGGTCCAGATCGGACACCGGAACTTCACGATCTCGCCTTCAAGAGGCACACGATCGTGGTCTCGGTGTTCCCTGGATCCGGCGTCGGGTCCCCGTAGATCTCCCACGAGTGCCCAGCCGGCTCCCGATGGTTGCTCGCCATCCACTCGTCGATCGCTCGGTAGGCCTCATTCATCTGCTCGTAGGGCCCGCGGTGGACGGCAACGGCTGCCTCCCCCTCCGGCGTTTCGCTCGCGTAGACCTCCCCCACCGCCTCGAACGTTCCCGTGACTTCGACGCCGAACTCGCACAGCAAGGGAGCGCCGGGTTCCTTGGTTTGGTGGTACACGAAGATGTTGTGACCGCCGGCCCACAGACCCGGCCGGCTCCTGATCAACTCCCACACCTTGCCGACTGCGGGACCCCACGCCGAGGCCACCTCGTCTGGAGCTGCCTCACGCGCGACGGCCGCCAGTTTGCGGGACTGAACTGTATTTACGACGACAGGGACCGTCATGCCGGGATTCTACGTCGCGAGGCATCAGGGAACCCGGACCGAAAGCGCCCCTTTGTCGACCCGGATGGAGATGACCTTGCCCTGGCCCAAGTGATCGCCGTCGATCTGGATGTCGTGCGGCCGGCTCGCTTCGATCCGCACGCTCGTCCCGGTGAAATGACCGAGTTCAGGAGGGGAATGCCGCCGGAACCGGCTCAGCAGCGTTGTAGCAACCCGGTACCAGCCGACGACGCCACGAGGGGCGACGGCGAGCACATCCAAGACGCCGTCGTCAGGCTTTGCTCCCGGGAACACCTCGACATTTCCCTGAATGCGCCCGCAATTCCCGACCATCACTCCGCGCTGACGCCGATCCATGGCAACGCGTCCGTCCACTTCGACGCGCATCCTGTACGAGTCGCCGATGATGTTCTGGCCCGCAGAGACGACGTAGGCGAGCCAGCCCGCCTTCGCCTTGAGATTGTCGTTGGTGTTCGCCATCACCGTGGCGTCCAAGCCCATCCCGGCCATCACGACGAAGGCGAGTTCATCGCCGTCGTCCATCGCCGCCCACGCGACGTCGATGCGGCGCTCCCCCCGCGAGGTGGCCACGGCGAAAGCCTTGGCGGGGGCATCGACCGGGACGCCGAGATTCCGTGCGAGGAGGTTCCCGGTGCCGAGGGGAACCACGCCCAGCGGCACGCCCGTGCCCGCGAACTCGCCGGCGACTGCCCGGACCGTTCCGTCACCGCCTGCCACCACCACGGAGTCGACGCCCGCCTGGAGCGCCCGGCGTGCCATGCCGCCACCCGGGTCCTCGACCGACGTTTCCAGCACGAGCGGATCCGTTCCCTGCTCGGCACAGTGCCGGCGGTACAGCTCCACGACGTCCTCTGCCCCCTGCTTGACCGGGTTGACGATCAGCGCTCCCATGTGCCCCTCCCGTGCTCGGTCTCCTCCGGACGACAATACTGGGATCCAATCGGCAATACCGGGATCCAATCGGCTTGCCTGGCGGTTCACGCTGAGGGGAAGATCATCTCGATGGCGAACTCCCCTTCCGGCGAATCGATGGTCCACCGCATGGTGCGGATCGTCGAGGCGTTCGACGCCGAACACCCCACCTTGAGCGCCGCCGACCTCGCGCGGCGCTCGGGCCTCCCCAGCAGCACGACATACCGGCTCGTGGACGAGCTGCTCGCCGAGTCACTCCTGGACCGCGAGGGCCAGCAGCTTCGCCTCGGGACGCGGCTCTGGGAACTCGTCTCGCGCGGCTCGAAGGTTCTGGGACTCCGGGAAGCGGCTCTGCCGTTCATGGAGGACGTGCAGTCGATCGTCGGGCATCACACTGCGCTCGGCATCCTGGACCAGAACGACGTCCTCTACATCGAGCGCATCGGGTCCAACACATCGACCATCAACATCACCCGGGTGGCCGGCCGCTTGCCAATCCACGCGACGTCCTCCGGGCTGCTGCTCACCGCGTTCGGGCCTGCCGAGAAGCAGAACCTCTTCCTCGCACGCCGTCACCCGCAGCTCACGGACCTGACCGTGACCGATCCGGAGGAGCTGCGGCGCCTCCTCGCCGAGATCCGGCGGACCGGTTACTGCGTCCAGTCAGGGACGATCGTGCCGGAGTCGGCAGGCGTTGCGGTGCCTGTGTTCACCGCGAACGGCACGGCGATCGCTGCCCTCAGTGTCGTCATCCCGCGGGAGGGCGCTCCGGTGCAGAAGTCGATCACTGCACTTCAGACCGCTGCTCGCGGCATCTCACGCGCTCTCGGGTGGGATGGCACGCTGCGCGATGCAATCCGGCGGAGCCTTTAGGCCCGACCTCGGCGCCACACAGCCCGACCTCGGCGCCACACGGCCCGACCTCGGCGGTTCGGCGGCGGCCAGAAGGACGTCACAGGTTCACGCGGAACAATGGGGCCAGAACCGCCATCCAGACCGAATCTCGAGGAGACCCTATGGCCACGCCCGCAGCCCCTCAACCCCACAAGCTACTCCGCCGCTCGCGCGAAGCCCTCGCCGCCCTCGGCGTTCAGTTCCTCCTCGGAATGGGCGCGAACCTCGTTGGAACGCCGCAGGACAACACCGACGGCGGACGGATCGTGGCCGCATCCCTCCTAGGCCTGCACATTCTGATCGGAATCGGCGTCGTCGTCGTGGCGATCCGCCTCTGGATGGTGGCGCGCGATGAGGAACTCGGCGAGCGCGCGGCAATGTGGGCCCTCGTGGTCCTCGCCGTGACGTTCCTGATCGGCATTGGCACGATGCTCACGGACAGCGGCTGGCTCTCGTTCCTCATGGCCCTCGGTTGGTTGATCGGAGTCGGCCTCTACATCCAGACCTTCATGCTCGGCGCGCGGGCCGCGGCCAATTCTTCCCGATCAACGGGAATCGCGTGATCCCCGCGACATAACCGGTGGGACTCTCGGTGAGCCAGCAAAAACGGCTCATAGGAGAGTCCCACCATGAAGTTCCTCACCGGCTCCCGGCAGAACGCCTACGACGTCGTGGTCGTGGGCTCCGGCGCAGGCGCCCTCACCGCAGCGGCGACGGCGGCGCGCTCGGGCAAGTCCGTCGTCGTCCTCGAGAAGGCGAGCCTCCTCGGGGGGACGAGCGCCATCTCGGGCGGCATGCTCTGGGTCCCGAACAACCACCACGCCCGCGAGCGCGGGCTCACCGACTCGGCGGAGGCCGCAAGCGCCTACGTGCGCGCGGTCTCGCGTGGCCGCGGCCGTGCAGAGCTTCTCGACGCAGCCGTTCTCCACGGCGACGCGATGCTGCGCTTCGCGGAGGAGGAGCTCGGCGTGCGCTTCATCTTCCTCGACAACTTTCCGGACTACCGCCAGGACCTTCCGGGAGCGGTCGACGGCGGCCGCACCATCGAGCCCGAGCTCGCCAACATCCGCGATCTCCTGGGCGACCTCGCGGACCATGTGCGTTCCGATGGCCGCGCGCCGTTCACGATGCAGGAGTACGAGGACTGGGGCGCCTTCACCCGCTTCCCGTGGGACGAGCTCAACGTGCGGGCCGCAGCTCGGCTCGTAGCCAAGGGCCGTGCGCTGGTCACCATGCTTCTGGCGAGCGCAGTGCGCGACGGCGTCCACCTCGCCGTCGAGGCCCGCGCCACCCGCCTGGTTCAATCGGACGGGCGCGTGAACGGTGTGCTGCTCGAGTCCGGCGAGGAGTTCGAGGCGCGGGACGCCGTCGTGATCGCCTCGGGCGGGTTCGAATGGGACGCGAAGCTCGCAGACTCGATGCTCGCCAGCCGCCTCTACACGATGTGCTCCCCGCCCTCGAACGAGGGCGACGGGCTGCGCATGGCCCAGCGCATCGGCGCCCAGACCCGCGGGACGCGCGAGGCGTGGTGGGCACCGATGTCGATCACGGGCGACACTCGGGATGGCCGGCCCATCGGTACGCTTCTGCGTTTCGAGCGGCAGGGCCCGGGCTCGATCATGGTCAACCGGCATGGCAAGCGGTTCGCGAACGAGTCGCAGAACTACAACGACCTCGCGCGCTGCCTCCACTCGTGGGACTCCCCCAACAATCAGACGCTCAACACACCGGCGCACGTCGTCTTCGATCAGGGCTACCTCGAGCGGTACGGAGTCCTCTCCCACCGCGCAGGCCAGCCCACGCCGTCGTACCTCATCGAGGCAGCCACGCTCGAGGCGCTCGCCGCCAAGATCGGGGTGCCGGCGGAGAACCTCGTCGCGACGGTCGAGCGGTTCAACGGGTTTGCCGTCCAGGGCGAGGACCCGGACTTCCATCGGGGCGAGACCGCATATGACCGCTACTGGGGCGACGCGGGCAACGTGTGGCCGAACCCCTCGCTGGGCCCGCTCGAGCGCGGACCGTTCTACGCGCTCGAGGTGGTCAACGGGGCCTTCGGGACGAACGGCGGCATCGCGACCGACGGCACGGCGCGGGTGCTCGATGTCGACGGTGAGCCGATCCCCGGCCTGTTCGCCATCGGAAACGCGACCGAGAGCGCGTATGCGGCGGGCTACCCCGGCGCCGGCGCGACGCTTGGGCCGCTCATGACCATGGGCTATCTGGCAGGGCGCGCCATCGCGGGCCAACCGGCCGGCTACAGCGCCGAACTCGCGGAGGCGGCCCGATGATCCGGCATGCCGTCCTCTTCAAGTTCAAGCGGGACTTCCCGGACGCTGAACGGGAGGCCTGGATCGCGGGGCTCGACACGATGCGCGGCAACATCCCCGGGATGCTCGCGCTGACCCACGGACCCGACGTCATGGGATTCGATCGCTCGTTCGACTACGCCATCGTCACGGACTTCGAGTCCGCCGCAGACATCGACGTCTACAACACCCACCCGCTCCACGAGCCGCTCAAGCTGTACTCCCTCCCCAACAGCGAGCAGATCGTGTCGGTCGATTTCGAGATCTCAAAGGACCAATCATGAGCACCTCACTTCGCCGCAGCGCCGCGGCCACGGCAGTCGCCAACGAACCACGGAAGACGCCGGGCAAGGCCGCCCTCGCGTCCTTCCTCGGCTCGACGCTCGAGTATTACGACTTCTTCATCTACGGCACGGCCGCGGCCCTCGTGTTCCCGGCGCTGTTCTTCCCGGAGTCCAACCCGACCGTTGGCGTCGTGGCCGCCTTCGCGACGTTCGGCGTCGCGTACGTGGCCCGGCCGCTCGGTGGGATGATCATGGGCCACTTCGGGGACAAACTCGGCCGCCGGAATGTCCTGCTCGTGACGCTGTGTCTCATGGGGCTCGCGTCCCTCGGCATCGGCTTCCTCCCGACGTACCAGTCGGTCGGCATGCTCGCACCCGTTCTCCTCACGGC
>NZ_JBQCGQ010000052.1:0-6549 GCF_051955515.1 Sinomonas sp.
GTGCCTTTTCGCTGCGATGATCGCAGCCATTGACCAGAATTGCGCCTTTTTGGCGCTCCATGAGATTGAAGATCAGCTTGATGAGCGTCGACTTGCCCGAGCCGTTCGGCCCCACAAGCCCTACGATCTCGCCTGGCTCTACCCCGAAGCTGACAGCGGATAGCGCAGCGGCGTCTGCTGACGGATAGGTGAAGCCGAGGTCCTGGACGTCAAGCTGCGTCAACGGCACTCGACGACGTACCAGATGGCCATGCCGGCGAGGAGCGCGACGCCGATTGCGAGGATGACGGCGAGGAGCACCAAGAACCAGGCGTCGTACCTGAGGATTGCGGCATCGAATTGCGCCTTCGAACGCACGGCGATTTGCGCTGTCCGAGGTGTTGCCGGAATCATGCTGACGATCGTAGACATTTCCCCACCTTTTCGGTTTGCCGCTGGTTGAGCTGGATGTCTCGATATTCCCCGCAGCCCGGTGCCCGGTCAACCGAAAGGGGCCCTCTATGCCCATCCCTCATAGATGCCTAACTATTGGCCCTAACTATTGGCAGTGAGAGCGCGCTCGGGGCCGGGGTTCGGCGGCGGCCGTGGTGGTCATGGACTGGGCGAGGCGCAGAACTTCGATGGCCAAGGGCAGAACTTCCCTGCCCGCAGAGTTCAGCCTGAGGCCGCCCTGCCCTCGCGCGAACAGAGTGGTCCCCACGTAGCGCTCGAAGTCTGCGACCTGCCGGCTCACGGCGGATTGGCTGAAGCCCAAGGTGCCTGCGGCCTCAATCGTGCTTCCTAGCGTCGCTACCGCCACGAACGCCTTGACCGCGCTGAGATGCACGGCTCGCCCCACCATCCCTCACCGGACGCCTCCACTGACATCAACAAAAGCTACCCGGTTCTGGAAGTACTGATCGATCACTGAGCCCGGAGTGCCACGGAGGCGATCCTGCCCGCGGGAACGACGCCCAACGCATCTGCGAGCCTGAGGCCGGCGACGTTCTGGGCCTGCGCCTCGACTTGGACCAAATAGCCCTCTGCCAACGCTTCGTGCGCGGCGAGGAGGCCCATGAACGTCCCCAGCCCCTGACGGCGCCGGTGGGGCGCGACGAGCACCCCGAGATCTGCGATGAGGCCCTCATGGACTGCGTATGCGGCGCAGGCGGCTGGTTCGTCATCGACGAGGAGGGTGAAGCGGTAGCCGCGCTCCTCAATGCCGGCCGAGCTCACGTCGTCGGGAGGGCAGAGCGTCTCGAGCTCGATTGCCTCCGGGTTTCCCCGCGAGACCTCCGGCTCGGTGTCCGGCTGGAAGACGGGGAGATCGTCTGCGAAGCCGAGGACGGCCGTGCGGAGCCCATGGACCCCGGGGCCAGCGAGGCGCAGAAGCGCCCCGCCGCCCAAGAGTTCGTCGTCGGGCAGACCAGCCGCGGCCTCGACGAGCCGCGTCGGACCGCACAACGCGACCTGCCCGAACAGCTCTACGGCGATGAATTCGCGGGCCGTGTCCCGACAGCCGAGGAGGCGGCCGCCGTCGTCCGAGAAGGCAAGATCGGGGAGGCCGAGGCGCCGTGCCCACGCCAGCCGGACGATGCCCCGGCTCCCCTCATGGAAGGTTCCCTCGTGTGCCACACTCACCCGAACAGGACGCGGGCCTCGTCGTAGCGGTGCTGGGGGACGGTCTTGAGCCGGCCGAGCGCGGCCTCGAAGCCGACGTGGACGATGTCCGTGCCGTTGAGCGAGACCATGGTGCCCCATCGGCCCTCGACCACGGAATCGATGGCCGCCATGCCGAGCCGGGTCGCGAGCACCCGGTCGAAGGCGGTGGGCACGCCGCCCCGCTGGATGTGGCCGAGGATCGTGGCGCGCGTCTCGATCCCCGTTCGTGCCTCGATCTCGGGCGCGAGCTGCTCTGCGATTCCCCCGAGACGCGGGCGCCCGAAGGTGTCGAGCCCGCGCTCCGAGTGGGCCTCGGCCATGGTGTCCAGCGCGAAGCCCTCGGCCACGACCACAAGTGGCGCGCGGCCGCGGTCGTGGGCGAGCTTGACCCTGGCGGCGATCTGATCGATGCTCACCCGCTGCTCGGGGATCAGGATTGCATGGGCACCGGAGGCCATCCCGGAATGCAGGGCGATCCAGCCGACGTGCCGGCCCATCACCTCGGCGATCATGCAGCGGTGGTGCGATTCGCCGGTGGTGCGCAGCCGGTCGATGGCTTCGGTCGCAATCTCGACCGCGGTGTCGAAGCCGAACGTGTAGTCGGTGGCGTCGAGGTCATTGTCGATCGTCTTCGGGACGCCGACGATCCGGATGCCCGCGTCGGTGAGGCGCTTGGCGGCCGCGAGGGTGCCCTCCCCGCCGATGGCGATGATCGCGTCGATCCCGAGGCGGTCCATGTTGTCCTTGATGACTTCGGGGCCGCCTCCGTGCTCGAAGGGGTTGGTCCGCGATGTGCCGAGGATCGTTCCGCCCTGCTTGGAGATTCCGCGCACCATAGTGCGGGGGAGCTCGATCACCTCGCCCTCGACCACGCCGCGCCAGCCGTCCTTGTACCCCACGAATTCCTGGCCGTGAACCGCGATGCCCTTGAGCACGGCCCCCCGGATGACTGCGTTGAGGCCGGGGCAGTCGCCGCCGGAGGTGAGGATGCCGATCTTCATGCAGGGCCTTTCCGCTGCTGCGGCCAGCCGCAGGGGTGAGCGGGGCCGACGATGGATGCTGGGAGGCGCCCCGTTGAGCCCACGCCGATTGTAGTCGCGGCTTGTTCGTGATGCACACCACAGCGGACGACGGCGGTGAGTGCCGCCGTCGTCCGTCATCAATGGCTCACACGCCCGATGGTCCCTGCCCACCCCCGGGCCCCGAGACCTGGTGTCCGGCATCGCCGCGCGGCCCGCCCAAGGCCTTCTCGAGGATGATCGAGCCGTTGGGATCCGGGATGAGCGCCCACGCGACGAGGTACGCGAGGATCGCTGGTCCTGGAAGGAAGCAGAGCACGATGAAGACGATGCGCACGAAGGCGACGTCGACCCCGAGCTTCTCCGCGATGCCGCCGAGGACGCCGGCGAGAAGGCGGCGCTGGCTGCGGCGGAGGCCGGTCGAGCGGATGGCGTTGAAGAACGAGTCCATGGCGAAAACTCCTCGGATGCGAGATGGATGTCGGCTTTTTAGAGGTCGTCGGCGGGAGGATCTGGCTGCTGGTACGGATTGCGAACCTTCGGCTCGTCGTCGCGGGCCCCCTCGAGCGGCTTGCGGCTGCGCGCGGCGGCGAGGCTGCCGCCGATCACGAGCCCAGCGCCCGCAAGGAGGAGGAGCGCGACGGCGGCCATACCGGGATCGATGGTGAACCAGCCGAGCCGGCTCGACGTGAGCAGTCCTGCGATCGCGATCACGATGGCTCCCCAGACGATGGTGCCCACGCTGGGGCCGTGGAGACCCTCCCCAGCAGTCTTTCCGTATCCGCTCTCGTTGGCGCTCATGTCACTGTTCCTGTTCGATCTGGACGTTGCTCATCGTTGCGTGCACCGTCACCACTAGGGTCGCGCCTGCGCGGCCAGAGTTGTAGGTCTCGGAGCCGTTTGTGCCGAGCCCGGCGATGGACTTGTCGCCGAAATCGACGTTGCTCATGGTCGCGTCTGCCTGCACCCGAACGGGAACGTCCTTGGGGATGCGGATCTGGAGATCGCTCATGGTCGCGTTGACGGGGACCACCGAATCGGTCGTCAGCGGGCCAGCGGTGTCGAGGGCACTGAGGTCCACCTGTCCCTTCTGCGCGGTGACGTGATAGCCGGTCACGGCCTGCTGCATCGAGGTCGCAGCCAGATTCACCGTGCCCCGGGTGCGGCTCAGCTGGAAGGCCGGCTGCGTGACTGCGGCGGCAACGAGGGCCACGAGGGCGAAGAGCGTCAGGATCCCTGCCGTTCGGCCCCGCAGGCCGGCGATCAGGATGCCGAGCCCGATGATGCCCGCCCCGATAGCCCACAGTGCGCCGGTGTTCGGGTCGATGATCGAGGCCCCGGCAAGCTGAAGGGCCTGGAGTCCGCCGGCCACGAGGACCGCGAGGCCCAGGACGACGGCTGTGAACGGGCCGCCCGGCCCCCGGCGGCGGGGCTTCACAGCCGTGGCGACAGGCGCCGGGGCCGGGTAGGAGTGTGGTCCCGGCTGCGAGTAGGGGGATCCTTCATAAAGAGGTGGGGGAGCTGACATATAGGTGCTCGCGCTGTACGGGGAGGGGCCCGCCGGAGTCGCCTGCTCGGCCGAAGCCTGCTCGGCCGAAGCCTGCTCGGCTGAAGCCTGCTCGGCTGAAGCCCGCTCAGTCGGGGGCCCATACACCGCCTGCCCGTATCCGGGATGGCCGTGAGGGCCGAAGCGGCCGTGGGGGCCGAACCCGCGCCGCGATCGGCGCGCCCGGGCGATGCTGAAGACGATCAGTCCCACGACCCCGACCCAGAAGAGCGCCCAGAAGGGGCCAGCCCCGCGCATGTCGCCGAACCAGAATCCGGCGCGAGCGCCGCCGAGCCCGATGACCGTCGCGATGAGGCCGCCCGTCATGCCCGTGGTCCACCGCCCGCGCATGGCCTCTTGCACGTGGATACGGCCGTCCGGTTCGGGAAGAAGGAGCCACAGGACGCCGTAGGCCAGGACGCCGACGCCGAGGAAGATCGCCGCGACGACGAACAGTCCTCGGACGACGACTGGGTCGACACCCCAGCGATGAGCCAGACCGCTCGCCACACCGCCAACCCAGCGGTCCGAGCCGCGGGCGATGCGGAGGCTGCGAATCCAGCCGAAGAAGTCTGAACCGGGCCTGCCGGCCGGTCTTGGTGAGGGGGAATCTGGTTCCCCGGGGTGCTGTTCGGTGCTCATGGCTCTATCCTTCCGGCGGGGCCGCTCGCGTCCCATGGGGTGAGACCCTGAACGGACCCTGAAACACCCCCGGGATCCCCGGAACGACGGCCCTGAGAGCGCAGAACCGTGCTTGGATTGATGGCATGGACACCGTTCGCCTCCGGCCGCCGCTCGTGCGCGGCGAGGACCGCTTCGTCGCGGGCGTGTGCTCCGGCTTGGCCAGACATCTGGGCCTGCGCGTCGAGGTGGTGCGCTGGGTCATGGTTCTCTCGTCGCTCTTGGGCGGCGCGGGGATCGTGTTCTACGCGTGGCTGTGGATCATGGTGCCCACGGCGGCGGAGGCCACGCGCCGCCAGGCCCGCCGCCCGGCGTCGTCGATCGCGCCCGCGGTGAGCCTCGCTGCCGATGGGGCAGGCGACGCACAGAGGACGACGCCGGACCTTGCCTCCGCGGCCGAAGCGCGCCGCGCGTGGCGGCTCGGCGGTCACGCCCGCGAGATCCTGCTGGGCGCCGTTCTGGTGCTCGTCGCCGTCGCGCTGGGGGGCAGGCTGCTCGGCGCCGAGATCCCTCTGGGCGTGATCGTGCCGGTCGCGGCGATCCTCGGCGGGGCCGCCCTCGCGTGGATGCAGCTCGACGACTCGCGCCGTCAACAACTGGTGCGCGGAGCCGGGCCGGGACGCTGGAACGGCTGGCTGCGCCTGGGGGCTGGCCTGGCTCTCGTGATCGCGGGCGTGGCGCTCGCGGTCTCCGGGAGCCAGTGGAACGTCCTCGGCCTGGCACTCTTGGCGTCACTCGCAGTCCTCGCGGGCGTCGCGCTTGTCCTGCTCCCCTGGGGCCTCAAGTTCTGGCGTGACCTCGCGGCCGAGCGGTCAGCGCGCGTCCGCGAGGAGGAGCGCGCGGAGATCGCGGCCCACCTCCACGACTCAGTGCTCCAGACCCTCGCGCTCATCCAACGGCGAGCGGGAAGCGAGGCTGACGTAACGCGCCTCGCCCGGGCCCAGGAACGGGAGCTTCGCGAATGGCTGTATCGGGATTCCCGGCGCGGCGGGGGCACGTTCGTGGATCGGCTCAAGACACTCGCGGGCGAGGTCGAGGATGCCCACGGTCACAGCGTGGAGGTCGTGTCCGTCGGCGATGTGCCGCTGCACGGCAAGAACGCCGAGCGGCTCGAAGCGCTGCTCCAGGCGGCGCGCGAGGCGATGCTCAATGCCGTGCGCCACGGCGGCGGGAGCGTCTCGGTCTACGTCGAGGCGGGAAACGACGCCCTCGACCTGTTCGTCAAGGACCGCGGCCCGGGATTCGACCCCGAGTCCGTCCCTTCTGACCGACTCGGGGTGCGCGAATCGATCGTCGGGCGGATGCGGCGGCATGGCGGCGAGGCGACGATTGCCTCGGGGCCGGACGGCACGGAAGTGCGGCTGCACCTGCCCGGGATGGGAACGGAGGAATCATGAGCGAGCCTGTGACCGTCGTCGTGGTAGACGACCACACGATCTTTCGGTCCGGCCTCAAGGCCGACCTCGACGAGCGCGTCCGCGTGGTGGGGGAGGCCGCGACGGTCGAGCAGGCCGTCGCCGTCATCGGCGAGCTGCGGCCCCAGGTGGTGCTGCTGGACGTGCACCTTCCGGGTGGACTCGGAGGGGGAGGACGGGAAGTCCTGACGCGCTCGGCGGCGCTGCTCCCGCGTGTGCGTTTCCTCGCGCTCAGCGTCTCCGACGC
>NZ_JBQCGQ010000053.1:0-3890 GCF_051955515.1 Sinomonas sp.
GGGCGGCCAGGCGGTCGAGCTCTTCGGCGACGATGGCGTCGTGCCGGGCACCGTCGCCGTGCTCCAGCGCGTCGAACGCGCCCTGGCACAGCCGGGGGACGACCGTCACGGCCAGGCGCGCGTCGCGGGCGGCGGCCTCGACCACTTCGGTGGTCGGGACGAGCGTGGTGGGCAGGGTCGCGAGCACGCCGACGGTGGACCCGAGCGTGACGGCGAGATCTGCCATGGCGCGGTCGACCCGCAGGACTGGGATGTCCGCCGATCCGGCGATCTCGTCCACCACGGCCCCGATCGAGGAGCAGGTCACGAGCACGGCTTCGACGCCGAAGTCGGCGAGCATGGCGACGTGGCCGCGGAGCCGCTCGCGCGTCACGTCGTCGACCCCGCCGTCGCGGACCGTCCGCTTCAGGAGAAGCTCGTCAGCGATGACAGCCGCCTCGACCCCGGGAAGAAGCTCGCGTGCGAGCTCGGCAAAGGTCGGTGCGAGCTGGGAGACGGTGTGTATGAGGCCAAGCCTTCGCATTGGATCTCCATTCTTGGGTCGGATTGGGCCCGGTTTGGGTGTTGCCGGGGCAGACTGTCTTGCAGCCGATGCTCGCGCGTCACGCGGCCGACCGGTCGGCGGGAGAACCTGCCCTTCGCGGCGCCATGGCGCGCGGCACTGTCCGCCCAGCACAGAAGCTTGGTGTCCCTCCCCGCCTCTGTCCATGCGCTCCGTGTATGACCCGTGGGCCTCGGACCATACTCAGGGACAGGCGGCCTGTGCCCTCACTGGGCGGTCTGGGAGAGCGCCAACGCCCGTAGCGCGAACCAGAGCTCGCTGACGTCCCCCGTGGACCGCATTGAACGGCCTGTCAGCTCTTGGATTCGCGCGATGCGGTAGTTGACGGTCTGCGTGTGGATGAACAGCAGCTCGGCGGTCCGGCTCGGCGAGCGGTCGCATTCCAGGTACACCTGCAGTGTCTTCACCAGTTCGGTGCCCTGCTCGCGGTCGTACTCGATGAGCGGACCCAGCACGTGGACTGCGGTCAGCTCGGACTCGGCAAGCGTCCGCGGCAGGAAGGACGGGCTGCCCTCGCCGTAGAGCGCGAGTGCCGAGCCGTCGGGGCTGACCGTCTCCAGCGCCCAGCGTGCTTGGCGGACGGCATCGCCGAGGTTGCCGGTGGCCTCGAAGGGGTCGCTCAGTCCGGCACGCCACCGTTCCAGCGTCGTACGCTCCTGGAGGTCCGCCAGCGGAACATCGCTGTCCCGGACCACCGCGATACTGGTCTGGCCGATCTCGCTGAGGAGGAACGGAGTGCTCCCGATGAGCCAGCTGCGCGCGAGCCTTTCGATCGCGGCGGGTCGGCCGTCGACGGCCAGGACTCGGAGGTCGCCCTGCAGGCGCCGCCCGTGGAAGAGCGCGGCCATGACCGCCGGTTCGAGCCTGCCGCTCAGTGCGTCGTTCAGCATCCCGGAGCCGGACCGGCGGGCGCGCTCCACTGCTGCATCGACGCGGCCGATCTCCAGTGCGCACGCGGCGGCAATCTGCTGCAGGACGGAAAGCTGGGGCCGAGAGTCACCGTCCGGGAAGGCGACGATGCATGCCGAGCGCTCGCTCGGGATCGGCATGGTGAGAGCCGTCCGATCGCCGACGGTCAGGTTCATCACGAAGGGTGCGCGGCCGGAGGAGCGACCGAGCTCCTCGTCGTAGGCGGCCTTCCACTCCCGCCCGGGAGTGCGGCCGCCGCGGACCAGCGGCTCCCACATCTCCGGGTCGAGGACGTGCAGGGTGCACCCCACCACACGGCTGAGGCGGTCCACGAACTCGGTCCCGGAGAGCTCCTCGCGAAGGCTCGCCATCACCTCCCCGTGCACCCGGGCGATCTGGACGAACGAGCGGTTCTCGTCCCGGGCGTTGGCGGCGGCGACGAAACGCACGTACTGCGCGAACCCGACCCCGTGCGCGCCGTCGATGACCGGGAAGCCCAGACGGTCGGCCGTGGACAGCATCTCATCGGAAAGGTGCGGGCGGCGCTCGTCCTCGCCGACCACGATGCCGCTCAGCCCGGCTGCGGCCATCTTCTCCACGAACCGCGCCTGCGCCGCCGGCTCCTCCGGGACGATGTAGCCGCAGGTCAGGACCAGGTCGCCGGGGTCCAGCCAGTTCCACGGGTCGAAAGCGTCGCTCACGTGCGCCCATGACACTCGGCGGTCGAGCCCATTCTCCCCAGCCAGGGTCCGCGCGTGAAGGTGCCGCAGCTCGACCAGATCACGGACAGTGACGCCGCCCTGCGGGGGGGTGCTCCTGGGCGTACCGGCAGCCCCGGGATCAGTGCTCGGAGGAGGGGCGGGGGCCGTCATGACGCCCCACGGGGCCGGAGCCCCGCCGCCGCCGACGGCCTCGAATGGCTGACGCCAATGACCAGGGCGCGAGGCCTCCCGACCGCCCGGGAGGCCAGCGGGGCAGTCCGCCCCGGATCGGCCGGCGCCTCGCCGGCGGACGCACCCAGAAACCGGACACCAAGCATGCTTCAAAATATCACCCCCACCGCGGGAAAGGCCCTGTATCGAGAGATAGAAAGAAGCGCCAGCATTGCATGAGCGCTCAATAACCTGCACGCTGCGAGCAGACGAGCTCAGCCAACCCTCGCTCTCCCAGATAGCCGGGCGAGCCCACCGGGGGCCTGTCCCTGAGTATGGTCCGCAGCGGGCCGATCATATGCGCCGCGCATGGACAGCGACGGCCCCGGACACCATGCTTCTGCTTGGTTTACGCGACGAGAGGAAGCAGTCATGGCCATGTCATTCGAGGGGCGCAGCGTGATCGTCACCGGGGTCGCCTCCGGTCTCGGGAGCGCCTTGGCGCGCGAATTCGCCGCGGAGGGCGCGCAGGTCCTCGGCTGCGACGTCAACGACGACGCGGGGGCCGCGGTGATGGCCGGCATCGGCGCCTACCGCCACACCGACGTCTCCAAGGAAGCAGAGGTCGAAGCCCTCGTCGACGACGCGGTGCGGAGATTCGGGCGGCTCGACGTGATGGTCAACAACGCCGCGATCCAGGTCGAGCAGGAGCTGGCAGACACGACCGAGGAACAGCTCGACCGCGTCCTCGCCGTCAACCTGAAAGGCCCCTTCTTCGGATGCAAGCACGCGATCCGGGTGATGCGGGGCGGGGGCGGCGGCGCGATCGTCAACGTATCGTCCGTCCTCGCGCTGGCCGGCGACCCCATGCTCGCGGCATACGGCGCCGCAAAGGGAGGGGTCCTCGCGCTGACCAAATCGGCCGCTGTGAAGTACGGGCGCGAGAAGATCCGCTGCAACGCCGTCTGCCCGGGCGACATCCAGACCCCCCTCGTCGAGGCGTACTTCGCCGCGGCCGATGATCCGGCCGCGCTGCGCGCCCAGGCCGAAGGCGAATACCCGCTGGGCCGGATCGCCCAGCCCCGCGAAGTCGCCCGGGCGGTGCTCTTCCTCGCCTCGGAGGACGCATGCTTCGTCACAGGCGAGGCACTTGTCGTAGACGGGGGCCTTCTCGCCGAATGCTACTGACGGCGGAGCACTTCGACCGGCACCAGTGCCGCGGGCGCGGAAGGCCTGCGGCGTCGGAGACCAGGGCTTGGCTCTCGGGTTCCCTCGGAGCCTGACGTCGGAGCTTCCCCGGATCGTCGACGACGGCAGCGGCCAGGACGTGCTCCTGCATCACCTTGCCGCGAACCGCCCATGCCTCGCGGCCAATGGGATCTGCACCTCCCCGACCACCGAAGTGCTCGAGGCCGCCGCCCGCGACGCGCGCCTGGCCGTGACGGTCGTCCCCCGGCTGTGCCAGGGCGCGTTCGACGCGCTGGAGCACGGCGACGGTGCCCGGCACGACGCCATCGTCGCCGAAGAGCTCGACCGCCTGGCCGCCC
>NZ_JBQCGQ010000054.1:0-3339 GCF_051955515.1 Sinomonas sp.
CGTGCTGTTTGAGCACGAGACTGAGCGCGGGTGCGGAAGGGGGCATCAGTCCATTATCCCCCGCCGGTTCCGGCAGCTGCCTGGGGCCTTCCTCCCCAGCTTTAAGGACGACGACGGCGCGACTCGCCGCTGGTCCGGCCGACTCGCCGTGGATTGAAGCCTAAAGCTGGGGACGAAGGGGCGAGGGGACGAGGGGACGAAGGATCGGGCGTGGGCGACGGCGGGTGGCTGGTTCCTGGTTGTGCCGTCACGTTTGCTGGGTGTGGGGACGGCCTCCCCAGCTTTAAGGACCACGACGGCGCGACTCGCCGCTGATCCAGCAGACTCGCCGTGGATTGAAGCCTAAAGCTGGGGAAGGTGACGGCGCAACGGGGGCGCACCCTGCGGAGGTGACGGCGCTAACGGGGGCGCACCCTGCGGAGGTGACGGCGCAACGGGGGCGCACCCTGCGGAGGTGACGGCGCAACGGGGGCGGCGCAGCGGGAGGGGCGCTACGTCCGGACGAGGGTCCTCAGGAGCTTGAGCACCACGGACAGCGACGTGATGCTGACGGGTCCCGGACGGACGACTTCTGCGAGCGAGTCCTTGATCCGGGCGAGCTGCTCCTGGTGCCCGCGCTCCCATTCGATGATCCGGTCGGCGGGATCGGCGAACAGGGCGTCCTCTGCGTGGCCGGTCGTCTGCATCACGGCGATGGTGATGTCCGCGACCACGGAGTACACGTCGTCGCGCAGGGCCGCTCTGGCGAGCGCCTCCCACCGGTCCTCGCGGGGCAGGTCGGTGATGCGCAGCAGCAGCTGCGCCGCCCGGAGCCGGGAGAACACGGCCCAGTAGAGATCGGCGATCCGTTCGACGGGCTCGTCGACCTGCTCGGAGATGAGCGAGATGTCCAGGAGCCCGAAGCTCTCGAGGATGTCCGCCGCTCGGCGGGCCATGTCGTGGGGGAGCCCGAGGGCGTCCCAGTGGGCCAGACGTGCCTGAACCCGGTCGGTGTCCTCGCCGAGGAGGTAGTCCGCGGTCGAGGTGCGCAGCCGTTCGAGGGTGGGCAGGATGCGGGCGAGCGCTTGGTCCAGGGGCTGGTCGCGATGGTCGTGGGTCACGTACCAGCGCGCTGCGCGGTCGAGGGTCCTTCGCATGTGAACGGCCAGTTCGGCCGCCTGTTCGCTGGGGAACTCGGCCGGCAGGCTGGCCACGCGATCCACGAAACGCTGGAGGTCGTAGGCCTCCCGCGCCACGACGAATCCTCGGGCGACGGCGGCGGGCGTCGCCGTCGTCTCCTCGATGACTCGGAAGGCGAAGGTGATGCCGCCGAGGTTGATGATGTCGTTGGCCAGGACAGTGCAGATGATCTGCAGGCGCAGCGGGTGGGCGGCCAGATCGGGGCCGAAGCGTTCGACGATCTGGCGTGGGAAGTAGTCCCGGAGGGTGCGGTCGAACCACGGGTCGTCCGCGAGGTCGGTCTCGGCGAGTTCGCGGGCTAGTTCGATCTTGGCGTAGGCGGCCAGGACGGCGAGCTCGGGGGCGGTGAGGCCCTTGCCGGTGGCGAGGCGGGCGTGGAGCTCGGCGGTGGTGGGCAGGGCCTCGAGGCTCCTGTCGAGGTCGGCGGCCTTCTCGAGCCAGTCCATGGCGCGCTCGAAGCCGGGGCTCCAGTTCAGCACGAGCGCTTGGTCGTTCAGGAGCAGGGTGTTCTGGTCGCGATTGTTCTTCAGGACGTGGGCAGCGACGTCGTCGGCGAGCGAGTGCAGGAGCTGCGCGCGCTCGGAGGGGTCGAGTTTTCCTGCTGCGATCATGCGGTCCAGGAAGATCTTGATGTTGACTTCGTGGTCGGAGCAGTCCACGCCGGCGGAGTTGTCGATCGCGTCGGTGTTGAGGAGGATCCCGTTCAGGGCGGCCTCGACGCGGGCGCGCTGGGTGAGCCCGAGGTTGCCGCCCTCGACCACGATCCGGGCGCGCAGCTGGGTGGCGGTGATGCGGATGGGATCGTTGGCCTTGTCCCCGACCTGTGAGTTTGCCTCGGTGGTGGCCCTGACGTAGGTGCCGATCCCGCCGTTGTAGAGCAGGTCCACCGGGGCGGCCAGGATCGCCTGGATCAGCTCGTTCGGGGCCATGGCGGCCGCGGTCCCGCCGATCCCCAGCGCCGCCCTGACCTGAGGGCTGAGGGGGATGGACTTGGCGGTACGGGGGTGAACGCCTCCGCCTTCGCTGATCAGCGCTGCGCTGTAGTCGGCCCAGGAGGAACGGGGGAGATCGAAGAGCCGGCGACGCTCCTTGAACGAGACGGCGGGGTCGGGGTCGGGGTCAAGGAAGATATGGCGGTGGTCGAACGCGGCCAAGAGGCGGGTGTGCTCGGAGAGGAGCATGCCGTTTCCGAACACGTCCCCCGACATGTCCCCGATTCCGACGGCGGTGAAATCCTGCGCCTGGCAGTCCACTCCCAGCTGGCGGAAGTGGGCTTTGGCGGACTCCCAGGCGCCGCGGGCGGTGATGCCCAGCCGCTTGTGGTCGTACCCAATCGAGCCGCCCGAGGCGAACGCGTCCCCGAGCCAGTACCCGTAGTCCGCGGCGACGGCGTTGGCCGTGTCCGAGAACGCCGCGGTTCCCTTGTCCGCGGCCACCACGAGGTACGTATCGTCCTCGTCGTGCCGCACCACCAGTTCGGGGGGCACGACGCGGCCCTCCGAGGGGGCCAGATTGTCCGTCACGTCGAGCAGTCCGCGGATGAAGTCCCGGTAGGCCTCGGTTCCCTCGGCCAGCCACGCACTGCGATCGGCCTCGGGGTCGGGGAGCCGCTTGGGGTAGAAGCCGCCCTTGGCCCCGGTGGGGACGATCACGGAGTTCTTCACGATCTGGGCCTTGGCCAGCCCCAGGACCTCGGTGCGGAAGTCCTCCCGTCGGTCGGACCACCGGATGCCCCCCCGGGCTACCGGCCCGAAGCCCAGGTGCACGCCCTCCACCCGCGGGGAATAGACCCAGATCTCCGACCGCGGCCGCGGGTACGGTGCCCAGGGCAGGTGCGAGGGCTGGAGCTTGAAGCTCACGAATCCCCGCCCCCGGTAGAAGTTCGTCCTGGTCGTGGCCTCGATCAGGCCCAGGAACGTCCGCAGCAGCCGGTCCGCGTCCAGGGAGGCCACCGCCTCGATCGCCTCCAGCGCAGCAGCCCGGGCACCTCCGGTCTCGCGCAGTCGCTCGGCCGGACGGACCCTCGGATCGAACCGGGCCCGGAACAGGCCCAGGAGCGCGTGCGTGGCCTCCGGATTCCCCAGCAGCGCATCGATGATGAAGTCATACGAGTTCGTCGTCCCCAGCTGGAGCAGATACTTCGCGTACGCCCGCAGGATC
>NZ_JBQCGQ010000055.1:0-6753 GCF_051955515.1 Sinomonas sp.
GGGGCGTGCTCGAGTCGCTTCAGGACGCCGACACGTTGCTCTACACCGTGGACACTCAGGGTGAACCGTCCCATGAGGCGAGGCTGCTGCAGAGCCTCGTCAATCGAGACGTTGACGGGATCATCTATGGATCGATGTTCACCCGGACCATCGCCGTCCCAGCGTTGCTTCGACGCCTGCCATTCGTTCTGCTGAACTGTGTCTCGGATGACTCCGATGCGACGGCGGTCATTCCAGACGAGGTCGCTGCTGGCGCAGGGGCCGCGACGGCTCTGCTCTCCGCCGGCCACTTCGATCGCATCTGGTTCGTCGGGACTTTCCCTTCGGGCATCGTGGGGGGTGCCGCCTGGCATGGCTGGAGTCCCCTCGCCCTGGAGGCGCGGCTTGAGGGGATCGAGAGGACGCTAGCTGCTGCTGGCACTGCACTCGCGGGCAGAACTGCGATCGACGATGACTGGGATGTGGCCAACGGGCGAAGCAGCGTTGCGAAGCTTCTCGCCTCAGGCGCCACTCCGTCCGCCCTCATCTGCGTCAATGACGCCGTCGGGGTCGGCGCCTATCAGGCGCTCCAATCGGCAGGGATGCGCGTGCCCGACGACGTGTCGATCGTTTCGTTCGACGGCAGCCCTCTGACAACGGCTGTCTTGCCCACCCTGACGTCCGTGGCATTGCCTCACGAAGCGCTCGGCCGGCTTGCGGCTCAGCTGTTGCTCAGCGGCTCGAGCGCACCGCGTATTCATCGGGTACCCATGCGATTGGCCCCCGGCGGCTCCATCTCCGCCCCCGCAGCGATCCGCTGAAACCCTCCTGACGGCACGAGATCATTGATTTTTTCAAACATTGATATTGACACTTGCTATATCGGTGTAGCACCCTAATCTCACGCCAACGCACCTCGCCGTCCTTGGCGCTTCCGCTCGCACCCCGACTACAAGGGAGTATTCGCATGGCCACATCAGGTATAGCCAGACCCGCCCCGAATGCATGGTGGGTCGGTGTCGTCTGCGGCCTGGCGACGTTCGTGGACACCGGCATCACCACCGGGATTCCGATCGCGCTGGTGCTGTTCCAAGCACTCAAGCCGGACACGCCTGGCCTCTCTCCATCCGACGTCGGCCTGCTCACGGGCGCGCTGACCGCGGGCGTGGCCATCGGATCGCTCCTGGGTGGGAGGTTGGGCGACCGCTGGGGCCGCCGCGCGGTGTTCCTCGTCACGATGGCCCTCACGGCAGTCGGCGCCGCCATTCCTCTCGTGGGGATGGCTCTCCCAATGCTCCTCATCGGCGTCTCTCTCATCGGCATCGGCGTGGGGGCCGATCTCCCGGTCGCCTTGGCGACGATCTCCGAGGCGGCGAATGACCGCAATCGCGGCAAGATCCTCGTCTTCTCGAGTCTGCTGGGCGGATTCGGCATCCTCCTTGCTGTGCTGCTGGCCATCAACTTCGGCGCCGCCGGACCCACCGGCGGACTGGTCATCTTCGGCACCTTCGCGGCGGTGGCCCTCGGGGTGCTCCTACTCCGTCTGACGATCCCAGAGTCCGCGGTCTGGCTGGCCGCGCGGGAGGAGCGCCGTGCCGGAATCCACACTGTCCGCGCCGAGCGGGCGCGCCTGCGCGACTTCGCGCGCATCACTTACCGACGCCCGTTCTTCACGCTGATCGGCTACTACACCCTTGCGGCCATGGCGGCCAGCGTTGCTGGCAGCTTCGGCACGTTTGTCGCAGTCAACGTGATCGGTGCCTCTGTCGCGGAGTACAACGCGTGGACGACTCTCGCGATGCCGGCAGCGATAGTCGGCGCCATATGGTTCATGGCCGTCGTCGATACGAAGCGTCGGATGTCCTACTACGTAGCGGGTGCGATTGGGGTCATTGCGGCGAATCTGCTTCCGGTCATCGTCGGGTTCAGCCTTCCGTCCCTCATCATCTCCACCGTGGCCACAGTATTCTTCGGCGCCTTCTGCACCGAGACGATCATGAAGGTCTGGACTCAGGAATCGTTCCCGACGATGCTCCGCGGCACGGCTCAGGGCGTCGTCTACGCCGTCTCTCGCTTCGCGACGGCTGCTCTGAACGTGGTCACTCCCGCGCTCGTCATTCTCAACCCGAGCGCTCTGTACATTGGCGTGGCGGTTCTTGCTGCCGCAGGATTCTTTGTCGGCTGGCTCGGGTTCCGCCGAAACACCCGCAACGAATTCGACCTCGAGTCGGGGCTTGTATCGACGGAAGCAACCGCCGTTTCGGAGGGGGATCGGTCGTGACCGTGATTCGGCCATTTCAGACCACCGTCGATGGGCTCTGCCTACGTGGCACTCAGTACGCACCGTCACCCGAGCCCGGCCCGACCGCAGTGCTCTTCCACGGCTTCGGGAACTCGCGAGTGGAATCGACCTGCCTGTTCGTCGCTCTGGCGCGTGAACTCGCCGCACACGGAATCGGAGTGATCGCTTATGACCGCGCTGGCCACGGCGAGAGCGACGGAGAGTTCTTCGACACCTCCGTCTCCCTGGATGTCCGCCAAGCGCACCACGTCGTGGCGGCCGTCGCTGACCTCGACGCTGTGGATGCCGACAATCTGCATCTCGTGGGCATGAGTCTGGGGTCAGTCATCGCTTCCACCGTCGCGGCGGAGTCCTCGATCCCGGTTCGCTCGGTGACCATGTGGTCGACTGCGGCCATGTTCGCGGACGAGATCCGCAGCGGCTTCCTCCAAGGGCAATCACTGGAACGTCTGGACTCCGAGGGGTACTTCGATTTCCTCGGCATGCGGATGGGTCCGGCCGTGCGCGACGACGCGGTCTCGTTCGACGTCTACGGCCGCGCCTCCGGCTACAGCGGTCCGGTCCGTCTCCTTCACGGAACCGCCGACTTCATTCCGCTGTCCTATGCGGAGCGCTACCTGCAGGTCTACGGCGACCGCGCCGACCTGATCGTCGTAGAGGGAGCCGACCACGGCTGGGCGCAGGTCCCCCAACGAGATCTGGTGATCTCCCACACCGTGGATTTCATCAGCCAGCATGCTGCCAGGGGCGTGGGCGAATGACGCCGGCAGGATGCGGAGAGGTCGTCTTCCTGCCGGGCGGCAGCGTCCGCCTCGAAGGCCATCTCGAGCTAGTGCCCACTCCGGGCGGAGTGCGTCCCGTTCGAATCCCCGTTCGCCACTGGCGGCACTTTCCGCCCGCCGGGGAGATCCTGCGCGCGGTCGCGTCGGCCGCCTCCGGCGTGCGCCTGAGAGCGCAGACGACGGCGACGCGGCTCACCCTCCGCGTTCGGTGCACTCGCATTCAGATCGGTGACTTCGTCGGGGCCCGCAACCGGTTTGTCGCCCAGATCGATGGCGTCACGGTTGCCACCGCCGAAGCCCCCGTCGATCACACGCTATGCGTGTCGGTAACAGGCGAGGAAGCCACACACGTACCGAGCGGCGACTCGTCTCTTGTCGAGTTCGGCCCGCTGCCTGTAGGAGTGAAGACTGTCACAGTGTTTCTTCCGCAAGGCATGATCGTCGATCTGCTCGACGTCGACGGCGACGCACCGGTGGTCGCGGCCGCGCCGACCGGCCTTCCGATCTGGATCCATCACGGGAGCTCCATCAGCCAGTGCGTCGAAGCGGAGCTGCCGACGAGCGTGTGGCCCGTTGTCTCCGCCGCGGTTACCGGTCTTGACGTCATCAACCTTGGGTTCGGGGGCCAGTGCATGCTGGACCCATTCGTCGCGGATTCGATCGCGGTCACGCCGGCGGACGTGATTTCCATCAAGGTGGGCGTCAACATCGTGGGCGCCCGGTCGATGGATCAGCGTACTTTCGTGCCAGCGCTCCATGGCTTTCTGGACCGCATCCGGCGGGGACATCCCGATACCCCAATAGTCGTTGTTTCCGCCATCCTGTGGCCCGGAAGCGACGACCTTCCAGGGCCGAGTGACGTGCAGTTCCTCGCCGACGGGGGCATTCGCTGCTACACCAACGGCGACCCTGCCGACGTCGCCAAAGGAGCGCTCACTCTCGCCGACTCTCGTAGGCACGTCGAACATGCGGTCGACGTGCGGCGCAACGCCGGGGAGAACATCGGCTACCTCGACGGTCTTGCCCTCTACGGACCGGCCGACGTCCCGCATCACCCGTTGCCGGACTCCCTCCATCCCGATGCCGACCTCTACGCCGAGATCGGTCGCCGATTCGCCCGTCTCGCATTCGGCGAGGACGGCCTCGTCCCCCGTTCGATGCTCGGGTCGAACGGCTGATTGGGCGAGGATGCACGACGGGACGGGCTCAGCCCCAGAGGGCCTTCCGCAGGAGCTTCCTGAGCGTTTCGGCCTCTGAGGTGGAGAGTGCCGAGAGCGTTTCGGCCTCGCACTCCTGCATCGCGGCGTAGGCGTCCGCGTGCAGCCGCTCGCCGTCGGGCGTTGCGAGCACGATCTTCTGGCGGCGGTCGGTGCGCCCCTGCTCTCGCGAAACCAGGCCTCGGCTCTCGAGGTCGTCGACGAGGGCCACGATCTGGCTTGGGTCGAGGGCCAGGAACTCGGCGAGCTCGCGCTGCGTGGGCTCCAGGCCGCTGCTCGCGAGTCGCAGCACTGAGTAGGAGCGCTCGCGAAGGCCGAATTCGGCCAGCGTCTTGTTGTTGAGCGTCGAACCCGCCGCGCGCAGCTTGGCGAGTAGGAGACCGATATCGTCCGCGACCGCGGCTGCGGTCAACCGCGGCACCCCGTGCTCGTCCTGCGCACTCACTCCGAGCCTCCAAACATCTTTCAAGATCAATCGTTGACATTTTCAATGATCCGTCTTTTCATGGATCGTAACAAGGGTCTCACACCGGAGATCGAGGAGCACGAGTGCGAGGGAGCACGGCATGAGTCTGGCAGGCAAGGTAGCGATCGTCACGGGAAGCGGGCAGGGCCTGGGCCTGGCCTACGCCCGGGAGCTCGCGCGGCAGGGGGCCGCCGTCGTCGTCAATGACGTCAACGAGGAGACCGCGGCTGCCGCGGTCGCGCAGATCGAGGCCGACGGCGGCAAGGCGACCGCCGTCGTCGTCCCCGTGGGCTCCACCGAGGCGGCGAAGGCGCTCGTCGACGGCGCGGTGAACGCGTTCGGGCGCCTCGACATCCTCGTCACAAACGCGGGCATCCTGCGGGACAAGAGCCTGCTGAAGATGACCGACGAGGACTTTGACCTCGTGATCAACGTCCACCTCCGTGGCACCTTCACCTGTGTCCGCGAGGCGTTCGCGTACTTCAAGGCCAACAGCGTCCAGGGCCGGATCATCACGATCGGCTCCCCGACCGGCCAGCGCGGGAACTTCGGCCAGACCAACTACGCCGCCGCCAAGGCAGGCATCGTGGGCATGGTGCGCACGTGGGCGTTAGAAATGAAAAAGAGTGGCGTGACGGTCAACGCCGTGGTCCCAGTCGCGGCGACCGCCATGACGAAGACGGTCCCGTACTTCGCCAAGGCCGTCGAGGCCGACGAGCGCGGGGAGGCCATGCCGTCGTTCTTCCGCCACGATCTCGGCTTCGGAACGGCCGACGACGTCGCGGGCCTCATCGCGTACCTCGCCTCCGACGAGGCCGCCGGGATCACCGGCCAGGCGATCGGCGCCGGCGGGGACCGCCTCCAGGTCTGGACCCACCCGGAGCCGGCGACCACGGACTACCGCGAGGGCGGCTGGACGTACGAGGCGCTCCAGGAGCGCGGCGCGGAGATCATCGGCGGCCACCTGCAGAGCCTCGGCGAGGAATTCCTCCCGCTCCCGGCGGAGCTCCAGCCCGCCCCCGCAGAGGCCCGCTGATGCGCTACGAGCTCGGGATCGACGTCGAGAGGCTCGACGCGATCGACATGCACGTCCACCTCGAGGTGGACTCGTGCGGGCACGCCTCCCTCCCGGCCGCGCTCACTGAGGCCTCCGCGAAGTACTTCAAGGCCGAGGACCGCTCCCCGAGCCTGGACAAGATCGCGGAGACGTACCGCGAGCTCAACATGGCCGCCGTCGTCTTCACGGTCGACGCGCGGACCCAGCTGGGGCATGAGCCCAACAGCATCGAGGAGCTCATCGAGGGCGCGGCCCGGCACAACGACGTCCTGATCCCGTTCGGGTCCGTGGACCCGCGCACGGGTGAGGAGGCGATCGCCCGGGCGAAGCACCAAGCCCTCGAGCTCGGCGCCCGCGGGTTCAAGTTCCACCCGTCCCTGCAGGGCTTCGACCCGTCCAGCGAGGAGTTCTATCCGCTCTGGGAGGCGCTCCAGGAGCTGGGGCTCCCGGCGATCTTCCACACCGGGCAGAACGGCATGGGGGCGGGGCTGCCGGGCGGGCACGGGATCAAGCTGCGGTACTCGAACCCGCTCCTGCTCGACGATGTCGCCGCCGACTTCCCCGGCCTGACTGTGATCATGGCCCACCCGTCTGTGCCGTGGCAGGAGGAGGCCAATTCGATCGCGACCCATAAGGCGAACGTGTTCATCGACCTGTCGGGCTGGTCGCCGAAGTACTTCCCCGAGTCGCTCGTGAAGGCCTCGAACTCGGTGCTGCAGGACAAGGTCCTCTTCGGCACCGACTTCCCGCTCATCACCCCGCAGAAGTGGCTCGACGCCTTCGCCGGTCTGCCGCTCAAGGATGCGGTGCGCCCCAAGATCCTCAAGGGCAACGCCGTGCGCGTGCTGGGGCTGGGGGAGTGAGATGAGCACGACGACGGAGCTCACCATGGGTGCCGGGACTCGCCTCTATGAGGTGGCGGACTGGTACGACGCCGAATCGCTCCTCAC
>NZ_JBQCGQ010000056.1:0-11088 GCF_051955515.1 Sinomonas sp.
TGTATCGGGGTTTTTTTTTGGGGGGGCGTGCCCGGCCCCCGCCCCGGGCGCCCCCCCCCGCGGGGGGGCGGGGCGCGGTCGCCGTCGAACTTTCCGGGAAGCCTGTGTGACGCCCTATGACGCGACGTGAACGACCGTGACCGGGCCCTTGGGGGGCCGAAAACCCGTCTCTACGCTGGAACACATGTTCCGCAGCCCCCTCGATGACGCCGGGCGAATGCCCCGATGTCGGGCTCGTCGCTAGGCCCCCACCCGACCTTCCGACCCTTCTCCAGCGAGAACCGCACCCCCAGGACTCCCCATGACCAAGAGCCCCACCCCCGAGACGCAGTCCGATACCGGGCAGAAGAGCGTCCGCATCACATCCGAGACCAACGCTGCCAGCGCCAAGCGCGGCCGCGGCCTCAAGATCGGCCTCGGTGCCGCCGTCGTCGTCCTCCTCGCAGCGGGCGCAGCGTTGGCCACCGCGAACGCGAACCAGACCGCAAGCCAGCCCAGCCAATCCGCCGTCGCCCAGACGGGGACGCCTGCAGCCCAGCTCAAGCTCGGCTATTTCGGCAACGTGACCCACGCCCCTGCGCTCATCGGAGTGGGGCAGGGCCTCATCGCCGATTCGCTCAAGGCGGCGGGCACGAACAGCCTGACGACGCAGGTCTTCAACGCCGGCCCGGCGGAGATCGAGGCGCTCAACGCCGGCGCGATCGACGCCGCCTTCGTCGGCCCCAACCCGGCGATCAACTCGTTCGCCCAGAGCAAGGGCCAGTCCGTCGTCGTCGTTGCCGGCGTCGCGGCCGGCGGCGCCCAGCTCGTCGTCCAGCCCGGCATCAACTCTGCCGCGGACCTCAAGGGCAAGACCCTGGCGAGCCCGCAGCTGGGCAACACCCAGGACGTCGCCCTGCGCGCCTGGCTCGCCAAGCAAGGGCTCAAGACCACCCCGAACGGTACGGGAGACGTCACGATCAACCCGACCGACAACGCCCAGACCCTCAAGCTCTTCCAGAGCGGCAAGCTCGACGGCGCGTGGCTCCCCGAGCCGTGGGCATCGCGGCTCGTGCTGCAGGCCGGGGCGAAGGTGCTCGTCGATGAGAAGAGCCTGTGGGACGGCTCCCAGACCGGCAAGCCGGGCCTGTTCCCGACCACGATCCTCATCGTGAACAAGAAGTTCGCCGCCGACCACCCGCAGACGGTCGAGGCGCTCGCGAAGGGCAACGTTGCGGCCATCAACTGGCTCAACACCGCCAGCCAGGCCGACAAGGAGAAGGCGGTCAACGCAGGGCTCAAGGCCTCGGCGGGCGCCGAGCTGCCCACCGACGTGCTCGACCGCGCCCTGTCCAACATCACCTTCTCGGCCGACCCGCTGGCCGGGGCCTACCCGAAGCTGCTGCAGGACGGGGTCGACGTGGGCGTCACGAAGACCGCCGACCTCCACGGCCTCTTCGACCTGACCACTCTCAACCGGGTGTCCGGCCAGCCCAAGGTCAGCGCCGCGGGACTGGGCCAGGACTAGGAGCGACCATGACCGTTCTGCTCGAGAACCTCGGCAAGCGCTTCGGCGACGGCGCCCCCGTCCTCGACGGCGTCAACGCGACCATCCGCTCGGGCGAGTTCGTGGCCCTGCTGGGTGCCTCGGGCTGCGGCAAGTCGACGCTGCTGAACATCATCGCGGGCCTCGAGCGGCCCAGTGCGGGTGCGCTCGAGGTTCCCGCGGACGGCGCGGCGTTCATGTTCCAGGACGCCGCGCTGTACCCGTGGCTCACGGCCCGCGGCAACATCGAGCTCGCGCTCAAGCTGCGCGGGGTCGCGAAGGCGGAGCGCCGGACGCGGGCCGAGGAACTTCTGGACCTCGTCCACCTCGGGGAGGCCGCGGACAAGCGCCCCCACGAGCTCTCGGGCGGCATGCGCCAGCGCGTCGCTCTCGCCCGCGCGCTGAGCCAGGACCGGGAAGTCCTGCTCATGGACGAGCCGTTCGCGGCCCTCGACGCCATCACGCGCGACCTCCTCCACGAGGAGCTCACGAGGATCTGGCGCGAGACCGGCCGGACGATCATCTTCGTGACCCACAACGTGCGCGAGGCCGTCCGGCTTGGCCAGCGCGTCCTGCTGCTCTCCTCCCGCCCGGGCCGCGTGGTGAGCGAGTGGGAGGTGCCCGGCGCGGTGAAGGACGACGCCGCTGCTGCCGCCGCCTTGACGGCCGACATCACCGCCCGCCTGCGCGAGGAGATCCGCCGTCATGGCAAGTAACGTCACCGAACTTGATCCCGTGCCAGGGGTTTCCGTGGAGCGGACCGAGGCGGACAATGAGGAGCTCCGCGCCCTCGAGGCCGGACTGGACGAGCTTCAGTCGGACGTCACTCACCGCCGGCGCGACTGGAGCCGGGTGCTCCTGCCGGTGGGCGCCGTCGTCGTGCTCCTGCTCGTCTGGCAGATCGTCGCGTCCTTGGGCCTCAAGCGGCAGGACCTCGTGCCGGGCCCACTCGACGTGGCGGCTGCCCTCGGCCAGCTGTGGCGGGAGGGTCAGGTCCAGCAGGCAATCGTGACGTCGCTGGGCCGCGGCGTGCTCGGGTTCGCCGTGTCGGTCGTCGTCGGGACGCCGGTCGGACTCCTGCTTGCGCAGGTCCGGCCACTGCGCCGGGCGTTCGGGCCGCTCGTCTCGGGGCTTCAGGTGCTGCCATCCGTCGCGTGGGTGCCGGCAGCCATCATCTGGTTCGGGCTCACGGACGCAACCGTGTACTTCGTGGTGCTCATGGGGGCCATCCCGTCGATCGTGAACGGCCTGATCGCCGGCGTCGACCAGATCCCTCCGCACTACCGCTCGGTCGCGAAGGTACTCGGCGCATCGCGCCTTGAGCTCGCGCTCCAGGTGATCCTGCCCGCGGCCCTTCCCGGCTACGTGGCCGGCCTCAAGCAGGGCTGGGCGTTCTCGTGGCGCTCGCTCATGGCGGCCGAGATCATCGCGGTGGGCGGCAGCCTAGGCTTCGGGCTTGGCTCGCTCCTCGATCAGGGACGTACCCTGAGCGACATGGGTGTGGTCATGGGCGCGATCCTCGCGATCCTCGCCGTCGGCATCCTGATCGAGCTCCTCGTCTTCGGCCCGGTCGAACGCAGGCTGCTGCTTCGCCGCGGGCTCCTGAGCGGAGGCTCGCGATGAGCGGCCTCGACCTCTTCCCGACGTCCCTCCGGCTCCTCGGCAAGCCCGTCCTCGTGGTCGGCGCGGGCCGGGTTGCGGGTCGCCGCGCGCGCGCTCTCCTGGATGCGGGTGCGGTGGTCACCGTCGTCGCGCCCGAGGCGGCTGACGACGTTGCCCGCCTCGCCGAGTCTGGCCTCCTGACGTGGGTTCGGCGCGGCTACGAGACCTCGGATCTCGACGGCGTGTGGTTCGCCCAGACCGCCACGGGGGTGGCCGACGTCGACGCACGGGTCGCGGCCGAGGCGGAGACGCGCCGGATCTGGTGCGTCAATGCGAGTGACCACGAGGCCTCTGCCGCCTGGACGCCCGCGTCCGCGCGGGTCGATGACGTCACGGTCGCTGTCAACGCGGGGGGAGACCCCCGGCGGGCCAGGGCGCTGAAGGACGCGATCGTTCTCGCCTTGAAGACCGGCCGCCTGCCCCTCCGGCGGCACCGCCAGGGGAGGGGCCGCGTGGCCCTCGTGGGCGGTGGCCCGGGCGAGGCGGGGCTTATCACCGTGAGGGGGCGCCAGCTTCTCGCAGAGGCGGACGTCGTCGTCGCGGACAGGCTAGGGCCTCGCGGGCTCCTCAGGGAGCTGGCGGATGCCGCCGCGGGCGGCCCGCGCGTCATCGAGGTCGGCAAGGCCCCGGGCGCTCATCAGGCCAGCCAGGACGAGATCAACCAGATCCTGGTCGACGAGGCCAAGGCGGGCAACGTCGTCGTGCGGCTCAAGGGCGGCGACCCCTACGTCCTCGGGCGCGGAGGCGAGGAGGCGGCGTTCTGCCGCGAGCACGGCGTCGACGTCGAGGTGGTTCCCGGCGTGACGAGCGCGATCTCCGTGCCGGCTGCCGCCGGGATCCCCGTGACGCACCGCGGCCTCGCGACGGGGTTCAGCGTGGTGACTGGCCATGAGGAACTGGACGAGCTTCCGGCGCGCCCCGACCACACGATCGTGCTCCTCATGGGGGTGCGCCGTCTGGCCCATTCGGTCCGGCATCTCCTCGCGCACGGGCTTCCCGCCGGGACACCGGTTGCCATCGTCGAGAGCGGCTGGACCGAGCGGCAGCGGGTCACGATCGGTACGCTCGAAACGATCGTCGATCAGGCCGAGCGCGTCGGTGTCGCGAACCCCGCCGTGATCGTGGTCGGTGACGTCGTCCGCGTGAGCCCCTACGCGCCAGCAAGCTTTCAACGGATCAGCACAACGAAGGAAATCTCTCAGTGACGAATAGCAACCCCTCACGGCCGCTCCGCATTGCCGTTGTCGGCTCCGGCCCCGCCGGGGTCTACGCCGCCGACCTGCTGACGAAGAGCGCGCCGGTCGCGTCCGGTGAGCTCACGCTGAGCATCGACCTCTTCGACCGCTACCCGGCGCCCTACGGCCTCATCCGCTACGGAGTCGCGCCGGACCACCCCCGCATCAAGGGCATCGTCAACGCGCTGCACAAGGTCTTGGACCGCGGGGACATCCGGTTCTTCGGCAACGTCGACTATGGGACGGACCTCTCCCTCGAGGACCTCCAGCGCCACTACGACGCCGTCATTTTCGCCACCGGTGCCATCAAGGACGCCGACCTCAACATCCCCGGGATCGAGCTCGACGGCTCGTTCGGTGCGGCCGACTTCGTCTCGTGGTACGACGGCCACCCCGACGTCTCCCGCGAATGGCCGCTCGAGGCCAAGGAGATCGCCGTCATCGGCAACGGCAACGTGGCGCTCGACGTCGCGCGGGTGCTCTCGAAGCACGCCGACGAGCTCCTCGTGACCGAGATCCCGGACAACGTCTACCGGATCCTCAAAGAATCTCCGGTCACCGACGTGCACGTCTTCGGCCGCCGCGGCCCCGCACAGGTCAAGTTCACCCCGCTCGAGCTGCGCGAGCTCTCGCACTCGCACGACGTGGACATCGTCCTGTATCCCGAGGACTTCGAGTTCGACGAGGCCTCGGACCGCGAGATCCAGACGAACAACCAGGTCAAGACCATGGTCGGCACGCTGACCAACTGGATCGCGGAGCAGCCGGAGGACCCTGAAGAGCTCACGGCGTCCCGCCGCCTGCACCTGCACTTCCTCCACAACCCAGTAGAGATCTTCGACTCGGCGGAGACGCCGGGCAAGGTCGCCGGCGTCCGCTTCGAGCGCACCGAGCTCGATGGCACCGGCAACGTCCGGGGTACGGGCGAGATCCTCGAGTACCCGATCCAGGCCGTCTACCGCGCCATCGGCTACTTCGGCTCGTCCCTGCCGGACGTCGAGTTCGACCACCGTCGCGGCGTGATCCCGAATGACGGCGGCCGCGTCCTCGATTCCGACGGCAACTTCGTGCCCGGCGTCTACGCAACGGGCTGGATCAAGCGCGGCCCGGTCGGTCTCATCGGCCACACCAAGGGTGACGCACTTGAGACCATCGGGCACCTCCTCGAGGCCCGCGAGGACCTCCCGGTCGCCGCGGAGCCTGCTGAGGACGCCGTCGTCGCCCTCCTCGAGGGCCGCGGGATCGAGTACACGACGTGGGAGGGCTGGCTCGCGCTCGACGCGCACGAGAGGGCGCTCGGCGCCGCGGCCGCGCCCGCCCCGACGCACAAGGGCGACATAGCCCGCGAACGCGTCAAGGTAGTCTCCCGCGAGGAGATGGTCGCCATCTCCAACGAGGGCGCTCGGGTCTAGGCGCGCGCGACCTTCCGCACCGCAAGGGCCAGGAACAGCTGGACCCGGTCGGCAGTGACGGCCGGGTCATAGCCTGTGAGCTCAGCGATCTGGGCCAGCCGGTATCGGACGGTGTTCCGGTGCAGCCCGAGCTCGTCCGCGACCGCTGCGACCGAGCCGTTGAGGCTGAGGTACGCCTCGAGTGTGTGCACGAGCTCGGATCCATGCTGCTTGTCGAAGCGCACGAGCGGGCCGATCGCCTCGCCGGCCATGTCCGCGAGCGGCACGTCTTCGCTGGAAAGCAGGAGCGAGGTGAGGCTCAGCCGCTCGGGCTCGTTGACTTCGAGTCCGCGCGCGGCGGCCTCCTTCGCCTCGAAGTAGCTCCAGCGGAGCCCGTTCGGCTTCGTGTAGCTCCCGCCGATCCCGATCGTCGCGTGGATCCCAGCCTCGAGGAGGTGGTCCGCGAGGTTTCGGGCCAGCTTAGGGGCGCGTCCGCCGTCGTCCTCCACCACCACCGCGAGGTCGTGGTCCACCATGGCGCTCACGGCGCCGTCGAGCACGGCGGGCAGCGTGGTGCCGCGGAGATTCTTGTGGTGCGCTGCGGACTCGGCGAGCAGCACCACGTTGCGCTTCGTCGAGTTGACCCCCACCCCCGCAAGCCGGCGGGAGGCCTCCTCGGTATCGAGGGAGCCACGGACGACGTCGGCCATCACCTGCCCCGCGAGCGCTCGCTGGGCTTGGCGCTGCTTCGTGAGGTTGTTGAGCTCCACGCTGATGAGGTTCTGGGCGTAGCCGATGATGCCCGTGTCCTCGAAGGGCTTCTTGGCCCAGAGCGTGCACGCGTCGCGCCGCCCGGTCGGCACCGGGAACGGCACCCAGCGGTCCATGGTGGGCGCGCCGGCGTCCTTGCTGCTCGAGTACAGCTCCGCGGTGAACTGGGTGAGCACGAGCTCTGTGCCCAGCATCGTGCCCAGGTGCTTGAGGAGCTCAGCGAGGCCGCCGCCCGTGAGGAGCGAGCGGGCGAGGATCTGGTGGTCGGCGATGAGCTTCTCGAGCTTCGCATAATGGTCGGCGGAGTGGGAATCCGCGACGAGCTTGCTGAGGGCGATGAACGGTGTGCGGTACGGGACCTCGATCACAGGGAGCCCCCAGCGGTTCGCCTCGGCGACAAGCGCGGTGGGCACCTCGTCGTGGCCGAGGCCCACTCCGAAGCCAATGGCGACGGCGCCGGCTCGCTGCAGCACGCGGACGAACCTGCGCTGCTCCTCGGCGCTGCGCTGCCGGACGCCCGTGGTGAGGACGAGCTCTCCGCCGCTGAGGAACACCGCCGGATTCTCCTGCTCGGTCACGGCCACCCACGCAATCTCGCGGTCGAGGGTCGACGCCGCCGAGCCAGCGAGGGTGAGTCCGAGCCCGGGCGCGTCGAGCAGCGCGGAAAGGGTGAGAGCCATGGGTTCATCATAGGTTCTGGGACTGGCTGATCGCACCACAGACGAACGCTGGCTCAGTGCACTCGGCCATACAGTCTGTGGCGTGCGTCGCCTAATCTCGGAGCATGCTTCAGACCTTGCAGAACTTCATCGGCGGCGAGTTCGTCACGCCCGCCGGCAGCGACCTGCTCGACATCGTGAACCCGACGAACGGAGAGGTTGTGGCGAAGGCGCCCGTCTCCGTCAAGGAGGACGTGGACGCCGCGATGGCCGCGGCCGAGTCCGCGTTCGCGACGTGGAAGCACGCCACGCCGGGCGAGCGCCAGCGCCTCCTCCTCCGCCTCGCCGACGCCGTCGAGGCCGCGAGCGACGAACTCGTCGAGGCCCAGCACCGCAACACGGGCCAGGTCCGTTCGCTCATCGCCTCGGAGGAGGTCGCGGCCGGCGCGGATCAGCTGCGCTTCTTCGCGGGCGCGGCCCGTCTTCTCGAGGGCAAGTCAGCCGGCGAGTACTTCGAGGGGCACACCTCGTTCGTCCGGCGCGAGCCGATCGGCGTCGTGGCCCAGGTCGCGCCGTGGAACTACCCGTTCCTCATGGCCATCTGGAAGATCGGCCCGGCCCTCGCCGCCGGCAACACGGTGGTGCTCAAGCCCTCGGACACCACGCCGGAGTCGACGCTCGTCCTCGCCCGGCTGATCAAGGACATCTTCCCGGCCGGCGTCGTCAACGTCGTCCTGGGCAACGGGGCAACGGGCTCGCTCATGGTCGAGCACCCCGTTCCGGGCCTCGTCTCGATCACCGGCTCGGTCCGCGCGGGCATCGCCGTCGCCACCGGCGCCGCGAAGGGCCTCAAGCGCTCGCACCTCGAGCTGGGAGGCAAGGCGCCCGCCGTCGTCTTCGCCGATGCGGACCTGAAGAAGTCCGCCGAAGCGATCGCGGAGTTCGCGTTCTTCAACGCCGGCCAAGACTGCACCGCGATCACCCGCGTCCTCGTCGAGGAGCAGGCCCACGACGAATTCGTCCGGCTCATGGTCGAGCACACCAGGACGCTCGAGACCGGGCACGAGGACGACGAAGAGAACTACTTCGGCCCGCTGAACAACGTGAACCACTTCAACGCCGTGACCCGCGTTGTCGAGGCGCTGCCCGAGTACGCGAAGGTCGAGACCGGCGGTCACCGGGCGGGGGAGAAGGGCTTCTTCTACGAGCCCACCATCGTCACAGGCGTGCATCAGGACGACGACGTGGTCCAGAAGGAGACCTTCGGCCCAGTCGTGACGGTGCAGAAGTTCACGACCGAAGCCGAGGCCGTCAGGCTCGCGAACGACGTCGAGTACGCCCTCGCCTCGAGCGTGTGGACGTCCAACCACGGCCGTGCCATGCGCCTCGCCCGCGACCTCGACTTCGGCGCCGTCTGGATCAACACCCACATCCTCCTCACTGCGGAGATGCCGCACGGCGGCTTCAAGCAGTCCGGCTACGGAAAAGACCTCTCGATGTATTCCGTCGAGGACTACACGCGCGTCAAGCACGTGATGAGCAACTTAGATGCCTGAAGCCTTGGAGATGCTTAAGAAAGGAACCACATCAATGGACATCACGTACCGCCTCGAGCAGAAGCGCAAGGTCCTCGGCGACTTCCCCGGCCCGAAGTCGCTCGAGCTCGCCGCCCGGCGTGCCACGAGCGTCGCCAAGGGCGTCGCCTCCTCCGTTCCCGTCTACGTCGCCGACGCTGACGGCGGAGTGATCCACGACGTCGACGGCAACTCCTTCATCGACTTCGGCTCGGGCATCGCCGTGACGACCGTCGGCGCGTCCGATGCCGCCGTCGTGGGCGCCGTCAAGGAGCAGGTGGAGCACTTCACCCACACGTGCTTCATGGTCTCCCCCTACGAGGGCTACGTCGCCGTCGCCGAGAAGCTCAACCAGCTCACGCCGGGCGAGCACGAGAAGCGGACCGTCCTCTTCAACTCGGGCGCCGAGGCCGTCGAGAACGCGGTCAAGATCGCCCGCGTCGCCACGGGCCGCAACGCCGTCGTCGCCTTCGACCACGCGTACCACGGCCGCACCAACCTCACGATGGGCCTCACCGCCAAGGCGATGCCGTACAAGCACGGCTTCGGCCCGTTCGCCGGCGAGATCTACCGCGCGCCGATGAGCTACCCGTTCCGCGAGGAGAACCCGCAGATCACGGGCAAGGAGGCCGCCGAGCGCGCCATCCTCATGGTCCAGAAGCAGATCGGCGCCGACCAGGTCGCGGCGGTCATCATCGAGCCCATCCAGGGCGAGGGCGGCTTCATCGTCCCGGCCGATGGCTTCCTGCCGCGCATCGCGGAGTTCGCGAAGGAGAACGGGATCGTCTTCATCGCGGACGAGGTCCAGTCCGGCTTCTGCCGCACCGGCGAGTGGTTCGCCGTCCAGCACGAGGGCGTCGTGCCGGATCTCATCACGACGGCGAAGGGCATCGCGGGCGGCATGCCGCTCTCCGCGGTGACGGGCCGTGCCGAGCTGCTCGACGCCGTCCACGGTGGCGGACTCGGCGGCACCTACGGCGGCAACCCGGTGGCGTGCGCTGCGGCGCTCGCGGCCATCGAGACGATGGACACGCAGGATCTGCGCGGGCGCGCCCGCGAGATCGAGGGCATCGTCAAGGGCCGTCTCGGCAAGCTCCGCGAGGAGCTCGGCGCGGACAGCATCATCGGCGACATCCGCGGCCGCGGTGGCATGCTGGCCGTCGAGTTGGTCAAGAAGGGCAGCGCGGCCACGACCAAGCAGCCCGACGGCGACGTGACCAAGAAGATCGCCGAGTACTGCCTCAAGGAGGGCGTCGTCATCCTCACGTGCGGCACGTACGGCAACGTCATCCGCCTGCTCCCGCCGCTCGTGATCGGCGACGAGCTCCTCGCGGACGGCCTCGACGTGCTCGAGGCGGCCATCCGCGCCAACTCCTGACGCGTCGCACCGACCTCACGGGCCGCCGCTGCACCCGCAGTGGCGGCCTGTGTCGTAGAGTCTGGACCATGCGCTACGTGGTGGGGTACCAGCCGGACGAACGCGGGGCGGATGCCGTCGCCCTCGGCATCGCGATCGCGCGCGCCCAGGGCGCCAAGCTCGACCTCATGCTCGTCCTCGGCGAGAACGCGCCCTATGTCGCCGCCAACCCCGAGGGCAGCCGGATCAACCCGGAGGAGCAGCAGGTCCTGACTGCCCAGCGGACGGCTCTCGGGATGATTCCCAGCGACGTCTCCGCCGAGTTCCACGTTCGGCAGGGGAATTCGTTCGCCGCGGTGCTCATCGAGGCCGCCGTTGAATTCGAAGCCGCGCTGATCGTGGTCGGCGCCGCGAGCAACGGGCTGTTCAAGAGGTACACCGTCGGCAGCGTGGCGAACTCCCTCCTGCACGCGTCGCCGATCCCCGTGGCGCTCGCGCCACGCGGCTACCACCGCCTCGAACCCATCGAGCGCCTCACGGCCTTCATCGGCGAGCGACCGGGCGCGGATGCCGCCGTCGACGTCGCGCTGGTTGCCTCCCGCCGCCGCAGCGTGCCGCTCCGCTTCGTCTCGCTCGTCGAGCTGGACGCCCGCGGCGAGCACGGCGAGAACGTGAACGCAGCCCACCGCCATGCGAATACGGTGCTGACGGACGCCTCCCGGCGCCTTCCGGAAGGGCACGAGGCCACCGTCGAGGTGGCCCACGGTCGGACACTGGAGGAGGCCGTCGACGGCATCGACTGGCTGGACGGCGAACTCGTCATCATCGGATCGAGCCGCCTTGCCCAGAACCGTCGGCTCTTCATCGGCTCCACGGCGAACAAGATCCTTCGTGCGCTGCCGGTGCCCATGGTC
>NZ_JBQCGQ010000057.1:0-6270 GCF_051955515.1 Sinomonas sp.
AGGTGAGATTGGTTGGAAAGGTGATTGATCTATGAAGCGAAAGGTGAGGTAGAGATATATGGCTTGGCTTGGCTTGGCTTGGCTTGGCTTGGGCACCGTTACTAACGCCCCGTGACTAACGCGTTACGTAACGGGTGTGACTAACGCGTTACGTAACGCGTTACGCCTCCGGATCGGCTTGTTTCCGGGCTTTCTGCTTCTCCCGCCATGCCCTCTGCCGCTGCCGGTTGCGCTCGCGGTCCTCTTCCATCTGCTCCTTGGAGCGCTGGTACTCCTCCCAGGAGAGGAATTGGAAGCCCGAGCCCTGCGGTACCCAGAGCCCGGCCGCGATGAGGCTCTGGGCGGCATCCTTGCCCTCCGGCCCCCACGATTCGACGTACCATCCAGGAACTGCACCGTCGGTCTTCGTGCCGGAGGAGAGGGAGCCTGCGAGGGTCCAGAGGCCGATCGCGGCCAGCCCAGCCTGCCGCGGCTTCGCGTGCCCGTACATCTGGTCGTCGACATTGAACCAGCCCAACTACCCTCCCCTCCTCCCGCGTCTCCTGCGCTCCTCGCGCGCGATGTTCCCCAGCGCCTCGCCCGCTGTCGGGTCGCGGTGCGTCTGCCTCTCCGGCTTGGCGACGCGGTCGTGCGCGCGGGCCTCGATATGGCACCAGCAGTCCCGCGACTCGCGGCAGATGTCCGGCAGCGAGGACTTGCACGCGCGGCAGCATCGGTCGTTGGTCACGTCTTGCCCCCATGCTTGGACTCACAGGCGCGGGCCAACGAGGGCACCACCCAGACCGTTCCGCAGATACAGCAGGTCCAGCGGTCGGTCACTCGTCGGCCTCGATCAGGCGGAAGTGCCCGAAGCAACCGAGGACGGACTCAGGCCCGTAGATGCATGACGACGCGAGCCGGAGATACAGGGGCTTACCATCGCAGTTGACGGTCAGGAACTCATCGGTCGTATCGTTGCCACCGTGCCGCGCCTCGAATCTCGCCCCTGCCTCGGTGGGCAGCTCGAACGGCGTGGGGTCAGCGAGGGCTGTGCGGAGTTCCGTATTCGTGACAGCGCCGAACGACAGCAGAGCCCGCACCCGTTCCAGCTTCGCCTCGGCGGCCTCGGCGCGGGCTTGCCACTCATCGGCGCCCTTCTCGGCATAGCCAAGTTCCCGCCTGACCTCGGCCAGCTTCGCCTCAGCCTTCTCAGCGCGGTCGCTTTCATCGCGTGCCGCCTTGCGTGCCGATTCGAGCTCCTTGTCCAGAATCTCAGCGCGGGCGGTGACCTCGGCGTGGGACTTCGGCACGGCATCGAGCGCTTCGAGGAGCTCGGCGGTATGGAAGGCCGACTCCGCGGCATCTGGACCGCGCTCAAGGCGCAGGATCACAGTCCTTTGGCTCCCGCCTAGATTGATGTCGAGCGTCCCGAGGTTCATGGTGCTCTTGATAGTCGTCATCTCGTCTCCACCACTCGGGCCTCGATCAGGTCGGCGATCGCGCGCAGGGTCTCTGACCGCAGTCCGAACTCGCAGAACGGCTTGGGCTGGTAGCTGCCTAGGATGATCCGGCCAGCCTCGATGTTCCGCATGTCGTCGGGTGCGTCCGGATGGTCGAGGACCACGAGAGGGCCGTCCTTGGACGGCTTGAGGCTTACCGTCGTCCCGTTGCTCAGTTCACGCACGACCATTTCAGTCCTCTATCTCGTCGTAGTGGGGGTGGGTGGCGAAGCGAGCCGTGGTGGCCAGCCGGTCAAGGTCCGGGTAATCGCCACGGATGACGGCGGCGCGGAACTCGGTCTCTTGGCACCAGACCTCGGCCGCCAACTCCGAGTCGGTGAGCCGCTTGGCCGGGTTGTAGTCGGTGCGGCCGGTGTTGTGGTCGGCGTACCCGTAGTCCCGTTCGTGGTACTCGCCGGTCACGTCGTTGATCCAGTACGGGCACTCGCCGTCGCACTTCCGCGCGCCCGGGATCGCCTCCGTGCACGTCGTCCGCCGCCACAGGATGAGTTCCAGGGGCCTACTCACCTGAACCACCCCGACTCCTCGCAGTCGTAGCAGAGGTCCGGCTCGGCAGTGTCGATGCCGCAGCCCGAGCAGCGCCGGAGCTTCGCCTCAGGCTTGCGCCGCGGCTTCACCGGCCACGGGAACGGGTCCCAGCAGATCGGCCGGGCCGGGGCAAGCTGATCGAGCAGCTCGTCCGTGAGGTCGAAGACGGAGATCGCGACGGCGTTACTCATCGAGGTCCCGCCAGTCCTTGTACTCGCGGTCCTCCTCGGCGTCGCGCTGCTGCAGTGCCAGGTGCAGTGCCTCGCGGGCTGTGCGCAGTTCCGCAACAGCGTTCGTCGCGTCTGCGCTGGCTGTGGCGTCGAGCGCTTCGAGCAGCTCTCGACCGTTGACCGAGATCGCCATGCGCTCATGGAGGCGGTGATTCACGATCATCAGCATCCAGTCGCCGTGGCCGCCTTCAAGGGTCGTGATCTCCAGATCTTTCTGCGCAACTTGGGCGCTGTGAAGGAGCGTTCTCTTCGTCATCTCGTCCCCACCTCTGGGTCCTCGGTCGCGTCCCGCTCGGCCATCCATACTCGATCCGCACAGCCAGCACAGAGGGCGCTCCCCGGCTCTGGTGCGCGCGAGCACATGTCGCAGGTCACGGCGGGCTTGTCGGGCCACGCAAGCTCTCTCATCGGTACTGTTCCTTTCCTTCGGGCCATGCGATCGACCCGTTCTTCTGCCAGCAGAGCCGCGCACCTGAGTTGACGCAGTACGCGGGCGGGTTGGGTGCATCGGAGTGCGCCCAGACGGTGATGCCGGTCATGGTGACAGGCTCGATGGGCTTGCCGCAGTTGGCGCAGGTCATCGCTTCTCCTTCCAGAGCGAGGGTGGGCAGCCAGCGTCGCGCTCGCCCCGCCAGATCAGCCACGCGAGCCAGAGGACGAAGGCGAGCGGGAAGAATGCCCCGCCGAACGCGGACGCCGAGCAGAGGAGGATGAACGCGGCGACAGCCATCCAGCCCCAGCGGATGCGGAGCCATGGCGGGTGGCAGACGGAGCGGGGGAGGCGGGGGGTCATGGGGTTGCCTCGGCGAGAACTCGGCCGGCGACGTACCGAACGACGTTGACCGTGACCGCATTACCGCACTGCTTGTAGCGCTGCGTGTCGCTGCCGATCGTCCACTCATCCGGGAAGCCTTGGAGCCGTTCACACTCGATCGGGGTTAGGCGCCTGATCTGGGATCCAACAGAGATCTTCGGCACCTCAGCGCCACCCGTCGATGCGCCACCAGTGGAGATCGTGGGCGACAAACCAGCCGGGTCATACAACCGTTGCGACTGGCTGCGCTGCCCGGTCAGTTCCAGGATCGTCATTCCGCTGTGGTTGCCCCCACTGTGGCCGCCTGCTGTGAGTGTGCGAGCAACTGCGGGTTCTGTTGTGAGGCCGACTGTTGAATACGGGTTACTCGGTCGCGGGGAAGGAAATACTTTGGGTCTGGGTGTTCCTCCAAGATTGCCGACAAGGTACACCCGTTCTCGGGACTGGGGGACGCCGTAATCCTTGCTGTTGAGTACCTGCCACTGGACGTCATACCCCAGCCCATCAAGGGTGCGGAGGATGGTTCGGAAAGTCTTCCCCTTGTCGTGGCTGATGAGCCCCTTGACGTTTTCGAGGATGAAGAACCGGGGTTGGCGGGCGTCGAGGATGCGGGCGATGTCGAAGAATAGTGTTCCGCGAGTGTCTTCGAATCCGAGTCGCTTTCCTCCGATGCTGAAGGCCTGGCAGGGAAATCCACCAACGAGAAGATCGAACTCTGGAAGGGTATGGGGGTTGATGAGAGTGGCGTCGCCGTAGTTGTCATGGGTGAAGTGCTCCTCGTAGGTAGCAATCGCATGCTTGTCGATCTCGGAATATCCGACGCATTCCGCCGTCATTCCGAGATCCGCTGCGGCCTGTTCGATGCCTAGCTCGAAACCGCCGATCCCTGAGAACATCGAGAAGTACCTCACCTCGGCTCCCACAGCCTCTCGAGCCCCTTGATCCCGTGCAGCGTCATGTCCGCCCACCCTGTCCGCTTCCGCCGTTCGAGGATGTAGCCGATGACCTCGCCCCGGACGTGCTCCTCCAGCCGAGCAGCAGCCTCTAGGTCCACCTGGGGCTGTGGTGCAGCACTCCCGCATTCCCCGCCGTCGATCCGAGGCGGGAGTGTGCCGTTCTTCCGCCGCGTCTCGTAGTCGTGCTTGCACAGCCCACGGCCGACGTGCAGGATCGTCCCCGGATGGTCGGAGGCGGCCTCGTGCCGCGAACGGAACAGCCGCCCGCAGTCGGTGCATCTGGACGGCGCGCTCGCCCGATACCGCGCCCGCTCGTAGCACGTCCCGCACATGCCATGCCCCTGGTGCCACTCGTAGCCCTCGGGAGGCTTGATGTAGGGCCTGCGGGTCATCAGGCGCACGCCGCAGTCCACGCAGTTGTCCGGCCGGGTCCGCCTGACCGGCTTGTGCGCTTTCAGTGGGCCTTGCATCATGGCTCGACCCCCATCCACTCGGCATGCTGGCGTGCCCTCTGATGCTCGGCTCGGGCGTGGATCGCGGCCTGCTCGGCGAGGAGGCCAGTCAGGCGCAGACTGGGAAGGTCGCCGGGGCCGAGGCGTGGTGGCCGCTCGGGGCGTTCCGGCCTCTTGCGCTCGACGATCTCGCCATCCATGGGCACGCCGTCAGGCTTGGCGCCACGGAGCCGGCGGGCGGTCATGAAGCGGGCGAGGTGGGCGGCGGTGGAATGCTCCTCGGCGTTGGCCATCACTTCCTCCTCGCGCGCGCGTCCCGAGCCTCACGCAGCCGCCGCACCACGCGGATGCACTCGGCGCAGCACTCCTCGGGCTGGATCTCGTCGTGGCCCGAGCCCGCATACTCGTAGGGCCTCCCCTCAGGGAGGCCCGTGCGCTTGGTTCTGGATGCTCTCGGCGGCTCAGTTCTGTGCGGCGCGGCCGCACCAGCTGGTCCAGCGCACCCGCCTCTGGCCGCGGCCCATGTAGACCACGACGACGGGGCTGATGTAGTACTTCTGGTGCGCGAGCCACGCCCGCTGGCGGTTGAAGTCGCGCACCTCGTACTCGGCGCCGAGCTCGTCCAGCTTGGCGAGGGTCTGGGCGGTTCCGGGGCAGTCGGGGGTGGTGTACACATCGAAGCGGACGGGGTCAGTGGACATAGAAGCCTCCCTGGTCAAGGGAGCGCCTGAGGTAATCGATCCAGTTCGCCCACCACTGCGTCTCGGTGATCTCCCGCGTTTCTTTCGAGATCTCAGCCGGACGCGCATCCCATGCGGCCAGCGCGGCCCGGATCTCGTCGGGCGTGACGTGCCAGCCGTCGTTTGAGCCGAGCTTGTGGCCGGGGATCGTGGGCGGCTCGTCGGGCGAGTGGTATGTGCGGATCGGGGCGGATTCACGCTCATATTTCTCGTCTGCCTCATCGTCAGGCAAGCTGTCATCCCACGCGGGCCACTTCATAACCTCGTCGCCGCTGACCGAGGGCCAGTGCTCCATGCCCAGTTCCTGCATTGCGTCGGAGCAAGCGCTCATGCCCCATGCGTTGAGACGGAAGTGGGAAGGATTGTCGAGCTTATCGGCCTCCAGAATGCAGCTCCAGTACTCGCGCTCGCGGTCGTCGTGATCCGCAGGGTCGGGCGTCTTGTGCTTGATCCGATTGATGGCGTCGGCCTTGAGCGTGTCTCCGATCTTCCACGCTTGATCGCGCAACTCCTTGGCCTTGGCCTGATCCTCGGGCGAGACCTCGGGCTTCTCGACCATCCTCATGTCGTAACCCACTACGCCTCCACCCCCGCCATCCCCTGGAACGTCACGATCAGCACGTCCGCCTCTTCGGCGGTCAGTTCCCGAGCCGTCTTCTTCTCTCCGAGCTGCTCGGCGATCGCCGCCGACTTCTGCGCCGACGTCGCGTGGCCGAGGGCGTTGAGTGCGGTGACGAGGGCAGCGATCTGGGCTTCGGAGGCAAGCTCGCCGGTCTGCTCCGGCTCAGCCTGTGGCACCAGCCGCGACGCCGCGGTGCGCTTCGGCGGCGCGGGCCGCTCGCCGAGGTCTTCGAGCTCGACCTCCTCGACGGAGTACGCGAGGCCAGTGAGCACGTCCGGCGCGATGGTCCGGCACGCCTCGGCCTGCGCCTTCGCGGTGAGCATGGCGATCGGGTCGGACTCGTACTTCTTGTTCGAGGTGTAGCCCGCCTTCTTGGCCCGCTCGATGGTCCACGTGAACTCGGACCACTCGCTCTGGCCCTTGCGCCGC
>NZ_JBQCGQ010000058.1:0-4709 GCF_051955515.1 Sinomonas sp.
GGGGGCGGCGGCCCGCCGCTGCCCCCCGGGGGGGCCCCGCCCCCCCCCGCGTCGCCCCCCCCGGGCCCGTGGGCCCCCCCGGGGCGGCGGGGCCGCCGCAACGGTGTGGGGGCCGGCGTAGGCTGGCAGCGTGAGCGAGGAGCCCGGCGTCGGCGAGGAGCCCGACGTCGTTGCCTCTTGGGCGTCGACGCCCGCCATCCGCAAGACGATGCAGGGCAATCGCTCCCGCGACACCGCCCCGGAGCTCTTGGTCCGCCGCGCCGTCCACGCGATGGGCCTGCGCTACAGGGTCGCCGTGCGGCCCGAGCGGGACCTGCGCCGCACCGCCGATCTGGTCTTCACCCGGGCGCGGATCGCCGTCTTCATCGACGGCTGCTACTGGCACGGGTGCCCTGAGCATTACATCGAGCCCAAGCGCAACGTGGACTATTGGCGGCCGAAGATCGCCCGGAACCGCGAGCGCGACGAGGAGACGACGGCGGCGCTCACCGCACGCGGGTGGCGCGTGCTGCGCTTCTGGAGCCACGAGGATCCGCTCGCGGTGGCTGCAGCCATCAGCGCGGCGGTGAACGGACCGACGGCCACCACCGAACCGTGATTGGGGCACCAGAGGCGGGGTACTGAACCAGCAGTACGCAACCGAGGAGGGGCGCTGCCATGGATGCTGGCCAGATTACGTGGCTGATCATTGCGATCGTCGTGTTCGTTCTGCTGATCGTGCTCGTGCTGACGCTGGTACGACGGCGCGGCGAGGGGCGCAGGGAGCACCTGCGCGAGCGGGCCGCCGAGCTGCGCTCGGAGGCGAAGCAGGACGAACTCGAGGTTCGAGAACGGGAGGCGCACAGCCTCGAGGTGAAGGCCAAGGCCGAGAGGGCCGAGGTCGAGGCCGCCAAGCTTCGGCGCGAGGCCGAGGAAGCGTCCAGCGTCGCCCGTGACGGACGTCAGCGGATCGAGGAGCAGTTGCGCAAGGCCGACGAGCTCGACCCGGACAAGCGCGGCTCGGCCCACGAGGGCCACGACCGGCGGGCGGACGTGCGGGCGGATGGCGATGTGCGGGCGGATGACGACGTCCACGATGGATCGCCGGCAAGGGAACGCGGGCGCCACAGCACCGAGGCGGGAACTCAGGATCCCGACGTCGAGGCTGGCCTCGACGATCGGCGCCGCGACCGTCACGACCGCGAGGCCGTCAACCAGCCCGCCTCACAGCAGCACGGAACCCGCAGCAGCACGGAAACCGGAGTGAAGGAAGGCCATGACTGATACCGTCAACCCGATTCAGATCCAGAAGTTCCTGCAGGGCGTCGACTATCCCGCGGACAAGGCGGCTCTGGTCTCCGCGGCGAAGGACAACGGCGCCGACAGCAATGTGGTGCGTGCGGTCGAGGGAATTCCGGACCGCACCTATGAGAGGCCGACCGAGGTGAGCGAGGCCATCGTGGAGGCCGGCCGGCATCCCGAGAGCCACGGCAAGGCCAGCCAGGACAAGGCCAACCAGACCAACATCGAGAACAACCACGGCAACAACGTCGAGCCAGACGGCGCCCCCGGCGGCGACACGGACGACGAAAGGGACGGCGAGCGTTTCGACGCTGGATGAGAGACCCAAGGAAACGGACGAGGCCGCAGGGGAAATCCTGTGGCCTCGTCCGTTTGCTGCGGTTTCGCGGACGTTCCGCGCGTGTCAGGCGACCCGGTACGGCTCCGCATCGGCGCTCCGGAAGGTGAGGCCGTTGCCGGGTCGCTCCGTGCTCGGGGAGATCGTGCCGCCCTCGGGGTCGAGGGTCCCGTCGAACAGCATGCCTTCGAGGCGGACGTGGTCGTGGAACCACTCGAGGTGGCGGAGGGTCGGTGCGGCAGCCGCTGGGGCGGCGGAGATCGCGGGCGCGCAGTGTCCGGAGAACCCGACGCCGTGCGCCGCGGCAACTGCGGCCGCTCGCAGCCAGCCGGTGATCCCACCGCAGCGCGTGACGTCGGCCTGGAGGCAGTCGACGGCCCCCGACGCGCAGAGCCGTTCGAAGTCCACGAGCCGCGTGCCGTACTCGCCGGCCGCGACGTCCGCCGCGATGGATTCCCGCACGAAGCGGAGCCCCGTCAAGTTCTCGCTGGAGACGGGCTCCTCGAACCAGGTGAACCCCGCCTCGCGGGCCGCCTGCGCAACCCGCACGGCCTGCTTGGGAGTGTAGGCGCCATTGGCGTCGACGAACAGCTCGGCGTCCGGCCCGATGGCCTCGCGCGCGATGAGCATGCGTTCGATGTCGCGCTCCTCGTCGGTGCCGCGGTCCTGGCCGATCTTGATCTTGGCTCGAGGGATGTGCTCGCCCAGCACCCAGCCGGTGAGCTGCTCGGTGAGCCTCTCGTACGTATACGTGGTGAACCCGCCGCTTCCGTACACGGGCACCTCGTCCCGCGCCGCTCCGAGGAGCTGGTGGAGCGGGAGGTCCGCCAGACGCGCGGCGAGGTCCCACAGAGCGCAGTCGACGGCGGACGCCGCATACGCTCCCGCCCCGGCCTGCCCGACGTTCCTCAGGGCCCTCGCCATCGCCTCGGCGCACGCGGGCACCGCGAACGCGTCCCGGCCCCGGACCGTGGGGCCCAGCAGGTCGGAGATCAGCCCCACCAGTGCGCTGGGGCCGTAGGTGTACCCGAGACCGGTGGTCCCCGCGGCTTCGGCCTGGACGACGACGATGGTCGTCGAGTCCCAGGCGAAGGTGCCGTCCCCCTCGGGCTCGTCGGTGGGGATGGTGTACGCGGAGGCAGTCACCGACGCGATGGGTGCCGTGGGGGCCTGCGCGCTCACTTCCGGTGCCCCGGAAGCAGCTCTTGGGCCTTTGTCTTGAGCCCCTCCTTGATGTAGTCCCAGGCGTTGGGGTCGCCCCGGAGGGCGCTCTTGGCGGCGTTCATCGCCTGCTCGAGCGTCGCGTGCGGGGGAATCGGCGGGACGTTGGGATCCGTGCGGACGTCGAGGACATACGGTCGCGTGGCCGTGAGCGCCTCGTCCCACGCGGATCCCAGGGTCTCGGGGCGGTCGACCGAGATGGCGCCGAGCCCCAAGCCAGCGGCGAACGACGCGTAGTCCACGTCCGGCAGCTCCTGGGTCATCGGGACGATCGGCGAGCCGCTGAAGGCCCGCAGCTCCCACGTGACCTGGTTGAGGTCGTTGTTGTGGAGCACCACCACGACCAGCCGCGGGTCTTCCCACTCCTGCCAATAGCGCGCGATCGTGATCAGTTCGGCGAGGCCATTCATCTGCATCGCGCCGTCGCCCTCAAAGGCGATGACCGGCCGGTCAGGATGCCCGAACTTGGCCCCGATCGCGTAAGGAACACCCGGACCCATGGTGGCGAGGTTGCCCGAGAGGCTGCCGCGCACCCCCGAAGGGAACCGGAGCTGCCGCGCGTACCAGTTGGCGGCGCTCCCGGAATCGGCGGCGACGATCGCGCTCGCGGGCAGCCGGTCCGAGCACTCGGCGAAGACCCGCAGGGGATTCACGGGATCGGCCTCGACCATGGCTTCGTCCCGCATCGTCTCCCACCATCGGGACACCTTGCCCTCGATGTCCCCCCGCCAGCTCCGATCTTCCTTGCGCTCGAGGAGCGGGATGAGCGCACGGAGCGCTGCACCGCCGTCGGCCACGATGTTGACCTCGTAGGGGTAGCGCAGGCCGATCATGGTGGGATCGACGTCGATCTGCACCCCGCGCGCCTTGCCGGGCTCGGGGAAGTAGTTCGCGTAGGGGAAGCTCGAGCCCACGGTGAGCAGGGTGTCGCAGTCGCGCATCATCTCGTAGCTCGGACGGGTGCCGAGCAGCCCGATCGATCCGGTCACGAACGGAAGCGTGTCGGGGAGCGCGTCCTTGCCGAGGAGCGCCTTCGCCACACCGGCGCCGAGCAGCTCCGCGACCTCCTGCACCTCGGCCGCCGCGTGGCGGGCGCCCTGGCCGATGAGCATCGCGACCTGTGTGCCGCTGTTGAGCAGATCGGCCGCGCGGCGGATGGCGTCCATGTTCGGCTCCACCTCGGGCCACGCGGCGCCGAGGCTGGAGGGCACCATCTTCATCGCGTGGGTGGGCGCCGAGTATTCGAGCTCCTGCACGTCGGAGGGGATGATGACGGCGGTCGGGGCACGGCGCGCATGAGCGATCCGGATGGCGCGGTCCAGCACGTTGGGCAGCTGCTCGGGAACCGTCACGAGCTGGACATAGTCGGAGGCGACATCCTTGAAGAGCGTTGGGAGGTCGACTTCCTGCTGGAACGAGCCGCCCATCGACGTCCGCGCCGCCTGGCCCACGATGGCGACGACGGGCACGTGGTCGAGCTTGGCGTCGTACAGCCCATTCAGGAGGTGGATCGCGCCCGGGCCGGACGTGGCCATGCACACCCCGACGTCCCCGGTGAACTTGGCGTAGGCGACGGCCTCGAAGGCGGCCATCTCCTCGTGCCGGGCCTGCACGAACCGCGGCCCGCCGCCTTTGCCGAGAGCGGTGACGATGCCGTTGATGCCATCGCCGGGGTAGCCGAACACCGTCTTGACCTCCCACGCCTTGAGGCGCTCGAGGAGGAATTCTGCGACGTTCTGTCCGGCCATGTCAGTTCTCCTTGACGGGGGTTGCGGGGTTCACGGCTCGCGTCCTTGGATTCATGCCTCGCGCCTTAGCACAGAGGCGAGGAGGCCCATCCCGCCCACAAGGGTCACGAGCAGCGGGGCGA
>NZ_JBQCGQ010000059.1:0-6470 GCF_051955515.1 Sinomonas sp.
CGCTGCAGGCGCCCGACGTCTGGCCCCGAGATCCCGGCCGCGGCCAAGCGCTCGGGCACGAGCGACCTCCCGTCCGGCTCCCCGAGCCGGTAGCCGTACGCCTCGATGCGGTGGCTCAGGGCGCGGACTTCGAGGCCGGGCGCCACCGGGCCGTCGCTGCCGTGGGGCATCAGCCGGAGGTCGACGCCCGGAGAGGAAATCGCCACGAGGGCGCGGACCATCGGCTCCCCGGACGCCGGGTAGTGCAGGTACACGGGGTGATCGACGCCGTCGAGCGCCATGCGGGAGAGGACTCCGGGGAGCCCGTAGCAGTGGTCGCCGTGGACGTGGGTGAGGCAGATGCGGTGGATGGCGGTGGCCGCGACGCCGGCGTAGATCATCTGCCGCTGAGTGCCTTCGCCGGGGTCGAACAGGAAGCCCTCGGCGTCCCACCGCAGGAAGTACCCGTTGTGGTTGCGGGTGCGCGTCGGGACTTGGGAGGCGGTGCCGAGGACCACGAGTTCGCGCATGCTGACCAGTATTGCCCGCCTAGACTTGCCACCGTGCGCTTGCTCCTGATCCGCCACGGCCAGACTCCCTCCAACGTGCGCGGCGCGCTCGATACCGGCTTCCCGGGTCCCGGCCTCACCCCGCTCGGGCACGCCCAGGCAGAGGCCGTCCCAACGGCGCTGGCTCACGAGTCGCCCGCCGCGATCTACGCATCGCACCTCGTCCGCACGCAGCTCACGGCGACCCCGCTGGCAGAGGCCCTCGGCCTGAGTCTTCGGGTTCAGCCGGGTCTCGAGGAGATCTCCGCAGGCGCGCTCGAGATGCGCAGCGATGACCACGCCGTCCAGGCCTACGGCCGGTGCCTCGAAGCCTGGATGCGGGGCGACTTGGACCAGGCCATGCCCGAGGCGCCGGACGGGCACGCGTTCGCCGAGCGCTTCGACGCCGCGCTCGGCGAGATCGCGGGTCGGCACGGGTCCGACGAGACGGTCGCCGTGTTCAGCCACGGAGCGGCCATCCGCGTCTATACCGCCCTGCGCTCTGACATTGACGCCGAGGCGGCGGTCGAATTGGCCCTCATGAACACCGGGATGTCGGTGCTGAAAGGCGACCCCCGCGCCGGGTGGACCCTCGAAGCCTGGCGCGCCGAGCCGCTCGGCGGCGTCGAGCTCCTCGACCTCGCCGCCCACGACGTAACCGGCGAGAGCGCGGACGACGAGGCGCACGAAGGCGAGGGCTAGGCCCTTCCGGCCTTCAGCCTGCGGCGAGCACCTTCGCGGCGCGGACGACGGCGGTCGTCACCTCGTCGAGGCCCGGCGAGTCGAGCGTCCACACCTGCCAGTAGAGCCGGAGCGGTTCGTCCCAGTCGTGATCGAGCTCCACGAGCGTGCCTTCGGGGTCCTGTTGATCGGGCACCATCCCCCATCCGAGTCCGTCCCGGACCGCCTCGACGTACTGGACCGAGTCGGGGATGAAATGCTGCGGGGGCGTCGCATCGGGCGCGACCCGGGCCAGCAGGGCGAGCTGATGGCTGTCCTTGCGGTCGTACTGCATAACCGGCGCGGCGGCGAGCGCAGCCGAGGTTGGCCCGTTGGGGAACCAACGGGCCATATAGTCCCTGGAGGCCTTCGCGCGATACACCATCGTGCCGAGGGGTCGGACGGTGCAGCCCTGGACGGGGCGCGGATCGGCTGTGACGGCCGCGACGGCATCTCCTGAGCGGAGCAGGTCTGCGGTCGCGTGTTCGTCGTCGCGCAGGAGTTCGAGGGCGATCCGGCCGCCGAGGGCGATCTCGCGCAGCGCCGGCGGGAGCCAGGTCGCGATCGAGTCGGCGTTGGCCACGATGGGTACGCGCAGCCGTTCGGCGCCTGGCTCGCGCGCGCCGTCGGCCGCGTCTTGGCCCGACGCGCCGCCCTGTGACCCGCGCAGGGTGAGCACCGCCTCGTCGGCGAGGAGCAGCAGTTGGCGCGCCGACCGCAGAAGCCGCTCCCCCGCCGGCGTGGGCCGCACGGGCTTGAGCCGGCGCACCAGAACGCTGCCCACCGAGCGCTCGAGCGCCTTGATGCGCTGGCTCACGGCCGAGGGGGTGAGTCTCAGTTCGCCCGCCGCCGCCTCGAAGGTCTCATGATCGACGACGGCGGCCAGCGCCCGGAGTTGGTCCAATTCCATAAACAGATTCTAATGGAGATGCAAAAATGTTAAATTGATCTTTATCCCGCACGGGCCTACCGTCGAAGGGTGACCCCCTTCCTGACCGGCTTCGGCGCGAGCCTCGGCCTCATCGTCGCCATCGGCGCCCAGAACGCATTCGTCCTTCGACAGGGCATCAAGAGGGAATGGGTGCTGCCGGTCGTGCTGGTCTGCCTGACGAGCGACGCGGTGCTCATCTTCGCCGGCGTCGCGGGGATCGGGGCGCTCGTTCGGGAAGCGCCCACGGCTCTCTCAGTAATCCGGTGGGTCGGGGCGGCGTTCCTTTTCGCCTACGCCCTGTTCGCCGCCCGACGCGCAGCCCGCCCGGGCACGCTCGAGGCGGCGGGCACGCGAGGAAACTCGACCATGCTGTCCGCACTCGTGACTACGGTGGCCCTGACCTGGCTCAACCCGCACGTCTACTTGGATACCCTCGTGCTGCTAGGCTCCCTCGCGAATGCGCAGGGGGACGCAGGGCGCTGGTGGTTCGGCATCGGAGCTGCCGCGGCGAGCGCGCTGTGGTTTCCGGTCATCGGCTTCGGCGCACGGGGCCTCAGCGGATTCTTTGCGCGGCCGGCCTCGTGGCGGGTCCTCGACGGGTGCGTTGCGGCACTCATGCTGACGCTCGCCGTCGTCCTCGCGACGGGGAGCTGAGCGTGATGCGCTAGACCGCCGTCTCCAGAACTGGTGCCAGGAGCGGCCGCGCCGGGGCCCAGAAGTGGCAGGCCGCGAAGTCCTCCACAAGCTCGGCGATCGAGGCGCTCAGGCTTCGGGCGGGATCGGGCGCGAAGAGGAATGGCGTGATTCCGGCGTCGGCGAGGGCATCCTCGGCCGCCTCGCGGTACGTCACGCCGAGGCGTGGGTCGAAGGTCGGCAGTTCACCGTCCAGCCACACCACCCGGTCGAGGCCGCGGCAGGCCATGAAGTCGAGCACCGCATCGATCTTCCACCATCCGGTCTCAGCGGTGGTCGCGGGCAGGAACGAAGCCTGCGGCAGCAGCCCGATGACGCGCGCCTGCTCCCTGCTGCTGGGCCGCGCGAACAGGGCGCGGTCGCTCGCGACGGCGCTCATGCGCCACAGCGCGTTGGCGCCCGCTCCCCTCGACGCACCTAGGCGCCGCGCATCGACGACCAACGCCACACCACTCATTGGTTCAGGGTCCTCCCTCCAGCACAGGACGGTCCGCGCAACCGCCCGTGCCGAGACCCGGCATGGCCTGTCCTTCGCGCGTAGCTACTATCTTTAGACATGTCCATTTCGCCTGTAAAGAGCGAATATATGTGCGAAGGACTGGCAGCCCCCGCATCGAATCAGACTCTGCCGCACGGAAACAGTGTGTCCGTAGGGTCTTAAGGCCCTACGTTCGAGGGCGGTTCGTCGCTCCTCGTCGGGCAGCCGGCTAGGGCCTGTCTCAGGGACGCCAGCACTCCACGGCCACCGGGCCGCGGCTCGTCTCGGCCCGTGAGGTGGCGGTAAGCGATCCATCGTCGCCAATCCGGTACGCGGTCACGTAGCTGGATCCCTCGCCGCAGACCAGAAGGAACTGGCCGGAGGGGTCGATGACGCTCCCGCACGGCTGCGTCTCCGTGGGGGTCCAGCCGAGGAAGTCGAGGCTGCCCTCGGAGTCGAGGGCGAATCCGGCGACGGTGCTCGTGGAACGTTCGGTGGTGAAGAGGAAGCGCTCGTCGGGCGTGAGGCGGAGGTCGGCAGCCCAGACGACCTCGTTCCCGGGATCCGGTGTGTCGGCGCCGCGGACCACGCCCGGCTTGAGGCCCAGGCCTTCGACGGCGGAGATCCGCTGCCTCAGCTCGAGTCCGCCCGTCTGGGCGTCCCGCCCGTAGACCGCCACCTCGCCGGACAGTTCGTGCACCACGTAGGCCCGGTCTCCGGCGGCGTTGAGCCGGAGGTAGCGCGGACCCGACCCCGTCTCGGCAGCGACCTGGCCCGCGGGGGCGATGCCGCCGTCGTCCGCCTCGCTCTGACCGGCGAACGAATCAGCCGAGAACCAGCTCACCCGGTCGTCGCCCAGTGACGTCGCGTAGAGGAACTTGCCGTCGGGGCTGAGCGCAGCGCAATGCGAGTTGCGCCCCGAGTCGAAGGTGAGAATCCGCTCCCCGTGGGGACCGCCGGGGATCGTGACGCGGTCCAGCCGGTGGTCGCCGTAGGAGGCACTGAAGACGTGCGGATGGCCTGGCTCGAGGGAGAGGAAGCAGGTGGTGACGGGCAGGTCGACGGACGTTCCCTGCGCGACGACGCCGTCGCGCCCGAGCGAAAGCTCCACGAGGAGGGGACCCTGGGGCGAGTTGCACCCGGCGTACGCGGTGCCATGGGCGTCGATCGCGAGGGCCGCGACACCTTCGAGTCCCTCCGTGCGCGAGGCAGGCTCGAGCTGGCCGGTCTCGGGATCGAGGACGACGACGTCAACGGCGCCAGCGCCGGGACAGGCCAGGACGACGAGGGTTGGCTGAGGGGTCACAAGTCCGCCTTCGGGTCGATGAGGTGTGCCACGGGGTCCGTACCCCGCGCCGACTCGACCACACTCCCCGAATCATGCGTGCTCTGACAAGAGGCCTTCACCGGCGGACAAGTCCTCGGGCTGCACCCCCGCCCAGACTTGAGGCAACGCAACGCCAGACTCACCGCGGAGGACTCATGGACACCACCTTGCAGCAGACGGATTCCCTGCTCGACGCGATCGCCCCGGCCCCGGGCGAGCCAGGCCGGGAGATCCTGGACCCGGCCACCGGCGAACTCGTCGGCCTCGCCCCGGTGCATGGGCTCGCCGAGCTCGAGGCTGCTATCGCCGCGGCGAAGGCCGCCCAGCCGGCTTGGGCCGCCGTGGGGCACGAGGCCCGGTCGGCTGCGTTGAACGCGGCGGCCGACGCCGTGGAGGCCAACGCCGAGGAGCTCGCCCGGATCCTCTCCCGCGAGCAGGGCAAGCCGCTCAACGGCCCCAACGCCCGCTTCGAGGTTGGCGCGTGCGCCGCGTGGCTGCGGGCGGCCGCCGCCACTCCCCTCGAACCTGAGACGCTGGTCGACGACGGCCAGACCCGCGCCGTGCTGCACTACCGTCCCATCGGGGTCATCGGGGCGATCGGACCCTGGAACTGGCCCATGATGATCACTGTCTGGCAGATCGCCCCCGCCCTGCGCATGGGCAACGCCGTGGTGGTCAAGCCCAGCGAGTACACCCCGCTGTCCGTGCTGGCCCTGGTGCGCGTGATCAATGGCGCGCTGCCGGAGGGCCTGGTCTCCGTGGTCTCGGGCGACCGCGAGGTCGGCGCTGCGATGACCACCCACCCTGCCATCGGCAAGGTCATGTTCACCGGCTCCACCGCGACCGGCAAGGCCATCATCCGCTCCTCGGCCGACACGGTGAAGCGCCTGACCCTCGAACTCGGCGGCAACGACGCCGGCATCGTCCTGCCCGACGCCGACCCCAAGGCCATCGCCGAGGGCCTGTTCTGGGGCGCGTTCATCAACACCGGCCAGACCTGCGCTGCGCTCAAGCGCCTCTACGTCCACGAGGACCTCTACGACCAGGTCTGCGACGCGCTCACCGAATACGCCGCGGCCGTGCCGATGGGCGTGGGCCTCGAGGAGCAGAACGTGCTCGGCCCGCTGCAGAACAAGGCGCAGTACCAGATCGTCGCCGGCCTGGTCGAGGCCGCCAAGGCCTCCGGCGCCCGCGTCCTGCTCGGGGGCAACCCGGACGAGGACCAGCCCGGCTTTTTCTACCCCACCACCCTCGTCGCGGACATCGACAACGACAACCCGCTCGTCGCCGAGGAGCAGTTCGGCCCCGCCCTGCCGATCATCAAGTACTCCACCGTGGACGAGGCCGTTCAGATGGCCAACGCCCTCGAGGTCGGCCTCGGGGCCTCGGTATGGTCCGCCGACCCCGAGAAGGCGCGCGAGGTCGCGGCCCGCATCGAGGCCGGCACCGTCTGGATCAACGCCCACGGCGCCGTCGACCCCCGCATCCCCTTCGGCGGCGCCAAGCAGTCCGGCTACGGCCTCGAATTCGGCGCCGAAGGCCTCAAGCACCTCGGCCAGCCCCAGATCATCAACGGCTAGCCGCACTCCCCCCGAGTTGTGGGGGGGGGGGGGGGGGGGGGGGGGGGGGGCGCGGCCCCGCACCCCCCCCACCCCCCCCCCCCCCCCGCCCACCACCCCCCCCCCACCCCCCCCCCCCCCCCCCCCGCCCGGGGCGGCGGCCCCCCGAGACAGCTTTGGGGAAGCGGTGGCCCTTGAACTGAGCCTTGCAGGATGAGTAGACTCTCAAGTAGAC
>NZ_JBQCGQ010000060.1:0-3979 GCF_051955515.1 Sinomonas sp.
CGCAGGCCTTCGAGGGATGTCGGCGGGAGCACATCGACGGACACAGGATCCTCCAGGGCAGCACAGAAAACCCGGAACAGCGCCATATAGGTAAGCGGCAAGCCCGGGGATTACTCCAAGCCTACAGCGTGGCGTGAACCCCTAGGATGGACCCGATGAGCGAGATCTCCGTACCCCGGCCCCCCGGACCGGTCGTGCGCGTGCTCGGGGCGCTCTACCTCGCGTTCATCGCAGGGGTAGTTTTCTGGCCCACCCCGGTGGATCGGCCGGCGTCGAAGACGATTGCCCAAGTCTTCCTGTGGCTCCACCGGCACGGCGTCCCGAACTGGATCGGTTACTCGCTGTTCGAATGGCTCGCGAACGTCGCGTTCTTCGTGCCGTTCGGCATCCTTGCGGTCCTCGTGACCCGGCGGGTGCTGTGGGCGGTCGCCCTCGGGTGCGGGATTTCGACGGCGATCGAGCTCACCCAATGGCTGGTCCTCCCGGAGCGCACGGGCTCAGTCCTGGATGTCCTCGCGAATACGAGCGGGGCGCTCGTTGGGGCCGTGATCGCAGCCCTGTGGCTTCGGAGGCGTCGCGAGGGCACCTAGGATGGTCCACGGCGCTCATCCCCGCCGAGCGCCTGAGCCCAGACAGATTGGAAGGACTCCATGGCCCTCGAAGCCACCACTACCCTGAACCACCCGGTCAACCAGGTTGCCGCAGTCTTCGCCGACGAGGCGTTCCAGCGCCACGTGAGCGAGCTCGTTGGCGGCAAGCTCGAATCGTTCACCGTCGACGGCGACACCGCGAGCGCCTTCACGGCCACGATCGTGCGGCAGGTCCCGACCGGCCGGCTCCCCGAGCTCGCGAAGAAGTTCGTGGGCGAGCACCTGACGGTCACGCAGGTCGAGAAGTGGTCCGCGCCGGACGCCGACGGCTCGCGGCACTCCGACATCTCAGTCAAGGTCGCCGGTGCGCCTGTGGACGTCACCGCCGTCCAGCGCCTCGTTTCCGAAGGGGCCGGCACCCGCCTCGAGCTCTCGGGCACCGTCTCGAGCTCCATCCCGCTGCTGGGCGGGAAGATCGCCGATGCGGCCGAGCCGTTCGTCGGGAAGGCCCTCAACATCGAGGCCACCCAGGCCGAGGCCTGGCTCGCGGGCGAGATCCACTGATGCAGCTGCCCGCCGCCCTCTCGTGGCTCCTCATCATCGCCGGCGTCTGGAGCATCGTGGTGTGGCCGCAGTTTCTGCGCCGCGTCATGAAGGATCCCCGCGCGCGTGACGAGTCCGGGCGGGCGACGCGCTTCCTCACGGTGCACATCTTCCTCGTGGCCATTTCGGTGACGCTCGGCGTCGCCGTGGCGGTCGTCGGTGTGAGAACCCTGTTCGCCTGAGGGGCGTGTGCTCCGCAGCTTTCGTTGTGAGGGCTCAGAACGACAGCTGCGGAGCAGCGCCTCGCTAGACTGGAAGTACAGGTGTGCCGGGAAGTCTGGTCGGCGTGGTCCTCGACGTCGACATCACCAGGAGCCTCATGGTCCTCCCCCCGCCGCCCTCTTCCGAATACCGCCGCATCAGCCAGATCCTCCGCAAGGAGACGGTCGGCGGCGCCCTTCTTCTCCTCGCGACGGTCGTGGCCCTGGCATGGGCGAACTCGCCCTGGTCCTCGTCGTACGAGTCACTCCGCGACTTCCGACTGGGATACGCGCCCTGGCATCTTGATCTCACCATGGGCGAGTGGGCCGCGGACGGCCTGCTGGCGATCTTCTTCTTCGTGGCCGGCCTCGAGCTCAAGCGCGAGTTCGTCGCGGGCGATCTCCGTCGCCCCGCGACCGCAGTCGTTCCCGTTGTCGCCGCCTGTGGCGGTGTCGCCCTGCCGGCGATCCTCTTCACCGCGGTCAACCTGACCAGCGGAGGCGATGCCCTCCGCGGCTGGGCCATTCCGACGGCGACCGACATCGCCTTCGCTCTCGCCGTCCTCGCCGTCCTCAGCACCCACCTGCCGGCCGCACTGCGCACGTTCCTCCTCACCCTCGCGGTGGTGGACGACCTGCTCGCGATCGCCATCATCGCCGTCTTCTACTCGAGCGGAGTGCATCTTCTGTTCCTGGTGCTCGCCCTCGTCCCACTCGCCCTGTTCACCTGGCTCGTACAGCGGCGCGTCCGCGCGTGGTACCTCCTCCTCCCGCTCGCCGCGGCGACGTGGGTCCTGATGCACTCCTCGGGGATCCACGCGACGGTCGCGGGCGTCCTGCTCGGCTTCGCCGTGCCCGTGGTCCGGAGTGAAAAGGCAGGCGGCCCCGGAGCTGGGCTTGGGCTCGCCGAGCACTTCGAGCACCGCTTCCGTCCGCTGTCGGCGGGCGTTGCCGTACCCGTGTTCGCGTTCTTCTCGGCGGGGGTGGGAGTCGGCGGCTGGGACGGCATGAGAGGCGCGCTCGCCGATCCGGTGGCCATCGGCATCGTGGTTGCACTCGTCGTCGGCAAGACGGCGGGAGTCTTCGGGGCCACGTGGCTCGTGACGAAGTCGCGGCACGCGGGTCTCGATCCTTCCCTGGCCTGGATCGACGTGTTCGGCCTTGCGCTCCTCGCCGGCGTCGGCTTCACCGTCTCGCTGCTCGTGGCCGAGCTCGGATTCGGTGCGGGTTCGGTGCACGACGACCACGCGAAGGTCGCCATCCTCGCAGGTTCGGTCATCGCGGCGGTGCTGGCCGCCGTCGTCCTCCGCGCGCGGAACCGCCACTATCGGAAGGCGGCCTCTGAGGAGGCTAGAGCTGCGGGAAGAACTCCGCCGCCAGAGTCTCCCGCAGAATAGGGCACGGCCAGGGCTGCCCGCATTTGCAGCACGGCTGCCCCACGTATTCGCCGGAGGGCCGATGTGCGTCGACGAGCGGCGCCCACGTGTCCGCCTCAACCTTCTGCTGCGCGGACCCGCGCTGCTGGACTGCCCGCAGCCGCTCCACGATCTGCTGGTAGAGGGGCTCGGCGCGATCTTGCATTGGGATAGATTAGCCCTTCCCGGGCAGCAGAACGGGTCGCGCAACCCGCGCCACCCGGTGCAGAAGGCAACTGCTATGCGTGGCGTCCACGACGCGGGCGTGCGGCCTTGGCCCCGATGAGGGACAGGAGCAGGAGCAGGCCTGACGCGAACAGGGACGTGGAGACGGTCGAATCGGGGGCAGGAGCACCGACCCCGGTTTGCGCCTGGATGGTCACCTCGCCAGCTCCGGCACCGGCGCCAGCCCCGGCACCAACTCCAGCACCCGCACCCACGGCAGCACCGACGCCTCCCGCGGCGACGACGGCGCCCGAAGCAGGCGCGGTCGAGCCGCCGACTCCCGGCACCACCGGAGCAGTCGTGCTCTGCGTGGCGGTCGGCGTCGGGGTCACAGTCTTGGTCTCGGTCGGCGTCGGGGTCGGCGTCTTCGTCTCAGTCTTGGTAGGCGTAGGCGTCGGATGAGGCGTCTTCGTCGGCTTCGGCGTCGGGCTCGGAACCTTGCAGCCGTTGTCCCAGATGGCCTTGCCGGACGTTGTCCAGTTCAGCCCCGGGAACGAGATCGTCTGGCCCTTGCCGTTCACGTAAGTGAACGCGGGGATGATGTCCCGCTGGTCCTGATGCTCTCCGTGCGCCTCTGCGATCGAGGCCTTGTCGACGGTGATCGCGACGAAGGGATTCGTCTCGGAGCCCGTGGCGTGGCAGATCGTCACCTTGTGCGAGGTGTCGCCGGACGGCGGACTGGCGAGCGCAGGGCTCGTGGCAACGCCAGCAGCCATGAGCCCAAGGGCCCCGGCGAGGAGCAGTGAGCTCACTCGGTTCTTCTTGATCGTGGAAATGAGCGGCATAGCGGCCGCCTCCTTTTTCACTGAGCGACATTGTTGAAGAGACCAGGGGTGGCATTTTCAGGTGCACTGTCCGCATCGGAAGGTGAGGAGGACGATGTCGGCGTCGGGATTCTCCACGCTGCAGGAGAAGACGACGACGAGGCAGGGGTCGTTGGGGAAGG
>NZ_JBQCGQ010000061.1:0-12761 GCF_051955515.1 Sinomonas sp.
GAGGCCTTCGACGGGCTCCGCGGGCCCTGCGACATCCACACTGTGCGGCGGATGGAAGAGGGCCGCCTCGAAGCCATAGACCTCTCCGATGCGCTCTCTCACCACCGTCGAGTTGGCCACATAACGGTGCGCTCTCGTCGCTGCCCACCGGTCCCACGGGACCAGCAAGGGCTTCAGGGAGGCGAGGGCGAGCGCCGCCGGATTCCGTTTCTTTTCAGCGCCAAGGTACTGGTCCGAGAGGTAGAGCCAGCGCGCCGGCGAATGACAGTAGACCAGCCTCCGCCCCGCGGTCCGGAACCCGTGCGCCCACCCGCTCGAGGAAGTGATGACGACGTCGGCGGGAACCTTGAGCGCATGCGCCGCCGGCGCGAGGAGCGGCAGCGCGGAGCGATGGTTCCGACGGAAGACCGGGAGGCGGTTCAGCGGTGAGGTCACCACGTCGGCGGTACGGAATTCGGGATAGGTGCCGTCGGGGTCGTAGAGCGTGGTGTAGATCTTCGCCTCAGGGAAGGCCCGGAGCATCGCGAGCACCACTCGCTCCGCGCCTCCGCGCTGCGTCAGGTAGTCGTGTGCGATTGCGACAACAGGCTGCTTCTCCCCCATGGTTTCCCCCCCCGTGTGATTCCGCCACCTGATTCCCCCGTGAAACGCCCTTCAGAATGCGGCCCGTGCCCGCTGCGGGTAGCGGATCCCGGCGAGCCCCGCTGATTCGACGCCGAGCGCGATGAGCTTCTCCGCTACCTCCGCCGGCAGGAGCCGGGCGAGCCCATCGACCGCCCGGCCGTACGCTGGAAGGGTCCGCTCGGTGGCGAGGGTGCTGGCTACGCCGACCATCCGATTCCACAGCCCGCCCTCGGGCCCCCGGTCACCGAGAGCCCCGCGTCCGTGGATGTCCTCGAAAGCCTCGCGGGCCGCGCCCGAATGGAGCGCCCGAAGAGCCCGGACAGCAGTGGTGGTCGACGCGCCGTGGTGGCGCGCGATGAGCTCCGGCGCCACGACGACCGGGATCCCCGCGGCGTGAAGCCGATAGCCGAAGTCCACATCCTCCCACCCGTAGCGTCGATAACGGCGGTCGTAGCCGCCGAGCTTGTGATGCACGCTGGCGCTGACCGAGACGTTGGCCGCCCAGAGCCTCCAGGTTCTCTCTGGCGGAAGGGCGAGCGCCTCGGCGAGCGCCCGCTTGTCGGCCTTCCTTCCATAGGCGCGGGCGTAGGGCGTCTCGGGCAACACGTTGGCGGTGAGACCGACAACGCCGCAAGGGCCCTCTGCATGGCGGGTCACGTGCCCCGACACGAACCCTCGAAGGGGCTCGAGGTCGTCGTCGGAACGGATGAGGATCCGGCCTTTCGCGGCCTCCGCCCCGGCGTTGAGGGCGGCCGATCGCCCTCTGTTCTCCGGAAAGACGATCGTCCGGACGTCCAGCAGATCCCGCCAGCGTTTCACCTCCTCCTCGCTCCCGTCGATGTCTCCGTCTACGACGACGAGCACTTCGAAGTCCGCCGTGTCCTGCGCAGCCAGTGCGGAGAGCAGAACGGGCAGACGCCGCGCACCGCCGCGGGTGGGCACAATGACGGACGCAGCCGGAACCGTCATGTGGCCGCCTCCGCCTTCGGCGCCGCCGTCCCCTCCGGCAACAGCCCCAGGGAGCTGAGCAGTTCGCGAAGGGCCTCCCTCCCGACGACCGGCGAGAAGCGCTCGGCCCATCGCGTGTGGGCGCGTTCGACGACGTCGCTCGCCGGCAGCGCGGCGGCCGCCGCGGCAATGGCATCAGCGAGCGAGCGCGGATCTCCTGCTCGGGCAATCCAAGGATGGTCCGGGCCGACGACCTCTGGGAGCGCTCCGGCGTCCGAGACAACAACCGGCACCTTCGCCGACATCGCCTCGGTCACCACAAGCCCAAACGGCTCTTCCCACAGCGATGGCACCACGAGGATATCGATCGTCCCGAAGAACTCGTCCGGGACCATCCAGCCGAGCTGCTGGACCGAACCTGAGAGCCTCCGCAGACGGTTCTCAACGACAGCTCGCTCCCGCGCGTCGACAAAGCGCGGCTCCCCGGCCACCCGGAGGAAGTACTTTGCCTGACCGGTCCGGCGGAGCAAGGTGATCGCGTCGGCCAGGATGTGGACTCCCTTCGCCTCTGACGGGCGGCCCAGGAATCCAAGGCGGAGCGGACCCTTGCCCCGGGGAACGACGACCCGCTCAAGGGCGGGGGACCAATTATGGAGGACCCTCGCACCCGAGATCCTGCTGGCCATGAATTCGGATGGCACCACCGTGGCCATCGCCCCGAGGCGGGCGACCGTCACGGCAGCACGCTGCGGTCCCGCCGGAACCTGATGGAGGTGGACGATCCGCCGGGACATTCCGGACGTGGCCGTGGCCGGGACCAGCCCGTTGCACCACAGCACCCCCTCGGGGTGCTCCTTGCGCCAGCGCCGCAGCACATGCATGTACTCGATGCGGCTTCGCACGCGCAGCGCCTCGGCCGTGAAGCCGCGGTTCCTCGCCGTTTCGACGAGGCCAGCGGGAGTGTCCATGCCGACCACGAGCGGTTCCATCCCGAGGTCGCGGAGGGCCTCGGCGACCGCAAGGAGCATGACCTCGCCACCGGCGATATCGCCATTGTTGGCTGCGAGGACGACCGGGAAATCAGAAGGAGGATTTGTCATGTTCATTGTCCCCATGTCACTCGACTACCAAATTTCATGCCCGTACACCGGACACGCTTCATCGAATTGGCGGCAACCACCGAATGATCGCGTGCCCGGGGATGGAATGCACTACTGACGAGAGTAGCCGCTCCGATCGGCCGGCACGCAGGCGCAGCATCCAACACGCCGGAGCCGACCACGTCGCCCGAGGACGAGGACCGGAGAGGTCCGCCCCGCCGACGTGCACGGCATCATATTGCCCCGATAGATATATTCATTCTTTCAACGCCCCAACGGCTTGTTCGTATTTCGGTCCAGCCAATCGTCGATTCAGTCCTATTGCCATAACGCAGCCCAGAAGGAGGAATGCGGGAAGCGCGAGGAGAACTTCACCAAGCCGTGACGCGCAAAATAGCAGCACAATTGCGGCGGCTTCTAATGCAGTCGGCGGACGCAGATGCGTCGCTCTGAGGAGCGGAAGCGCGATGGCGACCAGAACACCGGTGACGGCGATGAGAAGGACCCAGCCCCCTTCGACATAGAGCCCGAGGAATGAGTTGTGGAAGAACCACGACCTCCCTTCGAGGTCCACAGTGGCCTCACCGAGTCCCAGTCCGTAGGGCGGCGCAGCCTCGGCCTTCTGCCACGACGCCTCGTCTATGCGCGATCGGAGGAGATCGGTGCCAGTTCGGTCGCTGAAGATCCAGGCGTGGGCAAAATTCGCCTCAAGATACTGAATTCCTGCGTAAAGCGCAGCGAACATCGGGAGATGAAACGGCAGCGGAAGCCGCCGTCGCACCAGCACCCACAGAGCCGCGGCGGCGAGCGCGGCAATCGAGGTCCGCGAGCCCGTCAGGAAGACGGTCACCCCAGCAAAGACGAGCAGAGCAACGCGCCAACGCGCGCGAATGACAAACGGCAGCGCGAGGAGCGGCACTGTCGCATAGAACAGGCCCGCGACATTCTTGTCGCCCAGAAATCCTGTGAGAAGCCCCCCATAGCCGTCCGGGGCGAGCCGCAGGTAGAAGAGCAGCACGTTGACGGCCAGTCCGACGAGAAAGCCCCGCAGCCCAGACCACACGTCCAGCCTCCCGGTGGCGATCTGGAGGGACAGCACGACCATCACCACAAGGCGGACGGTACGTCTGAACCAGTCCACCTCATTGACCCAGGACTCCACGACGCAATAAGCAAGCAGGATCACCCAGAACGGCAGGTACCAGCCATACCGAGTCAGGGGCCGGATAGGCGAGCGGAAGACACCGAAGGCAACCAAGGCGACGGCCGCCACCTCCGAAAGGGGAACCGAAACAGGCAGTACGGGTACACCCAAGCCGTCGAAGATCAGCAAGAAGAACAGACTGAATTCGACGAACCTCAGGCGTTCCCGTCGTGCCGCGGACTTCTCCCGGATCGCGACCCCCGCAGCGATCACCGCAGCGCTCCATATGCCGCGGCTATTCGCGTCGTCATGTCTTGCCGCGTGGGCCAGCCGTCAGGCAACACGGGCCGCGCATCTGTCCTCGTCTGGCTGACAATGGCGGCGGCCACCGCCCGCGAATCCGAGGCCCGTACCAGACAGGCCTCGGGCAGGATCTCGGGATTGCCTCCCACAGGGGTCGCCACGACACCGAGGCCCGCAGCAACAGCGTCGAGCAGCGTGTAGGAACAGTTCTCCCAGGCCGAGAGCTGGACCACGACGTCCGCCGCAGACATCGCTTGCGACGCCTCGAGGAATCCGGGGAACGACACGACACGCTCGAGGCCCAGAGCCTTGGTCATCGCCTCCGCTGCCTCTCGCTCAGGACCCTCCCCCGCCACCGTGAGACGCGCGCTTGGATCGTACCGGTGGAGTTCCGCGAAGGCATGGAGGAGTTCCGGGAGCTGCTTCTCCGGGGAAAGGCGTGAGAGCGAGAGAACCTGGGGCGACGAAGGGGCTTTCTGCGACTCGGGACGTCTCCTGGCGTCCACGCCATTCGGAATGACCAAAGGCTCCATGCGCGGACGCCACTTCTCCAGCATGGCTTGACGCGTCGCCCGTGAAACCGCGATCGTGACGTCCGTCGTTCGGAGGCGCCATGAATGCACCAGCGCTGCGGCTCGTGCCCTCCGCCGCGTACGGTGGTAGAGCTTTTCGTCTCCCGCGATGCCGTGCTCTGTCGTGGCCAGAGAGGTTCCGGTCAGAACCCTCGCGGCTGCCGCGGCGACGTCAGCATAGGCGAGGTGGGAATGGAGGACGTCGGGTTGAATCGTCGCGAGATGGCGGCGCAGAGTCCGTACCGATTGGGCAAGTCCGGCCGCGGGGCCAAAGGGGCCAGTGACCACCGCTGCTCCCGCCGCCCGCAGCCGCCGCGCTAGTTCACCTTCGGGGCACAGGACGATCAGACGCCAACCCGGGATCCCGACGGCGGCCACATCGAGGACGTGTCGCGCGACGCCGCCGAGTTCACCCACTGGCACGGCCCAGAGGGTGGTGGGGTGGCCGCTCAGGTGCCGAGACCGCCGTCGCCCTTTCAGAACCACTGCTCGAGCCTTTCGAGCGCTGTCCAGAAGCCCTCGCCGCTGTTCACGTGCCCCTGCCAGATCTCCGGAATGAATCCCACCCCGGGGGCCAGGCGATCGAGCTGCGTCGCGAGGGAGCCCCAGTCAACCTCGCCCTCGCCGACTTGGATCCCTTCGCCGTCTACCCCCTTCGCGTCGACGAGGTGCAGGTGAATCGCGTGCGGTGCGAGCCGTTCGACGGCCTCCGAGAAAGGCATTCCGAGATGGTTTGCTGCCAGCTTGGAATGGGAGATATCGAGGCAGAGTCCAACCCCGGTAGAACTCGCGAATTCCGCGGTATCGGCTGGATCCAGAAACAGGTTGTGGAACTGCTGGCCGCCCATGAGCCAGGGGTAGGGCGGCAGGGTCTGGGCGGCGAGCCGGACGCCAGCGGTATCGAGCTGGGCAAGGGCGCTAGCGATCCGCTCGTACATGGCTGGGCGGCGTTCGGTCGCGATGTGGCCATCCGTCGTGAAGCCGCCCATGGTCACGACCATGATCGGCTCATCAGCACGTCGGAACCACCGGGTGAGCGCGCGGGTGACCTCGATGCTCCTCTGGACCTCGGCGATGGATCGCTCCCACACCCCGTCATCCAGCGAGGCAAGGTCCACGATGAAGTCACCCGAGAAGAGATCCGGGAGGTGGGTGGTGAAGGCCAGGTCGAGCGGCTCGGTGAACACGGAGTCGACATCGACCTCGAGGTCCTTATAGGAGAAGTGGAACTCCAGGAAGCTCGGTGTGCAGTCGCGAATGAGCGCCGCATGATCGTGATAGCGGACGGGCAATCCCCATGGCCGCCTGAACGCGAAGTCACGCGCCGACGGCACAACATCGGCCAGATCACCGGCGAAGAAGAAGTCGCCTGGCGCGAGATCCCGCTGGAGCGTGCGTCCGAGCAGCTGCGGCAGTGCGTTGGGCTGCAGCCCCCGTCCCGGACTCTTGACGTCGACATCGGCCTCGCGCACGACCTGACCCTTCGAGAGGGGGCGAGCGGCAACCAGCGACTTCGCCAGATTGACGCGATTCATGAGCTCGCCCGTCGAGACCTCCCGCGGCGAGCTCTCGCCGATCGATTCCTCAGTCTCCCGAATCCAGCGGACCATCTCGGCGAACTCGTCGGGGAGGAGGGAAACCTTGTGATCGTTCCCCTCCATCGCCACATCAATCGTGAAGTGCTTCTCGATGATCTTCGCTCCGCGCGCCACTGCTGCCACCGGCACGTGGTACCCCCGCTCGTGCCCGGAGTACCCCACGATGCACTGCCCGATCTCGGCAAGCCGGTCCATGTACGCGAGGTTGACGTCCTTGTAGGGAGCCGGATACGCCGACTGGCAATGGAGCATGGCAAACGACGTGCCGAGGCCGCGCAGAAGGGCGGCAGTCTCGCGAATTTCGTCCTCGCGAGACATCCCTGTGCTGAGGACAAGCGGAAGTCCGCGTGAGCCGGCGTCGCGCAGGAGCGAGTGATGGGTGAGATCGGCCGAGGCGATCTTGAGGGCCGGAATGCCGTAATCGGCCAGGGCGGCCACGCTCGGCGTATCCCAGGGGGTGCACATCACGTCGACTCCCCTGTCCCGGCAGTGATCGAAGACCCTGAAGAGGGCCTCAGCGGGGAGGGAGAACCGCGAGAGGAGATCAAGCGTGTACTGGGCCCCGAGGTCTTCGCCCGCGCTCGAAGCACTCCCCTGTCGATAGAGGGCGTCCAGATTGCGGAGCTGGAACTTCACGGCGTCTGCGCCCGCGTCGGCGGCGAGGTCCACCAATCGGCGGGCAAGATCCACTGACCCGTTGTGGTTGTTGCCGATCTCGGCGATGACGAACGCTGGAAGCCCCTCCCCGACGTCGTGCGTGCCGAGGCGCAGGACATCTGCACGGTCGACGGCGACGGCGATGAGGTGTCCACGGTCGTCGACGAGCGGGACATGAGTGACCCCGGAGGACATGCGGGAACGGAGCTCCGCCGGTGGGCTCTTGTGATGTGCGCTGCGGACAGCTCGATTGGCCACGGCCAGTGCGGACGCGCCGAGATCCGCGCCGGGATTCTCCACGATCCAGCGCCGGAAGTCGCCGTCGGACAGCGAACCCCTCAGAACGCCGTGCTCGTCGACGCAGAACACGATCCGTTCCTGGTTGGCGCTGATCTTGTGGAGCGCGGAAAGGACGGGATCTTCGGCAAAGACCACGTATCGCGCGATGTCGCGTTCCACGATCATGATGCCCGCTCGCCCCCGTCGAGTTCGCAACGGAACCAGTCAAGATGCTGTTCCGCGATCAGCAGGTCCAGCTCCGTGTCGACGTCGACTCCTTCGCGTTCGTCCATGACGAAGAGGCCAATCCTGCCGCCGAGTCGGCTGCCGCATTCGGAGTAGAGCGATGTCTTCGTGAGGTACAGCGAGCCCGTCTCGCGGTAGGCGTAGTCCTCGGGCGCCAGATCCTGCCGGCGAGGACGCCGAGACGGTTCGTAGGCCGCCACAGGCTCTGCGCCCATCATCCAGAGGAATGGGGTCTGGGGAACGACACCGACGAGGGAATCGACGCCCGTCGCGTGGAACTGCTCGACGGCGCGGTCGAGGGTTCCGGCGAAACGGACGGGTGACGTGGCCTGCAGGAGCATGACGGCGTCAGGACGCCGGCCTTGCTCCACGCGGACTCCGATGGCATGGCGGACCACCGGTTCGGTCGGCGTCTCGTCGCGAGCCAGGGTGGAAGGGCGGAGGAAAGGCACGTCCGCGCCGGCGTCCTTGGCTACCTCGGCGATTTCGGGATCGTCTGTCGAGACGAGGATGTCAAGGTCGGCTCGTGCGGCGAGCGCCTGCTCGATGGTCCACACAACGAGGGGCTTTCCTGCGACGACGCGAAGGTTCTTCCGCGGAACCCCCTTGGACCCGCCCCGGACGGGTATCACACACAGAATGCTCATCTTCTCCCTCTGGAATGTCTTGAGGCGTCCTTGACGCCTTGAAGGCCGGCCGCCCGGGCCACGTGATCGGCCACCGCCACGGCTGGTTCCCTCGCTGGGCGCGGAGGTGCCAGCGTGGGCCTTCTGCCCCAATGGCCCATGGAATATCGGTCCCAGAACTCCTCAAGCCATCGGGGCGGGCGGGGGTACGAAACCCAGGCGGGAAGGCCTCGGGCCGCCGCCTCCAGAACCCCAGTGGAGAACACGGATACCACCGGTCGGCTGAGCTCCGAGAGAGGCCGCGACTCGCGATCGATCCCGATCCCTGCCCTCTCCCAGAGGCGGTGCTGGAGGCGCGAGGCCACGTCACCCTCGGCGGGATGCGGGCGGTATTCGGCGTTATGGGCGCGGCAGAAGGCCTCCGCCGCGCGCGCCTTGGCCCTCCGCGGAAGCTCCGCACCGTGGAGCTGACCGAGATAGAGCGGGCGAGCGCCGTCGTCGTCCGCTGTAAGGGCGACGACCCCCTCCGAACCCGCCGCCCACAGCAGCTGGGACCCGACGGTCGCTCTCAGGACGTCGTCTCGCCCCGATGCCGAGAACGCAGCGTCCGCATCGCTGAACGCGAGCAGGCGCGCGTTGACCGGCAGCGGCGGTGCGTGCGGACTGAGCAGCCCGTGCTGCACGACGACGCGCTCAGCCCCGAGCTTCTCCGCCCACACATCGGCGAGCGCACCGTTCGGAAGGTGATGGCCCACCGACAGCACGGCACGTACGCCGGCGAGCGCCTCCGGGACCCAGTCGTCCTCAGCTGCTTGATGCCAGTCCCACGCACCGGGGGGAAGAAGGTGCCCGAGCTTGCCCGGAGCCAAGACCGCGACGTCAAAATCGGTCAGCAACTCGAGCGGCCGTACCAGCGAGGAAAGTTGGGTGGGCGTCACGGCGTCGAGAGCGACGAGGACCACGGGCGAGGTGCCGCGAACCGCGAGCCAGGGCACGGCGCGAGGTCGACGGCGGAGGCCGGCACGGATCCGTCGCAGCGGAGCCTGCCGGCTGTGCCATCGCCTCCACGCCTCGAGGTCCCGCGGATAGATGAGCCCCTTGCACGTCATGCCCAGAGCCCGTCCACGTGACCGACCCGGTGCGCGAAGGTGTGCTCCGCCAGGCTTCGGCGCCTTCCGGCAGCGCGGATCCGCTCGGACCAAAGGTGGTCACGCTGCGCCCGCCCCGCGAGTTCGACCAGGTGCTCCTCGCTCGCGAAGACCAAAGTCTCCGTGCCGATGTCGTAGAACTCTGCCACGTCTGCACGATCCACGAGCTGCAGGCCGCCCATACCGGGAACTTCGAAGGACCGCATCGAAAGCCCCGCCTGCAGGCCGTGGATATTGATGGCCGCTGCGGCTTCACCCTGGATCGCGTAGGCGGTTGGGAGGGGGATATCGCGCTCGGCGGGCACGTCTGGGCGGCCAATTTCCCACGTCCGCAGCCGATCCAAGGGGTGGTGTGACCATTGGCGACCGTACGCGCGTACAGGCAACCCAGCTTGGCGGAGCCGCGTGAGCAGGGCGACCCGGTTGGCGTAGCGCGCGCCGACGAAAACGATCTCGCCGGTGCGCCGAGCAGAGGGTTCCGCGAGATCTGGATCGAACGCGTTCGGGACGAAGGTTGCATTGATTCCGCACCCCACAAGATGCTCTGCCTCGCTCCGGGCGTAACTCACGACCGGACCGATCTCGCGAAGGAAGTCGTGCGTGTAGCGGTGCCGTGCTAGGTCGTCGTAGAGCCACAGGATCCGCGGCAACTTCTGGCGGACGACCTCGTCCCAGAAGGCATTGCCAAGGGTGTCCCCCTTGACGACGATGAGCCGGTCCGGACGAGTGAACCGCAGCGCAGTGAGGGCGCGATGAGTGGCCCAGGCCGCGGCGTGCGCATGGCTGTCCGCGCCGAGACGGCGCGGCAGCTCAACAGCCACCTTGTTGCGCACCTTGTCGCGGAGCGTCTCGAAGGCGTCGTACGAATGTGTCACGACCTCGTAGCCACGCCGTTCGAGGGCACGCCCGATCGAGCGGTGGTAGCCGTGGAAGGCGGGGGTCACGAGGAGCAGACGAGGGTGGCGACTCATGAAGGCCGCCTTCGCAGGTAGCCGATTTCTTGCCGGAAGGTGCCCGCCGCCCGGACTTCCCGCCCTGCCGCTTGACGGATCGCGTTGACTGCGAAGTTCGCGGCCGAGGCCCCAAGGAGCGCTGACCGAAGCCAAAGCTCGCCGCCCCATTTACGCGCATAGGCCAGACGCGACTCCACCAGCCACTGCCGCCGCGCTTCGGGGTCGGACGAACCGCCTCCCTCGTGGATCACCTCGACTCCTCCAGCGAAGACGGACAGCACGCCGCGGGCCCTCAGCCTCCGCTGGAGATCAACCTCCTCGCAGTTCATGAAGAATCTCTCATCGAAGCCGCCGACGGCTCGGAACTCCTTCACAGGGATGAGCAGGGCCGCCCCCATCAGCCAATCCACCGGAATCGAGACACCGTCCGCGCAGCGGGTGTCGTGTCCCACCGCTTCATGGAGGAGCGGTCGGTGGCGATGGCGGGCCAGAAGCGAGAGCCACTCGATTGCCTGATGGCCAACCGTGGGGAAATGCCTCCCAACCCATTGCGGCTCGCCGTCGCGCCCTCGCACCTGCGGGCTGACCACGGCGGGCTGCCACGGGAGCGCAGCCGCGAGGAGGTCGCCGACGAACGTCGGTCCGATCTCGAGGTCGCTGTTGAGCACCAGCACGAACTCGGTCTCCACCTGCTCGAGGCCGCTGTTGACCGCCGAGCCGAAGCCCCCGTTGCTGCAACGACGGACGACGAGGACATCCTCGGTGTCTGGGAAGGGCACGGGCGAGGCGTCGTCGCTCACGATGATGCCTGCCGGGCGAACCGATTCCTGCGTCTGGAGGGACCTGACCAGGGCGAGGGTCGGCGCTGGCTCGCCGTAGTGCGGAATGACCGCGGAAACCCGATGCCCCCTGAGTTCAGGGGCGTCTGCGGCCCCCACTAGACCCGCCCGAGTGAGACGAGTTCGGAGAACTGAGGACTTTGCGCCTCGACCTCGGCAAAGGTCCCCTCGGCGGCAACGGATCCCTCCGCCATGAAGACCACAGTCCCGGCCTTGCGAACCGAGGAGAGCCGGTGCGCCACGATGACGACCGTCACCAAACCGCTCAGCCCTTCGATCGTTTCGGTGATCCGCTTTTCCGTGGCATTGTCGAGCGCAGAGGTGGCCTCGTCGAGGACCAGCAGACGCGGACGCCGATACAGGGCGCGTGCGATTCCCACTCTCTGCCGCTGGCCCCCGGAAAGGCGGACGCCCCGCTCCCCGAGCCGCGTGCTGAGGCCCCGAGGAAGGTCTTCAAGGACGGGTCCGAGTTGAGCAAGGCGGACCGCCTCACCGAGCCGTTCGGGATCGGCGGTGCCATCCTCACCGAGCGTGATGTTGGCTTCCAGGGTGTCGTCAAGGAGGAAGACGTCCTGTGGGACAACGGCAATGCCCGAATACCAGCCGTTGAGATCTTCGTGGATGTCGCGTCCCCCGCAGGTAACCATGCCGGCTGTGGGCGCCAGAAGCCCGAGCACGAGGTCCAGGAGCGTGCTCTTCCCAGCACCACTCGAACCGACAAAGGCCGTGGTGGTCCCGTGTTTGATCACCGTGGACACGTCGCGGAGGACGGGTTCCCGCGAGTCAGGGAAGCAGTACGTGACCTGATCGAGGACGATGTCGCCGTCGTAGAGGACGGACGGCGGGCTTGCAGGATGCTGGCCCTGCTGCTCGAGCTCGTTCAGCTCTGTGCAGAGGACCGAAAGCCCGTGCTGCCCCGAGCGGATCAGTCCCGTGGTGGCGACTAGCCGATTGACCGTCGGCAGGATTCTGGTCGACCCAGCCGCAAAGACCCCGATCACCGCCACAGCCTCACCGGGCGCCTGGGTGGCGAACAGGACTCCCGCGATGAGCCCGATGCCGACCACGAAGGAAACCTCAAGCACATACTTCGGCAGCTCCGAAGCGAGGGATTGCTCGCGGCGAGCTCTTGCCCGCTCCGTCTTCGCGCGGCTGAACCGAGCGATGAGCATGGCGGATGCCCCCGCGAGCCGGACCTCGCGGAACCCGCTGATACCCGGCATGAGGGCAGACCACGCTTCGAGTTCCGTCCGGGCAACGACTTCCCCGATCCGACGGAACCGCGGACGCAGGACGCGCTGGACGGCCCAGCCGGAGCCAGCGATCACGAGCACGGCGAGTGCCGTAGCGATCGGAGAGACGAAGACCAGGACGACGGCGATCGCTGCCAAGGTCAGGGCGTCGGTCAGCCAGTTCAGAAAACCTTGGACGACGTGGGAGAAGGTCTGCGGCACGAAGGACTCGATGCTTCGGTGAACTTCTCCGAGTTTCCGCTGCCGATGCGCCCAATACGGCGCCTGGAGATAGCGGCGCATGAGTTCAGTCGATGCCTCGGTCTCCAGCTGGGCGGTGAAGCCCAGCTGCCACCAGCGGAAGGCTATGGTCATCAGGCTCTTGAGGACGAAGGCGCCTGCCACCACCGCGGCGATGGCCGGAACGAGGACCCGCGGCTCCGACGAGCCCAAGGTGCCCGCAGCCGCCTGGACGAGGGGTGACTCAGAGGC
>NZ_JBQCGQ010000062.1:0-4713 GCF_051955515.1 Sinomonas sp.
CCACGGCAGCACGGCCACGGCAAGGCCGAGCGTCGCCAGGGACACCGTGAGGGCCGCTTGGGCAGCGTCGACGTGCAGGTCTGCCGAGATGCGGGGGAGCAGGGCCTGAGTGGAATAGAGCTGGGCGAACGTGGCGACGCCCGCAAACGCGAGGGCCGCGAGAAGCCGCCGGTATCCGCGGCTGCCCTTCGCGTGCCCCGCCCACTCGCGGGCTACCGGCAAAGGCGTTGAGGTCACCCCTCCACGGTAGGAGCCCGGATTTCATGCGTCCAATACATTATGATGCGGATCATATGACGGATATGTATGATTCGACCGTTCGCGGCGAGCTGGCTCGTCTGCTCCCGCTCCTGCCGGTGCTCGACGCCGTGGGCCAGACCAGGCACGTCACGGCCGCTGCGGAGCTCCTCGGCGTTCCCCAGCCCACGGTGAGCCGCGCGCTCGCTCGGGCGGCCGCCGTCGTCGGCACCGAGCTCGTGCGGAAGGAGGGCCGGGGGATCCGCCTCACTCCGGCCGCCGAGCAGCTGTTGCCCTCGGTGCGCGCCGCGCTCGACGGGCTCCAGAGCGCACTCGACGAGCTGCACGAGCGGCGCCAGGAGGCGCACGGGCTCGTTCGCCTGAGCTTTCAGATGACGTTTGGCGAGGCCGCCGTGCCGGCGCTCATCCGCAGCTTCCGGCAAGGCCATCCGGACGTGCGCTTCGAGCTCATCCAGGGCTCGCGGCAACGCTGCCTCGATGTGCTCGTCTCGGGGGATGTGGACCTGAGCATCGTCTCACCGGCTCCTGCGGCGGGGCGGCAGCTTGATGCGGCGACGCTGTGCATCCAGCCGCTTCGGCTCGCTGTCCCGGCGGACCACCGGCTCGCGCGCCGGGACCGTGTGCGCTTTGCCGAGGCCGCCGGGGAGCCGTTCGTGGCGCTTGAGCGCGGCTACGGAATGCGGAGCATCATGGACCGGCTGTTCCGGGAGGCGGGGGTCCGTCCCAACATCGCGTTTCAGGGTCAGGACTCACGGACACTGTTGGGACTGGTGAGCGCTGGGCTCGGGATCGCACTCGTCCCTCCTTCCCGGGCAACGCATTCGGCCGTGCATGCGAGTGAACTCGGCTGGGTCGAGCTCGAGATCCAGGACTCGGACGCCGTTCGGGACATCGGGCTCGTGTGGCCGAAGATCGTGGGCGAGCCCTTGCAGGTGCGTCTCTTCCGTGAGCACATCCTCAGGGAGGAGCCCGCGGCACTGCTCGACGCGTTCGGCCTCTGACGCGCTCTGCTCAGCCCGCTCTTGCTCAGCCCGCGAAACGGGCGACGACGTCCGCCGCCGGCTCGTCGCGCGCGAACCTCCAGCCAGTGCCCGCCCAGAGATTGGTCCCGTGCGCGTCGCCCGCCGCGACCGCGGCCGCGCGCAGAGGCGCGGTCAGATAGTGGATCACGGGATAGCCGCTCGGGGCATCCGCGAAGTCCCGCATGAACCGGTTCTCGAGCCCCCGGGCGGACTTCCCCGAGAAGGCCCGCGTCTGTGCGGTCCGTTCGAACGCCGGATCACCGAGTGCCGCCCTGTGGACGGGGTTCGTCCCCGCTTCGGGAGTGCGCAGGAACACCGTGCCCAGCTGGACTCCGGAGTCGCCTGCGTCGCGCGCGGTGAGCGCGTCAGCCGGGGTGCCGATCCCGCCTGCGGCGAGCAGCGGAAGCCCGACGGCGGCACTCACCTGTGCGACGAGTTCGGCGAGCGTCTGGCCGGCAGGGGCGGGGGTTGTGCCGGAGAGGAACGCGCCGGAATGCCCTCCCGCCCCGGGATGCTGCACGACGACGGCGTCAACGCCGAGCTCCTGCGCCGCCTTCGCCTCGTCGGCCTTCGTCACGGTCTGCACGGTGAAGACGCCGCGCGCCCGCAGCCGCGCGACGTCGTCGGCCGGCGGAAGCGCGAAGGTGAAGGACACCACGCCGGGCGGGCTCTCAAGGAGGAGCGCGAGCTTGGCTGGGTACCCGTCGTCGTCCGCCCAGCGAGGCTCGGGGAGGTCTACGGCGAGCTGGTCCGCCAGGGGCCGGAGCCGCTCTCGGTAGGCGAGGATCGCCTCCCGGTCGTACTCCTCGGCCTTCGGCACGAAGAGGTTCACGCCGAAGGCGAGGCCGGTCGCGGCCATCGCCTCGAGCTCCCGGGCGAACGCGTCCGCTGCCTTATAGCCTGCGGCGATGAACCCCAGGCCGCCGGCCCGGCTCACCGCCTCGGCGAGCTGCGGGCGGCTCGGGCCGCCGGCGAGGGGCGCGGCGACGATGCCGGAGCCGAACAGTTCTGCGGGGAGCGCGCGGTCCATGGCCACTACTCTAAGCACGTGAGCACAGCGACGACCCGGGGCAACGCCATGATCGGCCTCGACATCGGGGGCACCAAGACACGCGGCATCAAGGTGGTCGGCCGCGAGGTGGTCGACGACCGCGAGGCCGGGAGCGCAAACGTGCAGAACGTGTCCCGCGAGCAGGCAGCCTCGAACCTCGCCGAGCTGTTCGCGGTCCTCGACGCCTCGGACGTGGCCCGCGTCTTCGTCGGATCCGGTGGCATCGACACCGAGGCAGATGCGGAGGCGCTCGCCGCGCTCATCCGGCCGCACGCGCCCTCGGCAGAGATCACGGTGGTCCACGACTCCCGGCTCCTCCTGGCCGCCGGCCACGCGCGCACCGGCGTCGCCGTGATCGCCGGCACCGGATCCGCGGCATGGGGAACCAACGACGACGGAAACGAGGCCCGGGCCGGCGGGTGGGGATACCTCCTGGGCGACGAGGGCAGCGGGTACTGGCTCGCACGCGAAGCCGTCCGCTACAGCCTTCACCGCATGAACCTCGGACTCGAGCCTGACGCCCTCACACAGTCCCTCCTCGAGAGCACGGGCCTCGCCGAGCCCGGGGAGCTGATCGCGCATTTCCATGCGGCCGAGACGGGCCGGCGCTATTGGGCCCAGAGGGCACGTGTGGTGGTCGAGGCCGCGGACGTCGGGCATGCGGGAGCGCGGTTCATGATCGGGCAGGCCGGACACGATCTGGCGCGCATGGCGGCCCAGGTCGCCCGCCAGCTCGGTCTCGAGGGCCCAGTGATCTTGGGAAGCGGCCTCGGCATGAACGTGGTGCCGCTCCAAGATGCCTTTCGCGCAGCGCTCGCCGAGCAGGGAATCGAGGACGTCCGGATCCTGGACCGGGACCCCGTCTTTGGAACGATCGACCTCGCCGAACGCGAATCCTGACGCTGTCGTGACCCGCTGGTAGGCTCGGCACAGCCAACGGAGAACAGGCCCGGAGCGAGGTTCGGAAGTGCCCGAAGCGATGATCGAGTTCCGCGTGGTCAGCAAGGCCTATGGGGCCTCGATTGCGGTGGACCGGCTGAGCCTTGACGTGCCCCGGGGCCAGATCACCGTTTTCGTCGGTCCTTCAGGATGCGGCAAGACGACGTCCCTGCGCATGGTCAATCGCATGGTGGAGCCCACATCGGGGTCGATCGTCGTCGACGGCCGGGACGTCTCGACGCTCCCCGCCGCCCGTCTGCGCCGCTCGATGGGCTACGTCCTCCAAGCTGCCGGCCTCATGCCGCATCGCACTGTAATGGACAATATCGCCACGGTTCCACGCCTCAACGGCGTCTCGCGGCGCCAAGCGCGCGCCCGCGCGCGCGAGCTGCTCGACGTCGTCGGCCTCTCGCAGGGGCTCGCCGAGCGCTACCCGGCACAGCTCTCGGGCGGCCAGCAGCAGCGAGTGGGAGTTGCGCGCGCCCTCGCGGCCGATCCGCCGATCCTGCTCATGGACGAGCCGTTCAGCGCGGTGGATCCCGTGGTGCGGCAGGAGCTTCAGCGGGAACTCCTCCGGCTCCAGCACGACCTCGGCAAGACGATCGTCTTCGTCACCCACGACATCGACGAGGCCGTGCTCCTCGGCGACCGCATCGCCGTGTTCGCGGTCGGGGGCCGGCTCGCCCAAGTCGCAGACCCCGAAGAACTGCTCCGGGCTCCCGCGGACGAGTTCGTGGCGGGCTTCGTGGGCCGCGACCGCGGCTTCCGTCACCTCGGGTTCTATGACGACGGCGGCCTGGCCGTCGACGAAGCGCCCACCGTCGCGCTGTCCCAGCTCAGTGACGTGGCACCTGACGAGTGGACTGTCATCCTCGACGGGGCTGGCCGGCCCGCGGGCTGGGCGTCGCCAGTCTCTCGTGGCGCTGTGATCACGGGGGGATCGCTGCACCGGGCCGGGGGAACGCGGCGCCGCGCCCTCGATTCCGCCCTGTCCTCGCCCTCCGGCCGCGGCGTGGTGGTGGACGACGACGGCCGCTTCCTGGGGACCGTCGGCGCTACGGCCGTTCTCGCAGCGGCCGAGCGACGGCGGGCGGCAGTGCCCGAGGGGGCGTAATGGAATGGGCGGCGGCCAATCTCGGCCGCATCCTCGGTCTCGCTGGCCAGCACTTCGTGCTCGCCGCCGTGCCGCTGGTGCTCGGCCTTGTCCTCAGCCTCCCGCTCGCTCAGCTCGTGCGACGACACCGCGCGTGGCGCACGGTACTCCTGACGGTCAGCTCGGTCCTCTACACCGTTCCCTCGCTCGCCCTGTTCATCATCCTCCCGGTGCTCCTCGGGACGCGGATCCTCGACCCGGTGAATGTGATCGTCGCCCTCACCGTCTACGCCGTGGCGCTCCTCGTCCGGTCCTCCCTCGACGCCCTCGATTCGGTGGACGGCGAGCTG
>NZ_JBQCGQ010000063.1:0-3294 GCF_051955515.1 Sinomonas sp.
TCGGTGGCGGCCGTGCGCGGGGTGGGGCTGAGGCCCGCACACCCCACATAGGCCACAGAAGCTCAACCACCGACCCGAATAAAACACACCACGCCCCCGGCCGCTGGGGGCGCCCCCCCCCCCCCCTTCTGTGATTGATGAGGCTCTCAGCCTCGCAGCTTGCCGACCACGTAGTCGATGGACTGCGTGAGCTTCGTGACGTCGTCGGGCTCGATGGCCACGAACGTCGCGATGCGCAGCTGGTTGCGGCCGAGCTTCCGGTACGGCTCGGTGTCCACGATGCCGTTGGCGCGGAGGATCTTGGCCACCTGTGCGGCATCGATGGAGTCATCGAAGTCGATCGTTGCGATGACGTTGGAGCGGTCGGCAGGATCTGAGACGAACGGCGTGGCGAAGTCGGAGGCCTCGGCCCAGGAGTAGACCCGGCCTGCCGAATCGGCCGTCCGCTTCGCGGCCCAGTCCAGCCCGCCCTGCTCGTTGAGCCACTCGACCTGTGCGTTGAGGCTCACGAGGGTCGTGAGGCTCGGGGTGTTGTAGGTCTGGTTGAGCTTCGAGTTGTCCACCGCGGTCTTGAGGTCCAGGAAGTCCGGGATCCAGCGGCCCGAGGATTTGATCTCCTCGACGCGCTCGAGTGCGGCCGGGGAGAACAGCGCAAGCCAGAGGCCGCCGTCGGACGCGAAGTTCTTCTGGGGCGCGAAATAGTAGACGTCGCTCTCGGCGACGTCGACGTCGAGGCCGCCGGCGGCGCTCGTGGCGTCGATGAGCACGAGGGAGCCCTCGTCAGCGCCCTGGACCCGCCGAACCGGGGCAGCCACGCCCGTGGACGTCTCGTTCTGCGGCCAGGCGTAGACGTCGATTCCAGCCTCGGCCGCGGGCTCGGGCCGCGTGCCGGGTTCGGAGGTGCGGATGCTCGACGCCTCGAGGAACGGCGCCTTGTCAGTGGCCTTGGCGAACTTCGAGCCGAACTCGCCGAAGGAGAGGTGCTGGGCCTTCGAGCGGACCAGGCCGAAGGAGGCGGCATCCCAGAACGCCGTGGAGCCCCCCACGCCGAGGACCACCTCGTAGCCCTCGGGGGCCTTGAAGAAGGCCTTGAGCCCTTCGCGGACCGAGCCGACCAGATTCTTCACGGGGGCCTGCCGGTGCGACGTGCCGAGGAGCTTCGGACCCGCGGCTGCGATCGCCTCGACCTGTTCCTTCCTGACCTTCGAGGGGCCGGCGCCGAAGCGGCCGTCGGCGGGCAGGAGGTCGGCGGGGATGTCCAGCTTGGCGGCGGCGGTCGTTTCGCTCACAGAAGGCTCCTTGCGAGAATGCCGGGCGGGAGGCTCCTTCCGCCCCGAAACAGTGTGCCGCACACCCTCGGCGCGGTGCGAATTCGAGAAGCGAGGGGACTTGCCGCCGGCTCTCCGGGGCTAATCTGAGCTGTTCAAAATAAGCTAGACTGGCGATGCGCGCCGCGCCATGCGGGCACGCTCTTTCCTGCCCAAGGAGCCGCTGACTTCATGACCGATCTGATCGACACCACCGAGATGTACCTCCGCACCATCCTCGAGCTCGAGGAGGAGGGGATTGTTCCCCTGCGGGCGCGCATCGCCGAGCGGCTTCGCCACTCGGGGCCGACCGTGTCCCAGACGGTCGCGCGGATGGAGCGGGACGGCCTGGTGGTGGTCACCGGAGACCGCCATCTCGAGCTGACTGCGGCGGGCCGCAAGCGGGCCACCGAGGTGATGCGCAAGCACCGGCTCGCGGAGAGGCTGCTGGCTGACGTCATCGGCCTTGATTGGGCGTATGTCCATGATGAGGCGTGCCGCTGGGAGCACGTGATGAGCGAGCGCGTGGAGCGTCGGCTCTATGAGCTCCTCGGAAAGCCGAGCGAATCGCCCTACGGCAACCCGATCCCGGGCCTGGAGGCGCTCGGTGGCCAGCCGTCGCAGGGCTTCGGCAGCGGCGTGGTGACTCTCGTCGAGGCGATGCAGGGGTACGCGCCTGGCTCGCGCATCGTCGTCTGCCGCCTGGCCGAGCCCATCCAGGTCGATCCCGAGCTGCTCGCCCAGCTGGACGAGGGCGGGATCCGCCCAGGCGCAAAGCTCGCGCTCGAGCGGGTTGGGGACTATATCTCCGTCCGCACCCCGAAGGTCGATGGCGCGCTGGAGCTGCCCGTAGAAGTCGCCGCTCACGTCTTTGTGTCGGTCGGCTGAGCCCTTTTCGGCATTTGTGTGACCTATATCTCACACGTTCGCACATGCGATTCGCACAAAAATCCACCGCTTGGAGAAAAGTGAGAGCGGGCTGATCTGCGAGTGTCATCTCGCAAAAGGTCACGGCAATGTCACGGAGAGGTCGCCGAACCTCTAGGATGGACGCGGCGCCGTTCTCCGGCGCTGTCCCTTCCGCACGCCGAGCTCTGCCAGCGATGAGGGGCGCACCCTGGGCGTCTGGAGAGAGGTAGAAGCATGTCTCGAGTCGCCCCTGGCCCGCACCCCCTCACCGGGCTGCGTCCCCGCGATGCCGCGCGGGCGGACCGCCGTTCGCTCAAGCCGAGTGCGGTCCGTGAGCTGCGGCGCATCGCCGCGTCCGCGGGAACCGGGCAGAAGGCCGGAGTGGCCCTGGCTGCCGCCGGCGTGGTGCTGACGGTCGCGGCCCAGACGGCTGCGGCCGGGAGCGGGCCGAGCGCCGCCGATGCGGCGCGTGAGACGGTCTCGGACGCCGCCGTTTCGGCGCCAGCCGAGGCCAGTGTGGCCTTCTCACGGGCGCCGGTGAGCACCCGCGAGAGCGCCGACGGGCGCTTGAAGAGCATGCTGACGACTGCGTCCGCGCGCGCGATCTCCCCGGCCCAGGCCAAGGGTTCGCTGGGCGCACCGCTCAACTCCCTCGCCGAGTCGTCGCCGTTCGGCCAGCGCGTGAGCCCTATCGACGGCTCGGGCGACTTCCACCGCGGCGAGGACTTCGTCGCCGCCTGCGGGGCCGGGGTCCGGGCGGCATCCGCGGGCAAGGTCACGTTTGCAGGCTGGCACCCCTACGGGGGCGGGAACCGCGTGGTCATCGACCACGGGAACGGCCTCGAGACCACCTACAACCACCTCTCGTCGTTCAGCGTCTCTGTGGGCCAGTCGGTGGGCCGCGGCGACGTCATTGCCCTGAGCGGCACGACGGGCGCGTCCACGGGATGCCACCTCCACTTCGAGGTCATGGTCGAGGGGCCGGTCGTCGACCCGGCCGGCTGGGTGTGTGATAGGCCGCCCCGTTGATACCGCGTGTGCTTGGCCTGATAATATGAGACACGCCGGTGTTACGAAA
>NZ_JBQCGQ010000064.1:0-9856 GCF_051955515.1 Sinomonas sp.
GCCGTCGTCCGCTCGCCGGTCAACCACAAGCAGCGACGCGAGGTGCGAGCGGCCGCCCAGCGCCAAAGGACCCACGCCGCCCTCGCCGGGGCGGAGCAGGAGGTTGTCGACGACACCGAGCCGACCGTCGATCCGGACGCGGGTCACCAGGGAAACCTCGTCGAACTGGAACGGCTGGCCATCCGGGGACCAACCGTGCGTGATGGTCTCGGCGAGAGCGATCGTCGCGTCGGCCGCCATGTCCACCTCGGTCTCCTGCAGATACCGCGCGCCCCGATAGGCGATCAGCGGGTCCGGCACCGACTCGAAGCGCGCCCCCGGGGCAAGGTCGATGCGCTGCACCGCCCGCGCCGGGCCTTGGGGCGTGCGGTACACCTTCGTAGCCGACTGCGTGGTCAGCAGGGCCGAGGCTTCCGTCTCGAGCCCGACCTGGACTGCGTACTCGTCGCCGCCCAGATAGGCGCCTCCCGGATTGATGGCAGTGAGGACGGGATGCCCTGAGCCCCCAGCGTAGTGCGCCCGAAGGATCCGCAGCGCGCCCGCGTGGAACTGATCGACCACCACGCTCCGCCGCCCGCGGAGCCCAATGCGAAGACGGAGTTCCCCCGTGAGGCGAGCGTCCGCCGTCGTCCGCTCTCTCGGTGGGTGCCGGATCACCGCCGTCACGCGAGGTCCATCATGAGCACGTCGCGCCGAATCCAGTGGAGGACGTAGTCGAGGCCCTCGTCCGTCTTGAGGTTCGTGAAGCAGAATGGCTTGTCGCCGCGGAAGGACCTCGAATCGCGCTCCATGACGGCAAGGTCCGCCCCGACGAACGGCGCAAGGTCCGTCTTGTTGATGACGAGGAGGTCCGACTTGATCATGCCCTGGCCAGCCTTGCGCGGAATCTTCTCGCCCTGGGCGACGTCGATGATGTACACCGAGAAATCGACAAGCTCCGGGCTGAAGGTCGCCGAGAGATTATCGCCGCCGGACTCAACGAAAATGAGCTCGAGGTCGGGATGCCGTTCCTTGAGGTCTTCGATCGCGGCGGTGTTCATCGAGGTGTCCTCACGGATCGCCGTGTGCGGGCAGCCGCCCGTCTCGACGCCCACGATCCTGTTCTCCGGAAGTACGCCATTGCGCGCGCGGATCTTCGCGTCCTCGATGGTGTAGATGTCGTTCGTGATGGCGGCCATCGAAAGCTCACCGATGAGCGCTCTTGTGACGCGTTCGACGAGCTGGGTCTTGCCGGCTCCGACCGGGCCGCCGATGCCGATGATCACGGGATCACTCATGTCAGGTCTCCTAGCTCATGAACATGCGTGCGCGCTGGTGCTCGTGCCGCATCTGATGGATTTCGAGGGCGGGTGCCGCGGCACCGAAGTGCCGCGGGTCTGCGGTGCGGGAACGGGCGACGGCGGAGGGCACCTTCGTCCGGAGGGTCGCCAAGATCCGCTGGCCAGCCAGCTGGCCGAGCGGGATGGCGCGGACTGCGTTGTACGTCAGGGCGGTGAGCGTCGAGTACAGGTAGGCCTCGACGAGTGTCTCCTCGTCGAGGCCCTGGCCGGCACCTGCCACTGCGAACGCAATCGTGTAATGGCCGGTGCAGCGGTTGTCCGCGACGGCTTCGGCGTACGCTTTGACGCCTGCCGACGGGAACGAGTCACGGGCGATCTCGAGAATCCGGCGGCCCATCTTCAGGCTTGCTGCCCTGATCTGGGCGGGGATGAGGAGGGCGGTGAGCTCGGCGTCGAGGGCCTCGAGCCCGCCGAGGTCGGGGGGTATGTGCGCGAGATCGGGCCCTGTGCCGCCGAGATCGGGTGGTATGTGCCCGACATCGGGGCCTGTGCCGCCGAGATCGGGTCCCATGTGCCCGACATCGGGGCCTGTGCCGCCGACATCGGGTCCCATGTGCCCGACATCGGGGCCTGGGCCGCCGAGATCGGTTCCCCGGCCCGACCCGACTTCGGCGCCACCCGACCCGACCTCGGCGCCATATGACCCGACCTCGGCGGGGTGGGGACGCCCGGAGCGGCACGCGCGGCGGACGGCGACGGCGTCGGTGAACGTGAGCTGGGTCGAAAGGAAGGCGTCGAGCCAGTCCAGGAGAGTGCGCTCGTCGTGCACCTGACCTGACTCGAGATACGCCTCAAGTCCGAACGAGTGGCTGAATGCGCCGGTCGGCAGTGCGGAGTCGGTGAGCTGCATCAACGTCGTCAGACGGGACATCAGTGGCTGTGCTCCGCGTGACGGAAGGGAACCTCCATGACCCGTTCCTCGCGGGAATACGGAACGCCGTGCCTGTCGAGGAAGTCCCGGACAGTGTGGTCGAACTGGCACACCATGACGTCCTCGAAGAACTGCGCCTGAAGGTGCCGGTTACCGAGCGAATGCGCGGTGAACAGGGCCTCCCCGATCGTCCGCGGCGCGATGACGAGGACATCCGTGGCCTGGACGGAGACAACGATGAGGCTTCTGGCGTCTGCCGCGAGGATGTCCCCGTCACGCAGGTCGGGCGCCGCGACGGGGAGCCGGATCCCCAGTTCGGTCCCATGGTCCGTCTGCACGCGCTGAATCCGCTTGGCAAGGTCGGCGCTGGGCAGGACGACCCGCTCGCGATGCAACCCGTCGTACGCAAGGGCAGCGCCGTCGTCGTACAGATTGCCCAGAATTTCGGTGACGATCATGCGATGCCCCTTAGAAAAGGAAATAGCGTTGGGCGAGCGGCAGGATTTCGACGGGATCGCAGGTTGCGAGTTCGCCATTGACCCTGACCTCATACGTCTGAGGGTCCACGTCGATTTCCGGCGTTTCGCCGTTGAACGGGAGATCCGCCTTTCGGAGCGAGCGAATTCCGCCAACGGCGCGGATGTGCTTGCGCAGCCCCAGTCGTTCGGGAACGCCAAGGTCGATCGCCGCCCGCGAGAGGAATGTGATCGACGAACTCTGAACAGATCTCCCATACGCGCCAAACGCCATGCGGAGCGTCTGGGGCTGGGGCGTCGGAATGGAGGCGTTCGGGTCCCCCATGACCGAATTTGCGATCGTCCCGCCCTTGATGACGAGATCGGGTTTCACCCCGAAGAATGCGGGGTCCCAGAGCACGAGATCCGCAAACTTGCCGACTTCCACGGAACCCACATAGTCCGCAATACCCTGCGCGAGCGCGGGATTGATCGTGTATTTCGCGATATAGCGTTTGATTCTGAAATTGTCCGCTGCGGCGTCAGCCGGAAGAACGCCTCGCTGAGCCTTCATCTTGTCGGCGAGCTGCCAGGTACGTGTAATAACCTCGCCCACCCGGCCCATGGCCTGGGAATCGCTCGACATGATCGAGAAGACCCCGAGATCATGCAGAACGTCCTCGGCGGCAATGGTCTCGGGGCGGATCCGGGAGTCGGCGAAGGCCACGTCCTCCGGGATCTGCGGGCTGAGGTGGTGACACACCATGAGCATGTCGAGATGTTCTTCGGCGGTATTGCGCGTGTAGGGGATGGTGGGGTTCGTCGAGGCAGGCAGGACATTTGGCTGACCGGCGATGGCAATGATGTCCGGGGCGTGGCCGCCGCCTGCGCCCTCCGTGTGGAACGTGTGGATGACGCGGTCCCCGATCGCTGCGATCGTGTCCTCGAGGAAGCCGCACTCGTTGAGGGTGTCGGTGTGGATGGCCACTTGAACGTCGTACTCGTCGGCCACCCGAAGCGAGGTGTCTATGGACGAGTGCGTCGCGCCCCAGTCCTCGTGGATCTTGAGCCCGATCGCGCCCGCCTCGATCTGCTCGTCGAGCGGCTCGGTTCGGCTGGCGTGCCCCTTCCCCAGGAAGCCGAAGTTCATCGGCAGGCCCTCCGCAGCCTCGAGCATGCGGGCAAGGTGCCACGAACCGGGGGTCACGGTTGTCGCCTTGGTGCCCTCCGCTGGACCTGTCCCGCCTCCTATCATCGTGGTGATCCCCGACGCGAGCGCCGTGGGAACCTGATCCGGCGAGATGAAATGGATGTGCGTGTCGATGCCACCCGCGGTGAGGATCTTCCGCTCCCCCGCGATGATCTCCGTCGACGCCCCCACCACGATGTCCACGCCGTCCTGCAGATCAGGGTTCCCGGCCTTGCCGACAGCATGGATGTGCCCGTCCCGGAGCGCGACGTCCGCCTTGTAGATGCCGGTGTAGTCCACAATGAGGGCGTTGGTGATCACGGTATCCGGAATGTCCTGAGAGCGCGTCAGCCGCCCATTCTGACCCATTCCGTCGCGCAGCACCTTGCCGCCGCCGAACACCACCTCGTCGCCGTAAACGGTCAGGTCGTCCTCCACTTCGGCGAACAGGCCGGTGTCACCGAGGCGGACGCGGTCACCGGTAGTCGGCCCGTAGAGCTGGGCATAGTGGGCCCGCGGGATGGCGCGGTTGGGGATGCCTTGCTCACGGCCGCCCGGCGGGGGAACGGACGACGGCGGCTGCCCGCCGTCGTCGTTATTCCCGCCCTCCGCGGCGCGCGACTCGAGCGGGCCATCGGTGAGATTCCGCAGACCGTAGACCTCCCGCGAGCCAGCGAGCGGCACGAGCCGCACGGTCTTGCGGTCGCCTGGCTCGAAGCGCACAGCCGTCCCTGCGGGGATGTCCAGGCGATGGCCGTGGGCGGCGACGCGATCGAAATCGAGGGCACGGTTGGTCTCCGCAAAGTGGTAGTGCGAGCCGACCTGAATCGGACGGTCCCCGGTGTTGGTGACGTCGAGCTCGGTCACCGGGCGGCCAGCGTTGAGGACAATCTCACCCTGCGCGGTGACCGTCTGTCCCGGGACGAACTGTTCTTGCACAACGCCCTCCTAGCGGATCGGCTCGTGAACCGTGACGAGTTTCGTTCCGTCTGGGAACGTGGCCTCGATCTGTACGTCGTGGATCATCTCGGGCACGCCCTCCATCACGTCGTCACGGGCCAGGATCGTGGTTCCCCAGCTCATGAGATCGGCCACTGACCTGCCGTCGCGCGCGCCCTCGATGAGCTCGTAGCTGAGAATCGCTACCGCTTCCGGGTAGTTGAGCTTGAGGCCCCGCGCCTGCCGTCGTCGCGCGAGGTCGGCCGCGACGACGATCATGAGCTTCTCCTGTTCGCGCGGGCTCAGCCTCATGGCGCCTCCTTCTCTGCCAGCACGTCTGCGCGCCTGCTCAAAACGGCCGACGGCACCTAATCTGGGATGCTAGGCGGCTCATGTTACCCGGCTGTTTCGGCCGGCATCAGAGGGCCATCGAGAGGAAGGCAGAGAGCAATGCTCTTCGAACACGACGATGACAACCCAGTCCGGATCCTCACGGAGGACGAGAGCTGGCTCCTGCTCGAGGACACCCGCTACGGCCGGCTCGTCACGTATGCGGCCGGCGAGCTGGACGTCGTCCCGATCAATGTCAAGGCGGTGAAGCAGCGACTGCTCATTCGGACAACCCCGGGGACGAAGCTCATCGAGGTGGTCATTGGGGGCAAGGTGGCGTTCGAGGCTGACGCGATCCTCTCAGGCGAGGCGTGGAGCGTCGTCGTCAAGGGGAGCGCGAGGGTGCTTGAACACGCCGGGGAGATCGAGGCGGCCGAGGCGGCCAAGATCGAGTCCTGGCTCCCGACGCACAAGGACGTCTACGTCGAGATCACTCCCGAGCATGTCGAGGGGCGCCACTTCGAGCTCGGCCCAGAACCCGAGGAGCTGTAGGCCGGCCCGACCTCGGCACCACACCCCCCGACCTCGGCACCACACCCCCCGACCTCGGCGTACTTCAGGTTGTGGTCTCCCGGCCGGCGGTCGCCGCGGCAATCTCTGCGTCGAGGTCGAGGCCCCCAGCGAACTGGCTCATGTAGAGCCGGTGATAGGCGCCGCCGCGTTCGAGGAGTTCCTCGTGGTTGCCCTGCTCCACGATCTTGCCGTCCTCCATGACGAGAATCGTGTCGGCGTCGCGGATCGTTGAGAGGCGGTGAGCGATGACGAACGAGGTCCTGTCCGTGCGAAGCGCCCGCATGGCCTTCTGGACCAGCAGCTCGGTGCGCGTGTCCACAGAGGACGTAGCCTCGTCGAGGATCAGCAGCGAGGGATTCGCGACGAAGGCTCGGGCGATCGTGATGAGCTGCTTCTCGCCTGCCGCGATGTTCGTGCCCTCTTCGTCGATCACAGTGTCATAGCCGTCCGGGAGCAGGCGGACGAAACGATCCACGTACGTTGCCTTCGCCGCCGCCATGACCTGCTCCTCGGTAGCGTCGAGGTTCCCGTACCGGATGTTGTCGTAGATCGTCCCGCCGAACAGCCACGCGTCCTGAAGGACCATGCCGATCTTTGACCGCAGTTCGGAGCGGGAGAGCTCGCGGATGTCGACGCCGTCGAGCAGGATCCGCCCGCCCTGGATCTCGTAGAACCGCATCACGAGGTTCACGAGTGTGGTCTTGCCAGCTCCCGTGGGACCGACGATCGCAACCGTGTTGCCAGGCTCAGCCGTCAGCGAGAGGTCCTCGATGAGGGGCTTGGCCTCGGAATAGGAGAACGTCACGTGCTCGAAGTCCACGTGGCCGTCTGTAGTACGGGGCAGGTGGTTTGTGGCCGTCTCGGGCTCCTGCTCCTCCGCGTCAAGCAGCTCGAAGACGCGCTCCGCCGAGGCGACGCCGGACTGCAGCATGTTCGCCATCCCGGCAATCTGCCCGAGCGGCTGGGTGAACTGTCGCGAGTACTGGATGAACGCCGTCGCATCGCCAAGGGTCATGAGTCCGGCCGCCACCCGCAGGCCGCCGACGACGGCGATCCCGACGTACGCGAGGTAGCTGATCCAGTTCATGATCGGGAACATCATGCCCGAGACGAATTGGGCGCCGAACGAGGCCTTGTACAGGTCCTCATTCTTGCCGTCGAAGCCCGCGACCATGTCGTCCCGCCGGCCGAACAGGATCGCCAGCTCGTGGCCCGAAAAGGACTCTTCGATGTGGCCGTTGAGGACGCCGGTGTTCTTCCACTGTGCCTGGAAGAGCTTCTGGCTTCGGGATCCGATCACGCCGGTCACGACCGCCGAGAGCGGAAGGGCAATGAGCGCGATGAGCGCAAGCTCCCACGACACGATGAACATCATGACGATGATGCCGAGCACCTGCAGGATCGAGGAGAGCAGCTGGGAGAACGCCTGCTGGAGCGCCTGCTGGACATTGTCGACGTCGTTCGTCACCCGGGAGAGGAGGTCGCCGCGCTGCCGGGTGTCGAAGTAGCCCAGCGGCAGCCGGTTGAGCTTGGCTTCGACATCGCTGCGCAGCCGGTAGACGACCCGCATCACGACGCGGTTGAGGATGAAGCCCTGCACCCACATGAACAGACTCGCCACGAAGTACATGACGAGGATGACCGAGATGAGGAACGTCAGCTGGTTGAAGTCGATCCCCTGCCCGGGCACAAGGTTCATCGCCGAGAGCATGTCGGCGAGATTGCCGTGCCCCTGGGCCCGCAGGCCCCCGACGATCTGCTCCTTCGACATCCCCGCCGGCATCTGCTTGCCAATGACGCCGGCGAAGATCACGTCCATGGCCTGGCCGAGGATCTTCGGCGCGATGACCGAGAGCACCACAGAGACGACGATGAACGCGATGACGATCGCCATCCATCCGGATTCCGGACGGATCAGGCCGAGAAGCCGTTTCGCGCTCGCGCGGAAGTTCTTCGCCTTCTTCGTGGGCATCTGCTGACCGAAGCCGCCGCCGCCGTGACCGCCGCGTGAGCGCGACGGCGCGAGGTCGTCGTCCTCCTCCTCGGGCTCCGGATTCGCGGCAACGGCCGACGTCTTGTCCTGGCTGACGTGGTCCTGGCTGACGTGGTCCTGGCTCATGCCTGCTCCCCCGCAACTCCCGTGCTCGTCCCGGCACCTGCGCCGGCGACGCTCTCGGCTTCTTCCGCCGTGATCTGCGATTGCACGATTTCCTGATAAGTCGGCGACGTCTCGAGCAGCTCCTCGTGCGTGCCGCGGTCCACGATCTTCCCGTTGTCGAGGACCAGGATCTGATCGGCCTCCACGATGGTCGAGACGCGCTGCGCCACGATGATCACGGTCGCCTCGCGCGTACGCTCGTTGAGGGCGCGGCGGAGCCGGGCATCGGTTGTGACGTCGAGCGCCGAGAACGAGTCGTCGAACAGGTACACCTTGGGCTGGGCAACAAGAGCCCTCGCGATGCACAGTCGCTGACGCTGCCCACCGGAGACATTCGTGCCGCCCTGCGAAACCCCCGACTCGAGTCCGTGCGGTTTCGCGCGCACGAAGTCCGCTCCTTGGGCGACTGTGAGTGCGTCCCACAGTTCGTCGTCGGACGCGGACTCCTTGCCGAACCGCAGGTTGTGGGCGATCGTGCCGGAGAAGAGATACGGGCGTTGCGGAACCATCCCGACGCGCGAGGTGATGTCCCCTCGGCTGAGCCGATTCACGGGAACACCGTCGAGCAGCACCTCGCCCTCGGCAGCGTCATAGAGGCGCGGGACGAGATTGAGGAGCGTCGTCTTGCCCGAGCCGGTCGAGCCGATGATGGCGACAGTCTGGCCCGGCCGAGCCGTGAACGAGACGTTGCTGAGCACGGGTGCCTCCGCGCCGGGGTACGCGAACGAGACGTTCCGGAATTCGACGACGCCCTCGCGGCGGTCGGGCGTGACCGGCTGCGCCGCCTCGCCCATAGAAGGCTCGACGTCGAGCACCTCGCCGATGCGGTCGGCACACACGGTCGCACGCGGGATCATCATTGCCATGAACGTGCCCATCATGACGGCCATGAGGATCTGCAGCAGATACTGCATGAACGCCGTGAGCGAGCCGATCTGCATGTCCCCCGACTCCACCCGGTGGCCGCCGAAGTACAGCACGGCGGCGGTGGCTGCCTGGAGGAGCAGCATGATGATCGGGAACATCAGCACGAAGATCTGGCCGACCTTGAGCGAGACGTCCGTCAGCGCCCTGTTGGCTTCGGCGAAGCGGCCCTCCTCGTACTCCTCGCGGACAAACGCGCGGACCACGCGGATGCCGATGATCTGCTCGCGGAGGACCCCGTTGATGCCGTCGATCTTGGCCTGCATGCTCCGGAACAGCGGCATGAGCAGGTAGACGAGGAACCCCACGACCGCGAACAGCACACCCACCGAGACCCACACGAGCCATGACAGGCCTGCGTCTTCGCGGAGGGCCATGATGATGCCGCCCACGCACATGATGGGGGTGGAGACCATGAAGTTCAGCCCCATGAGCAGGACCATCTGGACCTGCTGGACATCGTTCGTTCCGCGGGTGATGAGGGTGGGCGCGCCGAAGCGCTGCACGTCTTGGGATGAGAATGAGGCGACGCGACGGAAGACGCCCCGGCGGAGATCACGGCCGAACGCCATCGAAGTCTTCGACCCGAAGTAGACGGCGAGGATCGCCGTGACCACCTGGGCAAGCGCGACCGCGAGCATGATGCCGCCCTGCTGCCAGATGTAGTCCGTGTCCCCCTTCGCGACGCCTTGGTCGATGATCTGCGCGTTGAGGCTCGGGAGGTAGAGGGTCGCGATGGTGGTCGCGAGCTGGAAGACCGCTACGGCCAGGATCCACGGCCAATAGCGCGCGCCATAGCGCCTGAGCAGGGTGACGAGCATCGATTTCCTTCGTGTCAGGCCCGGTTCCGGGCAGCACGCACACGGAGGCTGCGGGGTGGAGCAGACTCCATGAGCAGCTCCAGAGTAGACCCGCCAGTAGCCTTGCGGGATCCTCCCTAGGGAGTAATCCGAGAGGCGGGGGGCAAGGTGTGTTCGCCGCCCCCCCGAGTGGCATTTTTAGGGGGTGCAACCCCCCCAACTCACCGCCCCCGGTGGCGTCCTCCCGGCGCCTTGTTCACCGCACCGTACCTCTTGT
>NZ_JBQCGQ010000065.1:0-15325 GCF_051955515.1 Sinomonas sp.
GCCGCCGCCGACATCGCCTCGGCAAATGGCATCTCCCGCTGGCGGGCGATGAGATCCTCGATCCGGCCAACTACACTCCGCAACGTCTCGCGGTACATACACTCCATAGGAATCGACCAGCCTCTCGCCGGCCTCCTAGAAGCCGCGGGAGCCATCAGCGAGACGGAGGCAGGCCACGATGCTGAGCGCGCGTCCGTCGCATTGGAGATCATCTCCGCTCGGGACGCTCTCGGAAGTGCTTGGGTGCGGGCGGGCCTCGCTCGGAGCTTGAGCCTCGATGTTCCTCTGTCGGCTCGTCAGATTTCACCTGAGTCAGGCGAACTCCTCGGCTTGCTCATTGAGTACGGGATTATCGCGGATGACGCCACGGCCTTCGAGGACCGGCTCTGGTCGACTGGCCCACTCGCGAGGCAGCCATCAGCAGGTCCGCGCAGTTTGCTAACTACGCCAGCCCCGCGATTTTGCCGCCCGACTGTCTCCCGCGGTTCTTCTACAGCCCCGAATCCGCACCGACTTCAAGCGGCTGATTTTCGACAGCATCGACGCCGACGCCCACTGGCACGCACTAGGAGTGCAAGCCGCTGCCCAGTTTGCGGATAGGGAGGGAATCCCGCTCGACTATCCCCGACTTCAGCGCGCAAAGGACTCGGGGCTTGACGAGGTCGTTCTCATCCGGCTTGCTTCATCATCCGCAATGTCCGAGAACGAGCTGCGCGACTTCCTGCGCGCCCTTGGAGGGGACTATGCGGCGATCGCCGATAGGGGGAACAGGAGACCCTTGGTGCCCGACAACCAGGCCCACGTTAAGATCCTCGAGCGCCTTAAGAGCGTCAGCGTCGTCCGCCGATATGACCGGGACGGCAAGAGAGGCGGCCTCAGAGTTTTCCTTCGCCAGCCGTGAACCGGCATCCGTGTCCTCCGGATGCAGAATCAGGCTCCCTTCAGTTCACGAACCGGCGGCACCTAGCTGCCCCTCGCCTATGCCGGCCAGTCCGCTTAACTGACTTCATCGATAGATTTCGCGGCGGTGTCCGGCGTCGACGACGACCACGAGGAGGATCTCATCCCGGATGCGGTAGAGGATGCGGTAGTCGCCGGTGCGCACGCGCCATTCGGGGCGCCCGGTGAGCTTCTTGGCTGCGGGCGGGCGCGGGTTGTCGGCGAGGAGTTCGACGGCAGCCTGGATGCGGCGCTTGACCTCGGGCGGGAGCTTCCTGATCGATCGGACGGCGGCCGGGAGGACCTCGATCCGGTAGCTCATTCGAGGCCGAGGTCGCGCTTGACTTCCTCCCAGGGCACCGGAGTCTCGCCGAGCCGCTCGGTCTCCTCCCACGCCGTGTCCACGGCGCGGATGTCGGCAAGCTCCTCGGCGTCGGCCAGGAGCTGACGCAGCTGGTCGGCGTCCACGATCGCCGCCACAGCGTGGTCCCTGCGCGTGAGGTAGACGGGCTCGTGCGCGCGGTGCGCCTCGTCCACTAGGGCGGACAGCCGTCCGCGGGCGTCGGTGATCGTCACTTCGCTCATGATTCAATCGTACCCGTTGATGTACATTCTGGGCAGTTCTGGCGCTACTCCCCTACTAAGTACGTTATCGCCGATAACGGATATTTCGTCAAGTTGAAAGCTGGCGAGGCGACGGCGGTCTGGCGGGAGCCTCGATGGCCTACGCGCACCGACGGTCGAGCGGGCGCCTTACGGACTCGACGCGGCCCGTCAAGGAGGCTCGGGGCGACTGGGCTTCGGTCCTAGAGCAGGGTCATCGGATCCACTGGTGAGCCGTTGAGCCACGTCTCGAAGCGGGGATTGCACCCCGTGGAGTTGCCCGGGCCGCCCGAGTAGACGATGAACTGTCCTTGATTCCGTCACGCAATTGTCGCACGACGGTCAGTTGCGAGGGGCATACCAGCACCGCGAGGGCCACACCCAGGGGATGCGCCCAACGAGCGCCCAGAACGAGCAGCAGGGTCGGTCAGGGCGAGCCCTTGCTCCGTCCCAGGGCGACGTGCAGAGCGCGGGATAACCCGAGGGGAAGCAATTGTGACGAGACTGTATGAAATCCAGCATCCGAGGTGTAAATTCTGCGACAGCGACGACTTGGGCATGTACAGCATTTGCTGATGCGATTTTCTCGGTGATCGCTTCCGCCCCATTCGGCGGGATGGGTGTGGGGACGCCGACCTACCGGCGCCTCTGGTCCGATGGAGGGCGGGTGGTGTTCGGTTGGCTGAGGGGGTTCTGATGGCTCAATGCTCCGTTCCGCTTGCCTCTTCGAACTCCCTCGAAAGCGACGGCGAGTGAAGGAGCAAAGACATGGGATTTCTGACTCGGCTGCTCATCCCGCGCAAGGTACGCCGGGTCGTCCATCCGGTGCGCGCGGTCAAGCGCAGCGTCAAGAAGGCCGTGGTGCCGAAGCCGGTGCGAAATGCGATGTGGACGGCGCACAAGGTCGCACACCCGGTCGACTCGGCAGCCTATGCCCTCGAGAGGTCCCTGCGCACCAAGTCCCGGACCGCGAAGGCGCCGGTCTACATGCACCTGGGGTGCAATGTCAGGCACCGCTCGCCCGAGGCCAGAGCCAAGTGCAGAAACGGCCGGTGACGTCTGCCGGCGATGAAGGTCCGGGACATCGCCTCTCGACGGTCGGGGCTCCTGAGTCATGGGAACCTGTTTGCCGGCCGAGGGCGGCCTGCGCCAGAGCAACGAGCTTGAGTACCGATGACGATATGGGGAACCGATGAAATTCACGCGGAATTGGGGGACATCCACCTTCGTTGGAGCAGGCTTCGCCGCCTTGATGCTGATCCTCGTGTTCGTGACGCCTCCACCCGGTCCGTTCGGGTGGCTGTTCGTCCTCTTCGCGGTGCTCGTCTTCACCTCCCTGTACTCATTGGCCACGGGCCGTCGATCCTGGCTCAAGTACTCTGGGCGGAAGCTCGCTGCAATCGGGCTCGCGGGATCGCTGATCGTCGGATTCGCCTCGCTCGGGGTTGCGGCGACCGCCATGCCGCACACCAGTCCGGCGGCTGACACCAACCACGCCACAGGCGGTCCGACAGCGCCGAGCCCCGCCATCAGCGCCTCTGCCACGCCAACGACAACGCCGTCCGCAACATCTACGCCGACAGCGACACCAACGCCCACTCCGACGAGCACCCCGTCCCCATCGCCGTCGGACTCTCCCACACTGGACCCTGCGCCTCAGGCACCGGTCGCGCAGGCCCCGCCTCCAGCCGCCGCTCCTGCGCCCGCACCAGTGCAGGCCCCGCCTCCAGCCGCCGCTCCTGCGCCCGCACCAGTGCAAGCGCCGCCTCCTGCTGCCGCTCCTGCGCCCGCCCCGGCGCAGAACTACGTAACGCCCGGTGCCTTCTGCAAGACCAGTCTGGCGGGAACGACCGCGTATTCGAAGGACGGTGTGCTCATGGTCTGTTCGAAGACGCCCGCCGACCCGTACTACCGCTGGCGCCGCGCCTGACGGGAGCCTTCCGGCGCTTGGCCTTGGCCGCGCCCTGCGCTGGGCCATATTTGGGCCATTAAATCCCCGAAAACCAACTGAAACGAACTGACACTCTCGGATAAAAACCGCGAGATTCTGCGGATTTTGCCCATAGACATAGTGCGAAAAGGCCCTTGGGCTCACTGAAAATCGAAAGGTCACCCGATCGACTCCGGTCGGAACCACCTCGGAAATCCCGCACCACGAGGTGCGGGGTTTGGTGTTTTCTCAGGTCAGGGGCGGTTTCTCGTTCGCTTCGGTCCGCCCATGTTCGTCGGCTACGTCACACCGAGAGAGCGATGAGGAATCGCGGCAGCATCTCTCTCCGAAGGCGGCAGCACTCCCCACCTGAGCAGAAAAGCGGTACGTTTGCGGCACAGCGGCGGAAGGGCGTCCCATGGCTTGCTTCCTCATAACGTGGCATGACGTCTCGTTCCCAAGGGCGGACATCGCGGCCGCTTGGGGTGTGTTCGGGCTGGGGGCGAGACGATGCTGGGCGGCGTGAATGCCGGCTTCGCGACGCCTCTCCTCCTAGACGGCGAGCTCGTCTATATCAGCCTGCTCGAGGATCCTCAGCCCATCCCCCGCGGGGGCATGGTGCAAATCATCGATTGGCCCGAGGTCTGAAGGTGGCACGTTACCTCATCACGTATCACGGTTTCCCCTACCCGGACATAGAAACGGCGGCAGAACAGCGGCGAGCCTTCCGTGCGTGGGCCGAGAATTCGCTCGGGCGGGCGATGGTGGACTTCGGATCGCCTCTCTACGATGCCGGGCAGATGTCTGCGACGGGTGCACCGGTCGGGCCAGTGGAGATCGACGGATACACGATCGTCGAGGCTCGGTCTGTTTCGGAGGTCCGGGAACTCCTCGCCGGGCACCCATTCCTCGCTCTTGGCGGCACGATTCAAATCAACGAGTGCCTGGACGTGTGAAAAGTGCGGCCGCGCCCGGATCTTCCTTCTGGACGCCCTGGGCTGCAGCCGAGAGTCGTCGCGAAGTTCGAAACCTGCGCGGATGACGCATCAAACGCGCCAACCGCGTGCCTCTTGACGTTGCGGTCCTGGACGCGGGCACAGAGAGTGAATGCTCCTGCAGCGGCCCGAGCCGTGCCCAGTTGGCAATCGTCTCCCAGGCCTCGACCGTGCCGGCCTGCCGACGGTGGGGGCCTTGGCCCGCGCCCTCGGCAGGGGTAGCGTTTCATCGGGCCCTGCGCTGGATTCCAGTCGAGAGGCGGTAGCCGTGGAGGAGATGGCCGAGGGGACCGACCCCCTTTCCCTTGCCGAGACAGTCGGGGCGGTGACGGACGTGCCAACGGTCGAGGACAGCTCGGCTTTGGCACGTGCAATTGAAGAAGAGCTTCTGGATCTGGTGCTGCGCAGTGCCGACCTCACAGCCTTCCTTGCACGCTTGTCGGCGCTCGCGGCGCGGGATCTCTCGAGCGCGGGTGCGGCCGCGGGCGTAGTGGTCTGCAGCGTGACGGTGGGCCGAAACGGGCGCCGAGGCACCGCTGCCAGCAGCGACCCGACCGCCGATGTCATGGACGAGCTCCAGTACGCCAGCGGGGAGGGCCCGTGCCAGGAGTCGGCGGCCACCGGCCAGAGCGTCTACGTGCCCGATATCCGGGCCACGGAGCGCTTCCCCCGGTACCGGGAGGCAGTCGCCGCCTCTCCGCTGCGCTCGGTCTTCGCCGCTCCGATCCCCCTGCCGACCTCGGCACAGGCGGATGCTGCGCTCAACTGCTACAGCACCGAGGTGAATGGGTTCCCCGAGGACCTGCGCGAGCGCGCGGAGGAACTGGCCTCACTGGCCTCCCGGTCTCTCCACACTGCCGTCCGGCTCGCCCAGGAGGGCGACCGGGCCGACGACCTCGCCGCCGCGCTCGAGTCCCGCACGGCGATCAATCTGGCCGCCGGCGTGGTCATGGCGCAGTCGAACTGCAGCCCGCAGCAGGCCATCGAGTTCCTCAAGAACGCGTCGATGAACCGCAACCAGAAGCTGCGTGACATCGCCGCAGCCATCCTCTCCCGCTACGGCGACCCGGACCCGCGGACCTACTTCACCTGACTGGATTCAGGCGGCCCAACGCTTCCCGACCTCGCGACGCGGCAAACAGCGGGGGCTCCTGTGCACAACCCTCTTCGGGTTCGACGAGTTGGCGCGCTGGCGGACGAGGTCAGCTGATGCTATCGGACATCAGAGACGCCGAGAACCCAGAGTCTGTCCGATTTCTTTCTCGGTGCGAGTACGAGCTCTGGCGGTGCGCTTCCCGGGGCCCAACGCTTCGGTCCTAAAGCAGGGTCATCGGATCCACGGGTGTGCCGTTGAGCCACGTCTCGAAGTGCGCATGGCACCCCGTGGAGTTGCCCGTGCTGCCCGAGTACGCGATGAGCTGTCCTTGGGTCACGCTCTGCCCCGGCGACACGACCACGCTCGAGTTATGGTAGTAAACCGTGGTCAGAGCATTCCCTTGGACGACCCCATGGGCGATCATGACGGTCCAGCCGCCACCGCCCGTGGTCCAACCGCCGACCGTGACGGTCCCGGCCGCCGCCGCGTACACGGGCGTCCCGCACGGCGCCCCGAAGTCGACGCCTGTGTGCATGTAGCCGCCGGTGCCGAAGAAGTCGATGGTTCCGGGCGGCGTCGCCCGCCACCCGAAGCCCGAGGTGATCGGGATGTCGTACGCGAACGGGTGGCGCAGGCCGAACGCGGACGGTGAGCCGACCGCCGTCGACTGGTTGCGGGCCGCCTGCTCAGCGAGCCACTGCTCGAGGAGACGACGATCACGGTCCGCGATCTGCGCGGCCACACCGTCCTGCTGCGCCTTGACGTCCGCGATCTGCTTCTGGATCGCCGGGCGCTGAGCCTCGAGTTCCTGGTTGAGACGGTCTGCGTCCGCGACGAGAGTGTCGATGGCGCTCTTCTTGGCTGCGGCGTCGTCGCGAGCTGCCTGTTCACGCGCGAGCGCTGCGTCCGCTTGGGCCTTGAGGTCGCGGATCTGCTCCTCGACGGCCCCGAGTCTGGCCTCCAGATTGACGTTCGCCGCGGTCTGCTGGTTGAGGCTCGAGAGCTCCGCGTTCTGCGATCGAATCGCCTGATCGGCGAGGTCGACACCCCCCGTGAGGCTGCCGCCGCCCGAGCTGCCGAAGAGGAGGCTCAGATCCGACGGCACTCCACCGGACTTGTAGGCCTGCGTTGCGATCTGGCCGATGAGCTTCTTGGTCTCCTCGGCCTTTCCACGGTCTTCGTTGAGCTGCCGGGTGATCTCGGCTTTGTCCTGCTGGGCCGCGTCAACCCGGACGGCGAGGGCATCCGACTCTTTGGTCGCGGCGGCTACACGGCCTTGTGCCTCGAGTAGCGCCTGCTGTGCCCCGGGCAGCTGCGCACGGTAATTGGCGAGGTCCGCCGCTGTCTGAGCGATGTGCCCGTCAAGAAACTCCAGCGAGGACTGGACCTGCTGGGCCTGCTGATCGAGGGTGGCCTTCTGGCTGTCGAGGTCATCTGCGCGCGCCGGTCTCGACGCCGCAACACCCAGGGCCAAGGCGATGGCTGCAGCGGCGGCAGCGCCCCGCAGCCTGGCCGTGGCCGCTCGGCGACCGTTTGCCGATGCGGGGATCAGGGATGCCATATCAGACCTTCAAGGACGTGGCCTGGGAAGGACTTCGCGACGGGTCGTGCCCATTGCTTCTTTCCTGAAGTCGCGCGGTTCCTTTCCATACATTCACTCTCATGGGCCGCCGTACTCGGTTACCACACTTGTCAGTACTCGATTCCGCGAGCCACAGGGCCATCCTTCGGCACCCGTAGCGGACGCGCTGAGGCCTTCGCCAACCGAGATCCAGCCCGCGGCCCAGGCGGTGCTGCAGGCATCGGTTGGGCCAAGGCAGGCCAGCCATAGGAGCCGCTGATAGCCGGGATAGCTTTTTGGGGCCTTCTGTCGCCTTGGCGTCCTGCAGATGCTTAACACACCAGTCAGGACGCCGGGCCGGCTCCCTTTGGAGGAGCTGGCCGGGCGAGAACCGAGAGCAGGATTTCATGCCCCAGACGGACTATTCGGTGAACGGCCGCAATTACTCCTTTTCTGACGCCCCGGTTGTCGTCATCTGCATTGACGGCAGCGAGCCGGCTTATCACGAGCAGGCCATCGCGGCCGGCCGGATGCCGTGGCTCGAAGAGTTGATTTCTTCCCGCGGCACGTCATGGAATGCGCACTGTGCTGTGCCGACCTTGACCAACCCAAACAACATGTCGATTGCCACTGGGCGTCCGCCGGCCGTGCACGGGATCTGTGGAAATTACATCCTTGATCCCGAGTCGGGCGAAGAAGTGCTCATGAACGACCCCAAGTTCCTGCGCGCTCCCACCATCTTCGCCGCAGCCGCAGCCGCAGGGCTCGACGTGGCGGTCGTGACTGCCAAGGACAAGCTCTCCCGCCTGCTCGCAGCTGGGTTGACCCAGCCCGGGCTGGATCCGCAGGGTTCGGGGCGGCTCGTAGAGCCAGCACACAGGGGCATCTGCTTTTCAGCGGAGAAGGCGGATCAGGCGACGGTCGAGGCCAACGGCGTCGGCTCGGTCCTCGAGATGGTGGGCATGGACCTGCCCGGGGTCTATTCGGCGGAACTGAGCGAGTTCGTCCTCGCGGCGGGTGTCCGGCTGCTGCGGGACCGGACGCCCGACCTCATGTACCTGACGCTGACGGACTACATCCAGCACAAGAACGCACCCGGGACCGAAACCGCCAATGACTTCTACGCGATGATCGACCGGTATGCGGCCGCGCTCGACGAACTCGGGGCCGTCGTCGTGATCACTGCGGACCACGGCATGAGCCCCAAGCATCAGGCCGATGGCAGCCCGCGGGTCATCTACCTCGAAGAAGAGGTCAATGCCGTTCTCGGCGTGTCCTCCGACGCCGCGGAGGGCGGAAGCCGCGTGATTCTGCCGATCACAGACCCCTACACCGTGCATCACGGCGCGCTGGGTTCCTTCGCCAACGTCTACCTGCCCGCCGGCGCTGACCGGGAAGCGGTTCTGACCGCGCTAAGAGAGCGCGAGGGCATTGCGGCGGTCTACCCGTCCGAGGAAGCGGCCGAATTGTTCGCCATGCCGCTTGACCGAATGGGCGATGTCACGGTGCTGTCTGCGAAGGACACCGCTCTGGGCCGCTACGCGGCGTGGCATGACTTGGGAAACCTCGAGGTCCCGCTGCGCTCGCATGGCGGCCTCGGCGAGCTCAACATCCCGTTCTTCATCAACCGTGTGCTGCCTGCAGCCCCGGAGACGGCCGCGGCTGCCCCCACGGGAGAAACCGCCATGGTCCACAATTACGACGCGTTCTGGGTCGCCACCACCCACGCGACCGCCAATCTCATCCCCTCGCTCTGATCATCCCGACCGGGTCCCGCCGCCCCTCCCGGCGGGAAGACCGGCGGCTTCCAAGGACTTCTCTGACCCCTTAAACCAGGTTTGCATAACGATAGGACTTCGCATGTCCGAGACAAACCCCAGCCCCGCAGACACTTCAGTCATCCAATCGGAAGAACCAGCCCTGAGGCTGCCTTCCTCCACAAAGCGCCAAATCCTCTTCAAATGGCAGGCGCGGATCTTTGCCCTTTCGTGGCTGGGCTACGCTGCCTATTACTTTCCCCGCTCCGCCTTCTCAGCCGCCCAGCTCGGAATCCTTGACGAGGGCTTCTTGAGCCGCCAAAATCTCGGTCTCCTCGATTCGGCGTATCTGGCCGCGTACGCCGTCGGCCAGTTCGTCTGGGGAGCATGCGCCGAGAAATACGGCACCCGAGTTGTTGTCGCAGGTGGAATGCTGATGGCTGGCGTCGCGTCCCTTCTGATGGGCGTGATTCCAGCCGTGGCGCTGTTCCTGCCGCTCATGATCGTCCAGGGACTTGCCCAATCCACGGGCTGGTCCGGCCTGAGCAAGAACATCGCCTCGTTCTTCACGATCCGCACTCGCGGTCGCGCCATGGGCTTCTTCTCCACCAGCTACGCCTTCGGTGGCCTTGTCGCCGCGCCCGTGACCGGATGGTTCGCCTACTCCCTGTTCAACAGCTGGCGGTGGGCTTTCATCTCCGGAGCCGCGGTGATCGCCGTCGTCCTCGTTCTCTTTCTCATCTTCCAGCGGAACTCACCGGCCGACGTCGGTCTTCCGGGGATCGACGAAGATCCCGCCTTGCTCGACGTCGAACACCGCAGCGACGCTGCCAAGGCACCGAAGGTTGTGGCGAGGGAGCGGTTCTCGCCACGCGATCTGCTCGCCGCCGCCCGGCACGACCCGATGGTGCTCCGGTTGGGCGTCGTGTACTTCCTCCTGAAGCCAGCCCGCTACGCGATCCTCCTCTGGGGGCCGGTGCTGGTCCTGGACGCGCTCCCGGGCCTGAGTGCCATGAGTGCCATTCTGGTGCCCGTGGCCTTCGGCGTCGCAGGCCTTGTCGCTCCGGTGGCAGCCGGGTGGGTCTCAGACACGGTCTTCGGCGCCCGACGCGTCCCGCCGAGCGTGCTGTGCCTGGGCCTCATGGTCGTTCCCCTTGCGTTGTGGCAGGTCGTCACCGCAACTGGCTCGCTTCCACTCGTGATGGCCGTGCTGGCGCTCATTGGGCTGACCGCCTACGGCGCCGACGCGATGGTCTCCGGGGTCGCGGCGGTGGACTTCGGGACGTCCAAGTACGCCGCCGGTGCCACGGGGTTCGTCAACGGCTTCGGATCAGTGGGAGCTATTCTGGGCGGCTTGCTTCCCGGCTTCTTTCCGGGGATCGTCATCTTCTACACGTTCGCCGCCGCCGCGCTACTGGCGGCCCTGATTCTCCTCCCCAGCTGGAACCAACGTCCGCAGAGCAGCTGACACCAGTGCTCCGTCCGGGGCGGCACCTGAATAACGCAAGAAACTGAGGAACCATGAACAGCTTCGACGAACTGCAGCTGAACTACATCGACGGCCAATGGCGGCCGGCTTCCGGGGGAGCCACTTTTCCCAACACCAACCCCTCAGATGCCGGGGACATCATTGGCCTCTTCCCCGACTCTTCGGCCCAGGACGCCTTCGATGCCGTCGAAGCGGCCGCCAAGGCTGGGCGCCAGTGGGAATCCCTGGGATCAATCAAGCGCGGCGATATCCTCTTCGCCGCCGCGGAGATTCTGGCACGACGCCAGGAGGAACTGGCTCGAGCGGTGACGCGAGAGCAGGGCAAATGCCTGCGGGAATCCTTGGGGGAGGCGCAAAGGGCAGTCGACATTCTGCGATACGTCGCGGGTGAGGGTCGGAGGATCTCCGGGTCCACACTGCCCGCGGAGGAGCCGCGCAGCGTGGCGCTGACGTGGCGCAAGCCGATCGGCGTCGTCGCCCTCATCACCCCGTGGAACTTCCCACTCGCCATTCCGGTGTGGAAGATGGCACCGGCCCTGCTTTCGGGATGCACCGCCGTCTTGAAGCCCTCGCCGCTGGCTCCCCACACGGCAGCGTTGCTGGTGGAGATCTTCACGGAGGCGGGCGTCCCTGGAGGGGTGCTGAATCTCGTTCAGGGCGACCGGGCCCCCGGGGAGGCGCTCACGAGCCACCCCGAGGTCCGTGGGATTTCCTTCACGGGATCCCTGGGCGTGGGTTTGGCGATCCAGTCGGCGGCAGCCCCTCGGCTGGCCAGAACGCAGCTCGAGCTCGGCGGCAAGAACGCGGTGATCGTCCTGGCGGATGCTGATCTGGACCTGGCAGCGGACGCCATAGTGCATGGGGCCTTCGGTCAGGCGGGCCAGCGCTGCAGCGCAACAAGCCGAGTGGTGGTCGAGGAAGGCGTCCGGGAGGATCTCGTCGCCCGAATTCTGGGCCGCGTTGCCGAACTGAGAATCGGTAATCCCATTGCGGAATCGACGCGGCTCGGCCCGGTGGTGAACGAGGACCGGCTCGATGCCTGCCTGCAGGCCATCGGACGAGCCCGACAGGAGGGGGCAACAGTACGGACTGGCGGTGCCCGCGCTGTCTCGGGCGAGCTTGCCAACGGCTACTTCATGGAACCCACAGTCCTGACCGACGTCGCCGCGGATTCGGAGCTGGCCACCGAGGAGGTGTTCGGACCAGTGCTCGCTGTCATTGACGCGAACAATTTCGATCACGCCATGGGCATCTCGAATTCGGTCAAATACGGAATGTCCGGAACCATCTTCACCAATAGCCGGACCCGCGCTTATGACGCCCTCCAACAGTTCGAGGCTGGAATGCTGCACGTCAACAGGCCAGGAGTCGGCGCGTGGCCCCATATGCCGCATATGGGAGCTAAGCTCTCCCAGTACGGCGCCCCGGAATGCTCGCCAGAGACCTGGGACTTCTACACCGAGTGGAGGTCGGCCTGCATCAGCTTCCCGGCCTGAGAATCCGGGTTTGAGGCCACGAGCATGAACCTGAGCATCCAAGGACTGCGCATCTTCCTTGCTGTTGCGGAGACCGGCAGCTTCTCGGCGGCAGCGCGACAGCTGTATATGAGCCAACCCTCTGTCTCGGCTCACGTGCGGAGCCTTGAAACCTCGCTGTCAGCCCGTCTGCTGGACCGCGGCCCTGCCGGGGCGACTCTGACCCCGGCGGGTGAGGCTCTCGCGAAGCACGCACGGACCATCTTCGAGGTGATGGACCAGGTCGATGAGGATGTCTCCGCGGCTCAGGGAATTCAGGACCGCAAGCTCTCCGTAGCGGGCACCAGCACGCTCGGCTCCTATCTCCTGCCGCGGGTACTGAGCCGGTTCTTGGCCGAGAACAGGGGCATCCACACCGAATTACGGGTGGGGAATGCCGAGCGGGTGGCGGACTGGCTCGTCAATCGTGAGGTCAGCTTGGGGATCTGCGCAGGCAAGGTGAATCACGAGCAGCTGGAATGCACCGTGATTTTCGAGGATGCGCTGGTGCTGGTGGCCGGGCGGGCCAGCGCCCTCGCCGGCCGTTCCCTCACTGCCGACGACCTGAAGGACCAACGGTTCCTGCTGCGGGAGATCGGATCAGCCACCCGCTCAGACCAAGACGAAGCCTTGGCCGAATGGAAACTGACCCAGGCCGAACAATGGACCATTTGGACGTCGGAAGCCGCCCGGGAATCCGTGAGGGCCGGCCTCGGAGTGGCCCTCATCTCCGAACACGTTGTAGCCCAAGACCTCCGCTCAGGGGATCTTGTCCGGCTGAAGATTCATCCGGCGCCCCCAACACGCCCCGTCTCCCTCGTCCACATGGCAGGCCAGCCTCTCACACCGATCGAGCATGCGTTCGTCCACCTGATCAAGCAGATGCATACCTGGCCCGGACCCTGAATCGTCCGCGAGGCCGTCATGAGATAGAGGGCCGCTTTCAGAAAGGCATCACCATGAACTCTTTTCCTAGTCCAGAGCTGAATGACCGCGACCGCACAGACCTGATCATCATCGGTGCCGGAATCGTTGGCTTGGCCCACGCCTTCGAGGCTCACCGAAAGGGATATTCCGTGCGTGTCCTTGAGAGGGACGCGCGACCGAATGGTGCATCTATTCGCAATTTCGGCCACTGCTGCATCACCGCCCAAGACGGCGCGTACTTGGAGACCGCCTACCGATCACGGGAAGGCTGGTTGGCCGCCGCCCGATCCGTTGGCTTCTGGTCACCTGAAGCGGGCGCCGTGGTCGTCGCCCGCAGCGGAGCTGAGCTGGAAGTGCTCGAGCAGCTGTCGGCGAAGCGCGGTGCCGACGCAGTTCAGATGCTGACCGCGGATCAGACCGCGGCCCGCCTCACCTCGACGGGTAGGCCCGATCCCACAATTTGCGGCGGAGCGTTCCTGCCAGCCGACCTGCGGGTCGATCCGCGCACCGCGGCTGGTGACATTGCAGACTGGCTGCAGAACCAAGAACGCGTTCAGCTGCACTGGAACACGTCCGTGAAGGACCTCCACGACGGGACTGTCGTGACCTCCCGCGGCACATTCCATGCCGATAAGGTCCTCGTTTGCGTAGGCCACGATCTGGACTACCTCTTCCCGGACCTCGCATCCCGATTCCAGATCCAGCGGTGCGCCCTCCAGATGGCCATGGCACCCGCTCCCCGTGGATACACCCTCGATTCGGCGGTGCTGACCGGAACCTCGATGACGCGCTACGACGGCTTCACCACGATGCCCGCGGCCGCAGCCGTGCGTGAAGAGATCCACGGGCATAGTCCTGAGCTGCTCGACATGGTGGCGAACGTGATGTTCACACGCCGCCCTGACGGCACGCTGCTGCTTGGCGACAGCCACGTTTATGGCCAAACCCTCCCGCCGTTCCAGGACGAGTGGATGACGGCACGTCTGGTGCGCGAGATTGAACAGATCATCGGTTCCCGTTTGACCGTCACGCAGCGCTGGCAGGGAATCTATGCCTCGAGCCCGCTGACCTCTCTTGTGGTCGAGGACGTGGATGCCAGGACGACCGCGATCACCGTCACGTCCGGCATCGGCATGACGCTCTCGTTCGGCATTGCCGCCGAGACCTTCGATCGCCTCTGATCATGGTGGGACAGGTCGAAGGGCCAATCGGGCGCGGTGCCCCGTTCGGCGAGCTCGTCGTTGCGATGGTGACGCCGTTCGCTGAAGACGGCCGCGTGGATTTCGATGGCGTCCTGGCGCTCGCAGACTTTCTGGTGAACGATGGCTGCGAGGGCCTTGTTGTCTGCGGAACCGCCGGTGAGAGCTCCACGGTTTCGGACCGCGAGAAGGAGGCCCTGTTCCGTCTTGTGAAGGGATCGGCCGGCAACCGGGCCAAGGTCATCGCCGGCACGGGGAGCAATGACACCGCGCATTCCGCCCAGCTCGCCCGCGTGGCCGCGTCGGCGGGTGCAGATGGTCAGATGGTGGTGGCCCCGTACTTCACCAGGCCAACCCAAGACGGGATATTCCACCACTTTTCCCATGTGGCGGCCGCAACTGATGTGCCCGTCATGGTCTACGACGTTCCTGCCCGGGCCGGAATCGCCATTGATACCGAGACCATCATGCGTCTCGCGGACAATCCGAAGATTGTTGCCCTCAAGGATGCAAAAGCCGACTTCGCGGCGGCGGTCGAAGTCATGACCAGGACCGATCTGGCCGTTTATGCCGGCGACGACGCACTTGCTCTCCCGTGGTTGGCCGCCGGAGCAACGGGGCTGGTGAGCGTCTCGGCTCATGCGGGACCACGGCGATTTCGCGAGCTCATCGAGGCCGTCAATGGCAGCGACCTTCCCCGCGCCCGGCGGATTCAGCGTGATCTGGCTCCGCTGATCGACGCCGTCATGGGTCGGATGCCGGGGGCAGTTGCCGCGAAGCAAGTGCTCAAGCGGCGTGGAATTCTTCCCTCTTCGACCGTGAGGCTCCCTCTCGTTGAACCAACGGAAGCCGCGGCGGCAGAGCTTTTTGATGACATCGTCGCCGCAGAATTGGCATTCGCTTCATGACAAAAGGAAAAGATGTGCGTACCGCAAACACGCTGACCGAGGCGTCGGAGGATCGGGTGGGGTTCTGGGCGGAGCAGGCGAGGAAGTACCTGACGTGGTCGAGGGACTTCGATCAGGCGTTGGACTGGTCGGAGGCGCCGTTCGCGAGGTGGTTCGTGGGCGGGGAGGTCAACGCGGCCTACAACGCCCTGGACCGGCACGTGGAGGCAGGGCTCGGGGACCGGGTGGCGATCCACTTCGAGGGCGAGCCCGGGGACACCGAGACCATCACGTACGCGGACCTGACGGAGCGGGTGAAGCGGGCCGCGAACGCGTTCGAGTCCCTCGGGGTGGCCAAGGGCGACCGGGTGGCGGTGTACCTGCCGATGATCCCGGAGGCGGTGGTGACGATGCTCGCGTGCGCCCGG
>NZ_JBQCGQ010000066.1:0-3971 GCF_051955515.1 Sinomonas sp.
TTCGCCGTCGTCGGAAATCCCATCGTGGTGGAAGTCCGCCGTCTCCCACAGCCGGAGGTTGCGGACCCGCCCCGCCGTCTCGAGCGAGAGCTCCCAGTCCACGTAGATGTCGTCCCGGTAGACGGCCGCGGCGACGGGGACGTCGTTCACCGCGAGGCGCCCGGGGTCGTAGAGCGAACCCCAGTCCGCCTTCTCGGCGAGGATCTCCGCCGTCTCGGCGAGCGGTGCGAGGGCCGGATCCTGCTCGAAGAGCCACGGGCATACCATCTCGCCGAGGAGGAGCGGCTCGGCGGAATCCGGCTTGAACGCAGGGTATTCGTTGAGCACGCGCCACGCCGCCCAGTCCGTGGATTCGCCCTGCGCGTAGATCGCCTCGTGGAGGACCGCGTACAGCGGGTTCGGGGCGCGCGTCACGGTGCCGTACACCTGATGGAGGAACGGGTCGGAGAGCCGCATCCCCTCGACGCCGCGCGTGAAGGCGTCCTCGAGCAGATAATGCAGCGAATCGATCCGAGTGTTCCCTCCGAGGAGGTTCCCCACGAGCTGGAACCGCTCCGGAGTGAGCCTGCTGCCGTCGGGAAGGCGTTCATCGCGCGTCCGAAGATGCTCGGCGATATCGGCAACGCGCTGGCGATCGGCTGGGTACCATGCGAAGTATTCGGCATTCCGCGCCGTCAGGCGGGCGTACGTCGCCCGGTACACGCGCTCGGCCCGGCCGTCGAGCGGCGCGAGGCCGCCCGTGATGAGGGCTTCACGGATGCCGTGGGGCGCGATCGAGAGGTAAGTGAGCGTGCAGAAGCCACCGAAGCTCTGGCCGTAGACGGTCCACGGCCCGGACCCGAGCGCCCTTCTGATGGCCTCGCAGTCCAGCACGATCGAGTCGGCGCGGAAGTGCGCGAGGTAGGCTGCCTGATCGGCGGCGTCGCCCCGCAGGGGGAGGGTTGTCCGATCTGCCGGTGTGGAGAGCCCGGTGCCGCGCTGGTCGAGCATGAGGATTCGGAAGTCCTTCGCGGCCTCCTTCATCCAGCCGGTGAGCGAGGTGACCCGGTTTCCGCGCCCACCGGGGCCGCCCTGGAGGAAGACGAGCCACGGGAGGCGCGCGGCGGCGTCGACGGGGTGGGACGCTGACGTGTACTCCCGAGCGAAGACCTCGATCTGTTCGCCGTCCGGCCTGCCGTGGTCCAGCGGGACGCGGAAGACGTGCTCGACCGCCCGGACGCCGCGGAACGAGTGCTCGGCGAGGACCCGGTGCGGAGGGATGGAACGCGTCACTCTGCCGCCCCGAAGGCGGCAAGCGAAGGACCGGTGAGCCGGAAGGTGTCCCATTCCTCCATCGCCGCCGCCCCGAGGCTCCGATAGAACCCGATTGAGGGCTCGTTCCACTTGAGGACGCTCCACTCGACCCGTGCATAGCCGCGGTCGACGGCAATGCGGGCCAGTTCCTGGAGCAGGGCCTTCCCGTAGCCCCGGCCCCGCGCTTCCGGCCGGACGTAGAGGTCTTCGAGATAGATCCCGTGTGTGCCCTCCCACGTCGAGTAGTTGAGGAACCAGAGGGCGAAGCCCATCACGGTCCCCTCCTCCTCGACCACGTGCGCGAAGATGGCGGGGTGCTCGCCGAAGAGCTGTCCGGTCAGCACCGGCACCGTGTTCTTGACCGCATCCGGCTCGCGCTCGTACGCGGCGAGGTCATGGATCAGCTCCAGGATCGCGGGCACGTCCTGGGGCTGGGCGGGACGCAGTCGGGTGGACACCAACGGAAGGCTCATCCTCCCAACTTATCCGTCCAGCCGGCCGATCTGGGTCACACGGATGACGGCGGAGCCCGCCTCGTCGCTGCCGGCGAGGTCGACGTCTGCCGAGAAGCCCCAGTCGTGGTTGCCCGCCGGATCGTCGAAGATCTGCCGCGCATGCCATACGCCCGGCTGCTCGTCGATGATGAGGAGCTGGGGCCCGCGCGCTGCGGGACCCGTGCCGATGTCCTCGTGCTCGTCGAAGTACGCGTCAAGGGCGTCCTCCCACGCGTCGATGCCGAAGCCCGATTCCTGGTCGAGCGCCGCGAGCGCCTCGGAGTCCTCGTCCGCGAACAGCTCGACACGCCGGAAGAGTTCGTTCCGCACCATGACCCGGAAGGCTCGCCGGTTCGAGGTGAGGGCAGGCGGCGGAGGAGGGGGCGCATCGTGGGGATGCAGCTCGTGTCCGCTGGTCAGTTCCTCCCACTCGTCGAGGAGACTCGAATCCACCTGCCGGACAAGCTCCCCGAGCCACGCGATGAGGTCCTCGAGATCCTCGCGCAGGGCATCCTGGGGCACGGTCTGGCTCAGGGCCTTGTACGCGTCGGTCAGGTAGCGCAGCACGATGCCCTCGCTCCTGGCAAGGGAGTAGAACTGTACGAATTCGCCGAAGTCCATGGCGCGTTCGTACATGTCCCGCACGATGGACTTCGGCGCGAGCTCGAAGTCCCCGACCCACGGCGCGTGCTTCCGATACTCCTCGAACGCCGCCTCGAGCAGCTCCTTGAGCGGTTCGGGGTACGTGACGGTGTCCAGGATCGCCATGCGCTCGCTGTACTCGAGGCCGTCTGCCTTCATCGCGGCGACGGCGTCCGCGCGGGTGCGCTTGAGCTGGGCGGACAGGATCTGCCGTGGCTTCTCGAGCGTTGCCTCGATCACGGAGACGACGTCGAGGGCATACGACGGCGATTCCGGGCCGAGAAGGTCGAGGGCGGCGAGCGCGAAGGGGGAGAGGGGCTGGTTGAGGGCGAAGTTCTCCTGCAGATCGACGGTCAGGCGGAGCGTCCTTCCCGTCGCCCGGTCGTCCGCGCTCCGCTCCTCCTCCGGGATCCGCTCGACGACCCCGGCCGCGAGGAGCTCGCGGAGGATCCCGAGGGCCCTTCGCATGAGCCGTAGCTGGACTGTGCGCGGCTCATGGTTCTCCTCGAGGAGTCGCCGCGCCGCCGCGACGGGGTTTCCGGGACGGGCCACGAGGTTGAGGAGCATCGCGTGGGTCAGGGTGAAGCTTGAGCTGAGGGGCTCCGGCGCCGCCTCGACGAGCCGTTCGAAGGTCGGACGGCCCCACGAGACGAAGCCCTCGGGCGGCTTCTTCTTCACGACCTGGCGCAGCTTGCGCGCGTCGTCGCCGAACTTCGCGCGGGCCTTCTCCATTGCACGATTGTTCTCGACGACGTGCTCGGGCGCCTGGACGACGACGGTCCCCGCCGTGTCGAACCCGGCCCGCCCCGCGCGGCCGGCGATCTGGTGGAATTCCCGCGCGTTGAGGTGGCGCGTGCGCTGGCCGTCGTACTTGCTGAGAGCTGTGAGCAGTACCGTGCGGATGGGGACGTTGATCCCCACTCCGAGGGTGTCGGTCCCGCAGATCACCTTGAGCAGTCCCGCTTGGGCGAGCTGCTCGACGAGGCGCCGATACTTCGGCAGCATCCCCGCGTGGTGGACGCCGATGCCGTGCCGCACCAGCCGGTTCAGCGTCTTGCCGAACCCCGCCGCGAAGCGGAACCGTGCGATAAGCTCGGAGATCCGGTCCTTCTCCTCGCGGGTGCACATGTTCACGCTCATGAGCTGCTGGGCGCGTTCGATCGCCTCGAGCTGGCTGAAGTGGACCACATATACGGGCGACTGCCTCGTCGCGAGGAGCTCCTCGAGCGTCTCGTGGACCGGCTTTTCCTCGTAGTAGTAGTGCAGCGGGATGGGACGTTCGGCGCCGGCGACCGTCGTCGTCGTCCGCCCCGTGCGTTCGGTGAGCTCGCGCTCGAAGCGGCTCACGTCTCCCAGCGTGGCGCTCATGAGGAGGAACTGTGCCTGCGGCAGCTCGAGCAGCGGCACCTGCCACGCCCAGCCGCGCTGGGGGTCGGAGTAGAAGTGGAACTCGTCCATCACCACGGGTCCCAGCTCGGCGGCGGCTCCCTCGCGCAGCGCGTGGTTCGCGAGGATCTCGGCCGTGCAGCAGATGATGGGCGC
>NZ_JBQCGQ010000067.1:0-25150 GCF_051955515.1 Sinomonas sp.
CTCATCCTCGGATCCATCACTTCCCTCTCGACCACGACGCTGTTCATGGCCGGGCTGGTCCCGGCGGCCGTGCTCGGGGCATGCGTGATGATCCTGGTCTTCTTCCGCTCCCGCGGAACGGCACGTGCAGCCCGCACCTCGCTGGGGGAGAAGGGTCGGTCCGTCGCCCTGGCGCTCCCCACTCTGATCCTCCCGGTCGGGCTCGTCGCCGGCATCGTCACGGGTATTGCCACCCCCACCGAGGTCTCAGCACTGGCCGTGGCCTATGCCTTCGTCCTCGCGTGCATCTCCCGCTCCGGGCGCCTCCGCCTCTCCTGGGAGTCCCTGCGCGAGACTGTCACCACCGCTGGGATGGTCCTGTTCATCATCGCCGCGGCCGCGCCCTTCGCTCAGACACTGGCGTCGGCCGGAGTCTCCGCCGCGATCGCCGACGCCATGTCGGGCCTGTCCGGCTCCACCTTCCTGTTCATGATCGTCAGCATCGTGATCCTGATCATCATGGGCCAACTGCTCGAAGGGATGCCAGCGGTGCTGATCTTCGCCCCGCTCCTGCTTCCCATCGCCGTCCAATTCGGCATCAACCCCGTGCAGTACTCAATGGTCCTCGTGATGGCCATGGGGATCGGCTCATTCGCCCCGCCAGCTGGCATCGGCTTCTACGTCGCCGCGGCGACCGGCCGAGAGACCGTCGAGCGGAGCACCCGGCACTTCCTGCCCTACCTGTGCGTGCTCTTCGCCGGCGTGCTCCTGCTTGCCCTCGTGCCGTGGTTCAGCACGGTCCTGCCGACGATGATGGGCTTGAGCATCCAGTGAACGAGACAAATGCAGCCGTTTCCCTTCTCGGCTTGGGGCGAATGGGCATGCCCATCGCCGAACGGCTCCTCGCCTCGGGAGGGCGTCTCACCGTGTGGAACCGCACCGTCTCGAAGGCCGACGCGCTGGCAGCCCTGGGCGCGCGGGTGGCGCCGACCCCCGCTGGCGCCGCCTCGGACATCACCCTCACCGTCCTCACCGATCTCTCCGACGTCAAGGAGGTCCTGAGCGGCGAGGACGGCCTGCTGGCCGGCTGGCAGGCGGCGAACGTCCGCCGGCCGATCCTCGTCGTCCACGGGACCGTCTCCCCGACAGGGATCGCCTCCCTGGCCGAGGAGCTCGCACATGAGGGCATCGGCGTGGTCGATGCCCCGCTCAGCGGCGGGGTGGCGGGGGCGGAGAGCGGCGCCCTGAGCGTGATGGTCGGCGGAGAGGGCTGGGCCGTGGCGAAGGCCATGCCCGTCCTGAGAACGGTTGGCTCCACAGTCGTGCACTTCGGCCCGCCCGGGGCTGGCGAAATCGCCAAGGCCTGCAACCAGGTCGTCGTCGCCAGCACCGTCGCGGCGATTTCCGAATCCCTCGTCCTGGCCGACGCCTGCGGCCTCGACAGGGCCCAGCTGCTCCGGATACTCGCCGGCGGGCTAGCCGACTCGGAGGTGCTCCGCCAGAAGCGCGACCGCTGGCTGGAGAGGGACTTTAGCGGCGGCGGCAGCGCGGCCAACCAGCTCAAGGACTTGCGCTTCGCCGCCGACACCGCCATGGCGAAGGGCCTGACCCTGCCCGTGTCCCTCACGCTCAAGCAGGCGTTCGAACAGATGATCTCCGAAGGGCTCGGCGACCTCGACCACTCAGCCATCGAACTCACCCTCGCCAAACATCCGCACCCGAAGTGACGGTTGAGGGACCGAGCTGGGGACACATCGGAGCCATCACCGGGTGAATTGCTGCAATAGCGCGTCCGGGGACTCTAGAGCTACTGAAGCCACAGCGCTCAGAGGCGTCGGCTCAGGTCCTGCTCCACAATCCTCGTACCTCGACCGTTGCGGCAAAGTCCAGATTTCGAGGTACGAGCGGCTGTGCGATCGCGAACTTGGCATCCTGGACCGGCTCAGCGGGTTGGGGGTGCAGAATCGCTATCCCGAGGTGGTCCCCAGCGCCGGGACTGGCTGGGCAAACGGTACTACCGTCCGGCGGGAGGGGAATCGTGGGCGGACGAGGCACTAGGGCTGCAATCCGTCTTTGCGGAGCTGAACATCTTGGATACGGGACACTTGGTGATGCCGGTGTGCCGCGCCGTGATCATGCCGTTCCGGTATGTGCTGGTAGGCCTCACCGAAGGGGAACTGCTGGACTTGGTTGCCAGCGAAACCGGTGGCCGTACAACTGGGAGTGGTGGCGTCAGAGCGCGGTTCGGCTCGGGAACTGCCAGTGTGAGCTTTCCGGCACCAGCGCCGAGGGCCGTTGCCCCGTCCAGTAAGGCGGCGCCGGGCGTGGCTCGGGCCCCGCCAACCACATGGACTACCGCCAGTACTTCGAGGAGAACGTCGAAACAGACGGGCCGGGATCTCCGACACGTTCGGAGCGGCCGCGAGACAGGCAGCAGGCTCCTGGGATGATCTGTCCGAAGGGAATCTTCAGCCAGCGAACGGATCGCCACGCGTCTTGCAGACGACGCTCAAGCGGGATGGGGCGCGACCCGGTCACCGGTGAACCCCAGGTGCGCGCCTACGCCGTGTACCGGCCCGCTTCCGAGCGGGTCGCCCAACGAGCGAGGGATCTCGGCCCCGATCTCGGTCCCGCTGAGCGCGCGGGCTGTGGCTGCGATCGAGGCGGAGGAGGCTGGTGTTTGGGAAGACGATCCCGCGTCCTAGTCGAGGGCCATACACAGCCAGATGGCCACGCCGCTGAACAGGAGATGGGCCGGGCGTCGCACTTCGCCGCATATATCGCCCCACCTCAGCAAGAGCGCCCAACGGAGATCTGCGGGTGGTCGGCGGCAAACTTCTTGTTCACGATCAGCACCGTGGTGGGGAACAGGCCGGGCTTGCCGGTCTGGGACCCGTCCCACAGGGTCTTCTCGTCGACGACGACATCTGGAGATTCGTATGATCCGGACCCTCACGTCCGGGCACGGCGAGTTCAGTCGCATGAGGGTCTCAACGGCGTAGAACCGTAAACCTCGGTGTGCCGGGCCAAGCCAAAACTTCAAAAACGAATTTGCCTGAAACCGGAGCGGACGAGAACTTAGATGGACCAAAGACACTCCCCACAGACAGGCTTGTGGACCCCTGGGCCGTCGCCTGTTCTTGGGGGCAGGGAAGCATGATGCCAGCGGTGACCGGGGATCCACCGTCTGAATCCCCAGTGGGTCAGGAGGTAAGAACGGTGCGCGCTGCGGGCCCGGGCTGTCCCTGAGCCTGCTGAGGTGATATGGGCCCGTGGCCAGCCTCGCAGTACGCCATCATCCTGACCTCTTCGCCGCAGTCGCGATGGCGGACCTCCCACGGTGCGCCTTCGGGATCGGCCGCATGCCGGTCGCCCCATTGCTTCAGGGCGATCAGCACGGGCCACAGGTCCCAGCCCTTCTCCGTCAGCACGTACTCGTAGCGGGTACGCGCGCCCGGCGCTCGATACGGCTCAGCCTCGAAGATGCCGGCGGCCACGAGCTTGCGCAGGCGGTCCGCGAGCACGGCGTCGGATAGCCCGACATGCCGGCGGAAATCGTCGAAGCGCCGCACACCGTTCACGGCGTCTCGCAGGATCAGCAGCGACCACTTCTCGCCGATCAGCTCGAGGGTGCGCTGTACCGTGCAGTTCTCGGTGCTCGTCTCCAACCAGGTCATGGCAACCATTCTATGCTGGCTTCACAATTGACAGCCAGCCTCGACCTATGGCTAACTATGCAATATGAAGCCAGCTGAGGCGATGCTCCGCGCGAGCAGGACGCGGAGCTATGCGTGGCAGGACCCTGCCATATCCGCTGGTGCCGTCGGGCGACTGAGCGGGCTGGAGTTCCTCCAGGAGCTGCTTGCCGGCCGCTTGCCGGAGCCACCGCTCGCGGCCGCCCTTGGCTTCACCCTTGAAGAGGTGGCCCCAGGGCACGCGACCTTTGCACTGGAACCGGGGGAGGCCCATTACAACCCGATCGGCGGAGTCCACGGGGGCGTCTACGCAACGCTGTTGGACTCCGCCGCAGGCTCGGCGGTCCAGTCCCTTCTGCCGGCGAACACGGGCTACACCTCCCTCGACCTGAACGTGAAGTTCCTGCGCCCCATCACGGTGCACACCGGCAAAATCCGTGCTATTGGCGCCGTGCTCAGACACGGTCGACGGACGGCACTCGCCCAGGCCGAACTCCTCGACGCCCGCGACCGACTTCTGGCCCATGCCACCAGCAGCTGTCTCATCTTTCCCGTGTCCCCAGATAGCGGCTTGCCCGCCCCTTCGACGACCACCGCCCCAGCATGAAGGAAGACCATGCACACCATCGAGGCATCCAATCCCCATCGCGAAGCCGCCAGCGATGCTACGGCGGAGCTGAAGGCCCGAACGCCGCCGGGCGTCTGGCTCCAGCCCGCCCTTATCGCCCTCGTCCTGGCGTCCGCCTTCATCACCTGTTACATCGGACTGCAGCGAGACCCCACCCCGCACCATCTGCCTGTCGCCGTGGTGGGGAGCAACCTCTCCGAGCAGGTCCAGAACGCGCTCGGCGACGCCGTCGCCACCGTGCCCTCAGCTTCCGCCGCTGCGGCACACACTGCCCTGGAGGACCGTGACGTCGTCGCCGTCCTGGCCCAGGAAGCCCCGGGCCGACTCGCGCTCCACGTGGCGGGCGCGAACGGCCTCTCCACCACAACCGCTGCGGAGAACCTCCTCACTGCCTATGCCCACCGCGCCGGACAAGACCTCCGAATTGCCGACGACGTTCCCCTCGCCGCCTACGACGCCCGCGGCTTGGCGGGCTTCTACCTCGCCTTCGGCGTCACCCTGGCAGGCTTCGTCCTCGCCCAGAACATCCTGGTCCTGTCCTCACGTCTTCGGCTGCGGCACCGCTTCACGGTGATTGCCGCCTCCTCGACGGCAGTCGGACTGGTCGGGGCGATTCTGGCAGGTCCGATGCTTGGCGCAGTCCCAGCGCCGTTCGCCCCTCTGGCGCTCACGCTGGCGCTGCTCGCCGCAGCGGCAGCCTTCGCCACCAATCTCCTGGGATCCTTCTTCGGGGCCGTGGGCGTACCGATGGCAACCCTGCTGCTGCTGACCGTCGGCAACTCGACCAGTGGCGCCACGATTGGCGAGGACCTGCTCCCCGTGGGCGCCCAGGCGGTCTCCGCGGCGCTTCCGCCCGGAGCAGCGGTGCGTGCAATCACCGATCTGAGCTACTTCGGGGGAGCCCATGTCGCGCCCGCGCTGCTGACTCTCAGCCTGTGGGTGCTCCTGTGCGCGGCCCTGGTCTGGGCGAGGGAGGCCTTCCGCCGCTCCAGGCTGCGTCCAGGACGGCTTCTCTCGGAGATGAAGCCGTCATGATCCGATCCGAACGGGAGCATTCCATGAGCACAGCCAAGCGAGTCGCGGTTGTCACCGGCGCTTCATCCGGCATCGGCGCGGCCGCCGCCAGCGCTCTGCTCGACGCCGGCTTCGAGGTCGTGGGCACAAGCCGCAGCGCCGCCGGGCTCAGGGCCGACGGCGGCGTGGCGCTGATCGACCTCGACGTCACCAGCGAGGTGTCCGTCGCCGCGGCCGTGGGGCAGGTGGTGGAGCGCTTCGGCAGGATAGATGTGCTCGTGAACAACGCCGGCATCGGCGCGTCGGGGGCGGCCGAGGATAGCTCTGTCGATCTCGACCGCCGCCTGTTCGAAGTCAACGTCTTCGGCGTCATGCGCACGACCAAAGCCGTCCTCCCGCACATGCGCGCCCGGGCTTCAGGCCGCATCGTGAACATCTCTTCAGTCCTGGGTCTCGTCCCCCAGCCCTACATGGCGGCTTACGCGTCGACGAAATGGGCGATCGAAGGGTGGACCGAGTCCCTCGACCACGAGGTGCGCGAGCACGGTATCCGCGCAGTGATGGTCGAGCCAGCGTGGACCAACACCGGATTCGAGGCGAATGCACTCGACGCTGACCAACCGAAGCCTGCTTATGCTGCCCAGCGGAAGATCTTCGCCGAGTACGTGGGCGATGCCCTTGAGCGTGGCGATGCCCCGTCCGTTGTCGCCGCCTCGATTGTTCGGGCGGCGCAAGACCCCACGCCCAAGCTCCGATATGGAGCGGGAAAGCGGGTCGCGCCGATCAGCTTGATGCGCCGCTACGTGCCACACTCCGCCTTCGACAGGCAGATCCGAAAGCTGAACCGTCTGCCGCAGTGAAGCCCCGTTCGCCTCGCGGAGGCCCAGAGGTACCCGCACAGGTCGTCAGAGGTTACGGGGGCGGGGACGGTCAGCCGTGCCGGTCGAGCGCCGCGAGCAGGCGCTTGACCGAGCCGCCGAGGTTCCACGCCGAGGCGAGGCGTTCGAGTTCGAGGCGGGGGCCGTCGTCGACCGCTCGCAGCCGTGCCCCGGCGGCGTCGAGCGTGGGGAGGTCCAGGTCGCGGGCCACATTCACGACGGCGGGCGCCACTTGGAGGTAGTCGGCGGCTGCGGTGAGCCTGGCCCGCATCGGGGCCGCCAGCTCGCTGTCGGGATCCTCGGCCGCCTCGAGGAGGCCCTCGAGCGTGCCGAAGCGCGCGAGCAGGGTAGCTGCAGACTTCTCGCCGATGCCGGCAACGCCGGGGAGGCCGTCCGAGGCGTCGCCGCGGAGCACTGCGTAGTCGGCGTACTGCTCGGGCAGCACGCGGTACTTGCTGACTACGACAGCGTCGGTGACGGTCTCGAGGTTTTTCATGCCCCGGGCGGTGTAGACGACCCGCACGTCGCGGGCGTCGTCGACCACCTGGAAGAGGTCGCGGTCACCGGTCACGACATCGACGGGTAGCGCAGCATGCGCGGCATAGCTGCCGATGACGTCGTCCGCCTCGTGCTCCGGGGCGCCGACGACGGCGATCCCCGCGAGGCCCAGCACGTGGCGGATCAGCGGGACCTGGGCGACGAGACCTGCGGGAACGGCCTCGACATCAGGGCCGGCCCCGACATGCCGCTCGACGCGATGGGCCTTATAGGAGGGAATGAGGTCGACGCGCCAGCGCGGGCGCCAGTCGTCGTCCCAGCACGCGACGAGGTGGGTGGCGCCGAAGTCCGTGGTGAGCCGGGAGATCATGTCCAGCAGCCCGCGGACTGCGTTGACCGGCGTCCCGTCCTCCCGCCGGATCGTCTCGGGCACCCCGTGGAAGGCGCGGAAGTACAACGAGGCAGTGTCGAGGAGCATGAGGCGCTCGGTCATAGCCCATCCTGACATGGCCACCGTTCCCGAACCGCGTGGATCAGGCCATTGGTCGGTTGCTGCCGCGGCGCGTTCTGAATTCACCGCCGATGACGTGGTCCCTTCCGGCGAAGCCGTGGCTAAGGAAGTCCAACGTGCCGCCCCAGCCTGTGATGATGGATTGCCTACAGGAGCACCATCAGGCACCCATCTCGGCCTCGCCGATCGGCGTTATTGGTTGAGGTGTGCAGGGGCTGGCCCGATGGGGAGGATGTCGGTGCCGAAGTCCTCGATCGTGTACCGACCGCATTGGATGGTGCTCGACGGCGCCGTGCGTGCGACGGGCGGCAGTGTCAGGGGCGGGTGCTCGGACGCGGTCGCGGAGTCAGTCAGCACGAAGGAGACCGCGGGTCGGGAATAGTCGGCGCGGTCGGCGAGCCATGGGTAGGCGCGGAAGTAGTTGTCCACTTGGATCAGGCGGTCTGGTTGGGCGAGATAGGCCTTGGGCCCTCGGGCGCTGAAGAAATCTCCGGCCCCCGTCCGATGGGCTGCGGTGATCCACGTATCCACGCACTGGATGTCGGGGTCCACGAGTGCGGCCGATCTGCTCAGGGCGCCCGCGAGACCGGACGACGCGACGAGAAGCGCTACGGCAGTGCCGGCCACCAGCGCCTGGACTGTCCGGCGGGGAAGCCTTCGAAGGAAGGCGAACCCGTGGGGAAGGAGCCGTGGAGCGAACACCACCACGCAGACGGGCGCGATGAACAGCGGCTGCACATACCGGGGTGTGTAGGCACCCAGAGCGATCGAACCCACGACGGCGGCCACAGGGGCGACCCAGCCCATCCCGGAGACGATCGCCGTAGCGGCGTCCCGCGAGGCGAGGGATCTGCGGTACACCATCGCGCAGATGATGATCAGTGCCACGACGAGGGTGAGAGACACAGCGCCGGAGACACTCGACGTACGGTCGGCCAGGCTCACGGGGTAGCGGAGGGCAGCCCATGCGGCCAGGCCGGGTTTGACATAGGCCGGACCGTCCTTGCTCACGAGGGGCTCGAAGGGGATCCTGGCCACCAGCCCCAGGCCGCCGCCTAGCACGAGGAAGACGCCTTCCCGCAGGAAACGGCCCCAGCTGATGATGCGCCGCCCAGCCAGAAGGGCGAGCACCAGCAGGAGTGGTCCTGCTGCCCACGCCAAGTAGAGGGGGTTGGTCAGGGTCGAGGCAGCGGTCAGGGCCGTCAGGGTGCCCCGATGCCGACGCCGTCCTCCACCTGACGGGTCAGCGGCCAGACGGGCAGCCAGTCCCGTGGCAGCGACCGACGCAAGTCCGGTCATCCCGTAGTAGGTGGTGGTGGCCAGCAGCGAAGCGACCTCGAAGGTGTCTCCACGGGGAGAGTCCTCCAAGAGGGTCAGGAACACCATCGTGGCGAAGGCCGCGAGTCCGCCGGCGATGCGACGCGTTCGCGGACACCTGCGCTGGACGTAGCCGCTCAGAAGCCTGAGTGAGGCGTAGAGCAGGAGGAGATTGACGACGGCGTTGAGCGCGAAGGTGCCTTTGACCCCCAGTCCGAGCGCGGCAAGCGCGAAATATAGCCCCATCTCCGGAATGAAGAGCACAGCCGAGAGGTACCAGTCCTGTGGCTGCCCGGCGACGACTGACCCTCGCACAAGTGCAGGCAGCACCGAGTCGGAGTCGTAGTACAGGATCCATGAACGATCAGTGGCATCGATGTGCACGACAGCCAACAGTGCCAACGCAATGGCCACCAGAACGCCAACGGTCTCGGCCACCCTTGGGGGCACGGCGGGGGAGAGCGGTGCCCTGGTCTGCTCCATGGTGATGGCCGGGCGGGCGAGACTTTCAGGCACCCCTCTTACCCCCTCCTCGAAACCACTTCCTCCTCCATCCCACACCGCCGGACGCCGCTTCTCCGAGAACCTCGGCCTATCCTTGGCTGATCTTTCGCTTCGCTTCCGAGGCGATCCTTTCAGCTCAGCCGACGGGTGCAGCCTCCAAGGCATCGGCGGCGTGGTCGCGCAGACGTGATACCTCCGGCGCCTCTGGGACGCCTGCGGTGGACGGGCGGATGGCCCGCGCGACGGAGAGGACCTTCTGCAGCGTCGCGTCGAGCTCCTGCGCGAGGCACTCCGCGGCGACCACATGGTCGGGCCTGACCACAAGGGCCGAGAAGGGCCGCGCGTCGAACCAGCGCTTGAGCTCGCCGGAGGGGTCGCCGACGACGGTCACCCCGCCGGCTGCCTTCGCGGCCGCCCACGGGAGCTGGGCGGCGGGCACGACGTGCACGAGAGTGGCGCCGAGGACGGGCAGCAGCTCCGTGGTGGACGGGGACAGCAGGGCGGCAGGGTCGTTGTTCCACACGATGACGCGCCAGTCGGCGCCGGTCGCGTCGTCGAGGAGCTTCTCGGCTCCGTCAACGGTCCGCACGCGCGGCTGCGGGAACAGCGTGCCGACGGACAAGGGCGAGTCCGCGGAGACCGGCACCGACTTCGAGCGCGGGAGCGATGACGGGACGACGACTCCGCGCTCGTATTGCGGCATTGGCTTGAAGCCCTGCGACGAGACCTGTGCCCTGAGCTTTGGCAGCTTCGAGATCACCGCGGCGCTGACATCCCGTGCGGCCGAGGCCAGGCGGCTCCGGTTCGTCATGAGGCGCGACATATTCAGGGAGAGGCCGATCATGGCAGCGACGTGGTCGCGCCGCTCCTGATCGTAGGTGTCCAGAAGGCTGGCGTCGGCACGACCGTCGACGACGGCGGCAAGCTTCCAGCCGAGATTGACGGCGTCGCGGATGCCGGAGTTCCAGCCCTGGCCCGCGACGACGGGCATGACATGGGCGGCATCGCCGGCGAGCAGCACGCGAGCCTTGCGGAACGTCCCAGCGATGCGGGCATTGAAGGTGTAGACGCGTCGCCGAATGATGGTCAGCGCGCTCGGGTCGGGGACGTGATCGGCCAAGAGGCCGAACACGAAGGCGTCGGTTTCAGCAAGCTCTTCCTCCCCGGGGAGGACGTTGAACTCCCAGCGCCGGATGCCGTGCGGCAGCGAGAGCGTAGCCCACCCGCGCCTCGGGTCGCCACCGAAGACGGCGTGCGGTGTGCCGATCGGGTCATTGGCGACGTCGATCACCAGCCCGGGCGTCTTGCGAGTCTCGCCTTCGAAGCTGATGCCAAGAGCTTTCCGGGTGCCTGAGCTTCCGCCGTCCGCGGCGACGGCCCATTGCGCGCGGACCTCGCGCTCCTTGCCGCTGGCTGTGTGGCACAGCACGGTCACGCCGTCGTGGTCCTGCCTCAGCTCCGTCATCCGGACCCCGAACCGGACCCTCACATGCGCGAACCGGTCCAAGCCGTCGAGTAGCACCCGGTCGACGAGAGGCTGCACGAAGCCATTGCGTCTCGGCCAGCCGAACACACGGGTTGTCGGGTCGACGACGCCGATCACCTTGCCGCGGCCGTTGATCATGCGGATCTGCTGGTCGGGAACGGTGTGCGGCAGAACCTTCTCCACGAGGCCGATGCCCTGCATGACCCGCATGGCCTCGTCATCGATGCCGACCGCGCGTGGGTAGTCGATCAAGTCGTGGCCCGCCTCGAGGACGAGCACGTCGATTCCCCGCAGGCCGAGCAGGTTGGCCAGGGTCAGGCCCACAGGGCCGGCCCCGATGATCACGACGTCGGTGTCGTAGCCCATTGTTCGCTCCTTAGCGCCTTGATGGCGGAGTGTGCCATGGTGTTCAGAAAGACGAGGTCGATGCCGAGGCCCACATAGTCGACCAGCCCGTCCTCGAGGAGTCCCTTCGCATAGTCGGCGGAGGCGCAGTAGATGCCCAGGGTGAGGCCGGCGTCGCGGGCCTTCCCTGACAGTTCGGCAATCGCGTCGCGCACGGGGCCGTCGGCCCAGTCGCCGCGGCCGGGGAGCCCGTAGCTCACGGCGAGATCGGCGGGGCCGATGTACACCGAATCGATTCCCTCGACCGCGAAGATCGCGTCCGCATTCTCGAGGCCCGCACGCGTCTCGATCTGGACCACCGCCGAGACGGCCCGGTTGCCGGCCGCGGTGTAGTCCTGGCCCGGGTAGAGGGAGGGGCGCGAGGGGCCGAGGCTGCGGTTGCCCAGCGGCGGGTACTTGGTGGCAGCGACGAGCTGGGAGGCCTGCTCGGCCGTCTCCACTGTGGGGGCGATGATGCCGCGGGCACCGGAGTCCAGCAGGCGCAGGATCGCCGCGGCGTCGATGGAGCCGACGCGGGCATAGGCGTACTCGCTGTGCTCGCGGGGGATGGCGCGAAGCATCCGGCAGGCTTCTTCCAGTCCGACCTCGCCGTGCTGCAAGTCCACGATCACGCCGTCGTAGCCGGAGGCCAGCACGAACTCAGCGGCGGCCTGCGAGGAGAGCGCCTGATGCAGAAGGGCGGGGGCGTGCGCGGCGGATGTCACGGCAGCGCGCTTCATCTCGACCCTGCCTGCACGGCCTCGGCGTCGGCGAGGCGCTTCGCGTGCGCTGCCGCGTTGGCCCCGCCGAAGACCGGGACGATCTCGCGGCGCGCGAACCGCCACCCGCCGTCGACCTTGCGATACCGCTCGCGGAACTCGCCGACGCTCGCGGGCTTGAGCACATCCTCGGCGGCATCGCGGAAGGTCAGGTAGGAGACGGTCCCGACGAGGATCTCGCCCTCCCAAGCAAGGCGGATCCCGCCGATGACATGGCGTCCGACGACGTCGGTCTGCCGGGCGCGCTTGGCTCCCCAGGCCCTGATGGCGTCGCGGCCATTCATGGTGCCGAGCGGCCCTACCGTGACGGCGTCCTCGGTGTAGAGCTCCCACGTCGTGTCGGCCTGGTTGTGGTCGAGGCGGTAGAGCAGTTCGGAGATGAGCTGCTCGATCTCGATCCTGGTCTCAATGTCGACGCCATATGTTCTCTCGGTCATTCTCTGTCCCTAGCTGTTCGAGTCGAGGGTCGCCGTGACGCGGCCCAGTCCTGTGATGGTGGCGACGCACTCGACGTCGGCCGGCCACGGCTCGATATAGCCGATCGAGCCCGAGAGCAGCAGCTCGCCCGCGCGCAGAGGCTGCCCTATACGTATCGCCGTCTCGGCGAGCCACTTGACCGCGTTGATCGGGTCGCCGAGCACATTGCTGCCGATCCCGCGGGTGATCTCGACGCCTTGCGCGGTCGTGATGACCATCTCCGCCGTCGTCAGGTCGACCCCGCCGTAGGCGTGCCGCTCCTCGCCGAGCACCAGCCCGCCGCAACCCGCGTTGTCGGCGATGGTGTCGACGATCGCGCCGACGTTGCCGGGGAAGCGGAAGTCGACGATTTCGAACGCTGGTGTGATGTAGTCGATCGCATCCCTGATGGCCTGGAGCTCGGTATCGAGGATGTCGTCCTTCAAGGCGAAGGCGACTTCCGCCTCGATGCGCAGGAAGTTGAAGCGCGACTGGGCCAGTCTGACGCCCGAGGGGTAGACCATGTCGTCGTGGATGATCCCGTAGTCCGGCTCGAAGACGCCGACGCGCTGCTGCACGAGCGGATTCGTGAGGCCCACCTTGCGGCCCGCGCGCTGCACGCCGAGTTCGGCCTCACGGCGGGCGGCGACGATCTCCGAGATCCGGTAGGCGGACGAGAGGTCGTGGTCGGGCAGGCGGGGGCTGACGAAGTCGATCGTGTAGGTCCCGCGGCGCGCGAGGTAGATCTCGTTGGCGATCTCCTCGATGGACTGCTCGCTTGCTGTGCTGGTCACCCTTTCCTCCTCAGGAAGTCGAGGGTGTGCTCGTTGAAGGCATCAGCGCCCTCCCACTGCGGCCAGTGGGCTGCTTCGGCCACGAGCAGGTACTCGCCATCGGGGATGGCTGCGGCCAGCTGCTCGCCGACTTCTGGGCCGCCGGTCGGCTCGTGGTCCGTCCAGACCAGCAGCGCAGGCACGGGGATCGCCGCGTAGTCCTCGACGGTGACCCGGTTGCGCCAGCGCGTTTCGGGTTGGCGCAGCACGGAGATGTGGCGCATGGATTCCTCGAACCCTGGCCGTGCGTAGATGGCCTGACGGACCTTCACCAGCTCGTCGGTGATTTTCTCCGCGTCGTGGATGACGACCTGGAGTCGCTTCTTGACGTTGTCGTAGCTGGGGTCGGAGACCGCCTGCGCACTGACAGACTGGGCCCGGTCGACCTGCTGCTCGCCCACCACGCGGCCTCCTGGCGCGCTCAGCACGATGGTGCGCAGGCGCTCGGGATGATGGGCGGCGAACTTGATCGCGATCCAGCCTCCTAGAGACTCTCCGATGAGGTGGACGCGGCCGAGGCCGAGGGCGTCGAGCAGCGCCAACAGGTGTGCTTCGTACTCGGGAATCTCGAGGTCGTGGTCGCTCAGGGTGGTGAAGCCGTGCCCGGGGTAGTCGTAGCCGATGACGTGGTAGTGGGCCGCGAGCGCGCGGATGTTCTGCGTAAACGCCTCGATGTGTCCGCTCGTGCCGTTGAGCAGCACGACGGTCTGCTCGCCGTGGCCGACGTGCAGCACGCGGGTTCGCCAGTCGCCAACCTGGACGTACTCCAGCCGGTGCGGGAGGTCGGCGACGGCTTCCCAGAAGGTGACCGGCTCCGCCACGCCCTGGGCAGCGGGCGAGAGCGCGTCGATCGGGGAGGTCACGAGGCCTCCGTGATCGCGGCCTGGATGCCGAAGCCGGCGCCCCAGGTCTTCACCGCCCAGTAGTGGTCAACGGCAATGCGGTACACCCCGGCCGTGGAGAGCGCGGCGTAGGCAGCGATCCAGCTCCGCATCTCATGTGCCGCCGATCCGCCCTCAGCCATGAACCAGTCGTTCGCCCAGCCGTCCACCGGACTCAGGTCCCCAGAGCGGAACGTGTCCAGGAGCAGGTGGTCCCACTCCTCGTTCAACGGATCGCTCGGGGCCTTCCCGTCGGCGATCGCCTGGATGCCCCTCACGATCTTCTGCTCGCGGTCCAGGCGCTCCTCACGCGTGGGGACGTAGGCGATGAGGCGCTCCTGCATGGTCCCGGGAGCCCCTTCCCACCGGGGGATCGGCGGGTTGTGAGAAATGCCGCCGGAGGCGACGAAGAGCACCCGCTTGTCCAGCGCCTGGGCCGCCTTGCCGAAGGCCTCACCCATCTCGCGGACGCGGCGCATGGGGGTCAGCGGGATGCCGAGGGAATTCACGAACACCGGGACGATCGGCTGCGCGAAGTCCTTGCCGAACACGAAGTCGAGCGGCTGAACGACACCGTGGTCGACCTTCATGCGCTCCGAGCGCCCGATCTCGATGCCCTGTTCCAGCACATGGGCGTGCAGGGCGCGAGCAGCGTCGCTGTCCACCGGAAGGGGGCCTTCGGTGGTGTTGTAGTCGCCGACGCCCTCGGCTTGGGCGCCCACCGCCCACGGGGTGATGAGCGAGTAGAGCTGGCCGTTGAAGTGATCGGGGCCGAAGACAATGACGACCTCGGGATCGTAGTCCTGCACGAAGGCCTTGACCTCGTCAATCGCAGACTCGATCTCGGCGAACGTCTGACCGCCGGGGTCGACGTTTCCGAAGGAGGGGGCGTGGGACAGGGCTGCCACCGCTAGTGTCATGGGATTTCCTTTCCAGAACTATGTCTCTAGAATTTTTATTCTAGACAAAGATACAATCCTTCCGGGCGTCGCCGGACCCAGGACGCCCGGAAGGAGGTCGTCACGTGGTGGGGGAAGCGAGGGGCTCGCTTGCCTCGGAGGCGCCCTCCGCCGTCGTCGTGCGCTTTCGCTGCGCAGACTCGAGCGCGCTGAGCCCGACGATGGTCAGGGCGGAGACGATCAGGGGCAGTGCGAAGATCACGAACACGGCCGGCACCGGCATGTGGGCGTCGAAGGCCGTGCCCGCGAGGATCGGTGAGGCGATGCCGCCGATGCGGCCGGCGCCGGCCACAATGCCGTAGCCGGTGGCCCGGGCCAGGGTCGGGTACAGCTTGGGGATGATCTGGTAGAAGCCCGTCACGCCAGCGCTGAAGAAGAAGGAGGCGACGAAGAGCTCGATGAGCGAAGCCGGAAGGTTGGTCTCGATGAATCCGAACAGCGCGAGGCCGGTCGCGCCGACGATGAGGAAGAGGGGGGTGAGGATGCGCGGGTTCACGCGGGTGGAGATGAAGCCGAACACCAGGGCGCCGATGATGCCGCCAAGGCCCAGCGACAGTGTGGTCGGAGCTGCGAGAGCAGGGTTCTTCGTCGCCGCGGCGAGGGTGTTCGGGGCCCAGCTGTTGGCGAAGTAGAACACCACGAGGAAGGAAATGTAACCGACGATCATCAGTACCGTCTGTCCGATGAGCTGCTTCGAGAACACAGTGCGCAGCGCGCTGCTGCCCTCACGTGCCGGCAGCTGCTCCTCGGGCAGGCCGGGCAGCGGATCGTGGCCCATCCGGGCAAGAGTGCTGTTGAGGCGCTCGAGCGAGCCCGGCTTCCGGCGTGCGGCGAGCCACGCGATCGACTCGGGGAAGAGGGCGACCGCGAGCACGAAGGCGGTGACGGAGAGCGCGACGCCAACCCAGAACGCGAACCGCCAGCCCTGCACAGGCAGCAGCGGCCCGATGATGATGGCGCCCAGCACGGCTCCGATGTTGATGGCGGCGGAATAGATGGCCATCACAACGGGGTACACGCGCCGGTTCGAGTATTCGGCGGCGATGACGCCTACGACGGAGATCAGCGCTCCGACGCCGAGGCCGGTAATGATCCGTGCCCACAGCATGCCGGTCATGTCGGTGGCGAAGGGCGAGACGAGCATTCCGATGGCGACGACGACGGTCCCCACAATCGCGATGCGCCGGCGGCCGATCTTGTCCGCAATGGGCGCGACGACGACCGAACCGACGACCATACCGATCAGGGCGCCCGAGAGGACCAAGCCGATCATGCTGGCAGACGATGCGAACTGCTTGGTGACATAGGGGGCCACGAACACCATCATGGCGGAGTCGTAGCCCTCGAGGACCGTCAGCACGATGGCGGTGACGACGGCGAGGATCTGGAACCGGCTCATCTTCGAGCCGGCGATCAATTCGGTGACCTTCATGGGGTGCCTCTCTGCACAAGACCGCGAGGGGGATGAGTTCTTCCGCTGGGGGAGCTCCATACCGCGGTCCAATTCTAGAACCTGCGTTCTGGATTGCTAAGACGGTATATCGTGGATCACAGAGGCGTCAAGAGTCTCGAGACGAAAACAGGTCCGGAAAGGCAGGGGAGCATGGCGCGACGCAAGAACGTCCACCACACGACGCCCGAGAACGAGAAGGCGATCCTGGACGCTGTCCTGGCGCTGGCCGTCGACGCCGGCTATGAAGGCACCACGATGGCGGAGGTGGCCCGCGTCTCGGGGCTTCCGATCGGCTCCGTGTACTGGCACTTCGAGAACAAGGAGAAGCTGTTCGTTGCCCTGCTCGACTACTGCTTCGGCCTCTGGCGCGATTCCGTCGCCGGGCAGAGCCAGCGGGAGCTGCTGGGGAGGTCGATCGGTGGAGCGTCCGCGCCACGCACGGATCCTGCCAATGCGAAGGATGCCTTCTGGATCATCGGCCTGATCTTCGCGCTTGAGAAGCGGCTCGAGGACAACGAAGCGCGCCAGAAGTATCTCGAGATCCGCGGGCGCATGTTCGAGACCGCGTTGGGTCAGGTAGGAGGCCAGTTTCCCACTGAGGCTCTCGAGGCGGACCCGGATTTCGCGCGGAAGATCGTTGCCTTCGGCCGTGCGCTCACGGAAGGGTTCTACGTCTCGGCCTCGGCCGGCGATGACGTCGACTTCGCCGAGCTCGCAGAGCTGTCCACCCTCGCCGTCGACCTGCTGACCGAGCACTACGCAAAGCTCGGTGCCAGGAAGACGCCGACGGAGGAATCCTGATGGCCGGCCTGGAGAAGGTCGCCGTCGTCGTCGGGGGCGGCTCCGGCATTGGCGCGGCGAGCGTCGAGGAGCTTGCCGCGTCCGGCTTTCGGATCGCCGCAATGTCGCCCTCCGGGCGCGCCGCGGACCTCGCGCGCAGGCTTGGTGGCCTCGGCCTCGCCGGCTCGAACCGTTCAACCGATGACCTTCAGGCGATCGTCGACCTGGCCATGTCCGCCTACGGGCGCATTGACGCCATCGTCAATTGCACCGGCCACCCCGCCAAGGGCGGGATCCTCGAGCTGACCGATCAGGACTGGCTCGACGGACTGGAGCTCTGCCTGCTGAACGTGGTCCGCATGGCGCGCCTTGTCACCCCGCACCTGCGGGAGGCCGGGAGCGGATCGATCGTCAATATTTCGACGAGCTCGCCGTTCGAGCCGAACCCCGCCTACCCGGTCTCGGCAACCATCCGCGCCGGCCTTGCCTCCTTCACCAAGCTCTACGCCGACGAGTACGGCCCGCAGGGCATCCGCATGAACAACGTCCTGCCCGGCTTCACCAAGCCCGACCCCAGCACCGTGCCCGACGAGTGGACCTCTCGCATCCCGCTGCGCCGTGCGGCGAGCACGGCAGAGGTCGCGCGCGTGGTCCGCTTCCTCGCGAGCGACGAGTCGAGCTACATCACGGGACAGAACATCCGCGTCGACGGCGGGAGCTCCCGCGCCGTCTGACTTGGCTGCCGAAGGTCACGCGGCGATCCTCCGCGCAGACTCCAGCATCGGTTCCAGCGCGCCGTCGAGCATCTCCTCGCGCAGCGTGATGACCGCCAGACAGGCATTCGGGCGCAGCCCATCCGAGCCGATCGGGACGGCCAGGGCATAGGCTCCCGGCTCAACCTCGCCGACCGTGCGCACCCAGCCGCGCGAGCGCGCCTCGGTCAGGACGGCGGGGTCGTCCGGTCGTGCCGGGTGGAGGGAACGCAGCGCCCAGGTGGCAGCGCCGTGGTCGAAGGGGTAGCTGGCGCCCTCGCTGAGCGAGAGGTGGAAGCCCGCCGACCGGGGCGTCTCGACCAGCAGCGCGTAGGCTGCCCCCGCCTGCTCGACGAACAGGGCGACGGTGGCGCCCAGCCTGTCTGAGAGGCGCCTCACCTCGGGCAGCACTTCCTCGCGGAAGACGGCGACGCCGTTGCGCGCCAACGGGATCAGCCCCGCGCCCGCGCGATACCGCCCATCGCCTCCTCGCGCGATCAGGCCGGCCTCCGAAAGGGTCTGCAACAGCCGCGAGGCGACACTGCGGTGGATGCCCAACCCGGCGGCCACTTCCTGGATCGAGAGGCCGTTGCTGGACATCGCGACGTTCTTGAGAGCCTGAATTCCGCGCGCCAGTGTCTGCGACCCCTGAGGGGCCGAGGGGGGAGTCTCGGACATGCCCACAGCGTATCTGCGCTCCTTGCGTAGCTTGACAATGATGCGTGCATGTCTCCATTATCTACTCAAATCTGTTTCTCTATGTGCATTATTTGCACAGCAACATCCTCGGAGGCTTCAATGACGATTCCTGCCTCGACCACCACGCCCACGGAGGCGGTCGACGACGTCTACTGGCGCGAGGAGTACGAGCCGATCACTGAGGACGATGCGTTCCTGCAGCGCATCGTCGACCAGGCGGACCTGCCGTCGCTGCTCGTCGCGGTCGCTGCCGTCACGGGAGATTTCCAGATCGTTCGGTCCGAGCTTCGGCCCCCGTTCCCGCCAGCGGACGTCGTTCCGGCCCCCCAGGGCGGCCTGAGCGCCAAGGCACAGGCCGAGGCACGCCAGCTGGCCCTCGCCGCCCTCAAGCAGGTTCGGGACGAGCACCTCACAAGACCGCGTCGCCTCGATCCGACGGAGACGCGCATCCTGCTCGACTTCCTCACCAACGGCGCCGCAGATGCGGATGCCGAGCTGTTGACCCACGAGCTCGACCTCGCCCCGAAGAAGCTCGGCGCCCCGGACTGGACCTTCGAAGAGGTCGCCCGGGGCCGGCAGTTCAGGGTCGCGGTGATCGGCACGGGCATGTCCGGCATCGCCGCGATGTACCGGTTGAGCCAAGCAGGCGTGCCGTTCACGGCCTTCGAGAAGAACCCCGACGTCGGCGGGGTGTGGTGGGCCAACACGTATCCAGGCGTTCGCCTGGACACCCCGACCTTTGCTTACAGCTACTCCTTCGCCCAGCGTGCCGACTGGCCCAGCGCCTACGCCCGGGGAGAGGAGATCGAGGAGTACGCGCTCGAGATCGTGGAGCGGGCCGGCCTGCGCAAGCACGTCGTGTTCGGCACGGAGGTCACGGCGCTGCGGTGGGACGAGGAGCGCGGCGACTGGGAGGTCATGACGCGATCGGGCGGCACAGAGTCCGTCCAGCGCTTCAACGCCGTCATCTCGGCGGTCGGCCAGCTCGAGCGCCCGAATATCCCCGAATACCCCGGGCGCGGGGACTTCCGCGGCGTGCAGATGCACTCGGCGCGCTGGGACCACGGGGTGGAGCTGGACGGCAGGCGGGTCGCCGTCATCGGCACCGGCGCCAGTGCCTACCAGATCGTCCCGGCCATCGCGGACCGGGTAGCGCAGCTGACCGTGTTCCAGCGCTCGGGGCCCTGGATGGTCCCGGCGCCGAACTACCATGACGCCACCCCCACGGCACTGAGCTGGCTGTGCGAGCACGTCCCCTACTACGGGCAATGGTTCCGCCTCTCCGGCTTCTTCCAATCCGCCACCGGCCGCACCCACACCGTGATCGCGGACCCCGGCTGGGAGCGCGAGGACTCCGTCTCACCCGTCAACCTCAAGGTGCGCCAGATCCTCACCGAAGTCATCAGGGAGCAATGGAAGGACCACCCCGAGCTCCTCGACACGGTGGTGCCAAGCTACCCGCCGGGCGGCAAGCGGATGCTGCGCGACAACGGCGTCTGGGCCGAGGCCCTGCAGCGTCCCCATACGCGGATCGTCACGAGCGGCATCGACCACTTCACCGAGAACGGGATCGCGACCGACGACGGGGAGCTCCACGAGTTCGACGTCGTCGTCTACGCGACTGGGTTCCAAGCCTCCGACTTCCTCGACCCCATGGAGGTCAGGGGTGCGACCGGCGAGACCCTCAAGGAGCACTGGGACGGCGACGCCCGCGCATGGGGTGGCATCTCGGTCCCGGGCTACCCGAACCTGTTCATGATCATGGGCCCGAATACGAACTACGTGGTGCACGGCAGCCAGCACTTCATGATGGAATGCGCGGTCGAATTCGCCGTCGAGGCCATCCATCAGACGCTGCTGCGAGGCGTGAAGGGCTTCGCCGTGACGCAGCCCGCGCTCGACGACTTCGTCACGAAGGTCGATGCCGCCAACTCCACCCGCGCGTGGGGACAGCCGCAGGTGCGCACTTGGTACAAGAACCGCAGGGGCCGTGTATCCCAGATCTGGCCGTTCAGCCACCTCGAGTACTGGCAGCTCACCCACGAGGTCGACTTCGACCGCGACTTCACAGCCCACCACTGACCGAAGGGAACAGCGATGTCCTGGGGACTGATCGCACAGATGGGCTTCGTGTCCATCCAGACCACGGATCTCGAGGCATCCGTAGCCGATGCCACCACGCTGCTGGGCCTGCATGTGAACACCCGGACCGACGGGGCGGCATACCTCGCTGCGGCCGAGGTGCACCATGAGCTGAGCTACCACGGCGGCGACCGCAACGGCGTCGACCGGATTGGCCTGGTCGCGTCAAGCCCGGGCGCCCTCCGCCAGCTCTACGACCGTGTCAAGGGGAGCGGCCTACCGATCCTTTCGCGAGACGCGCAAGGCCCAGGGCTGGCCGAAGCCTTCTCCTTCCTCGGCCCCGAAGGTTACGTCTTCGAGGTGTACACCGGCATGGAGCGCGTCACGAACCCGCTCGGACGGGGCGCCTCTGGGCCGGACAGGTACGGCCACCTCAACCTCCATCCCCAGGACGTCGTCGCGTTCAAGGACTTCCTCGTCACCGTGCTCGGCTTTCGCCTCTCCGACGTGATCGGCGACGACTTCGCCTACTTCCTGCGCTGCAACAGCGACCACCACGGCATCGCGCTCATCAAGGGACCTGGGACCCTGCACCACCATGCGTGGCAGGTGCAGTCCGCCACCGAGCTGACAAAGGTGTGCGACAGAGTCGGCGCCGCCGGCCGCGAGATCATCTGGGGCCCGGTCCGCCACGGCGCGGGCCACAACATTGCCTGTTACTACGTCGAAGCCTCGGGCGCCGTCGTCGAAATCTATGCCGACCTCGAGCAGATCTACGACGACGAGCGGCCGCCCTTGCTGTGGGGCGCCGAGGACAACTGGTACAGCATGTGGTCCGACTTCCGGCCCGAGTCCTTCCGCATGCACGGCCTCGCTCCCGCGCCCCTCAGTGCCGCCATCCCGCGCTGAACCAGCCTCCTGTCCATCAGAACGACTTGCGACCCATCAGAGAGACCAGGATTCCATGAGATACCTCAGCTTCACCACCACCGGCGGACCCACCTGGGGGGTTGCCGTCGACGGCACCGCCTACGACCTCGGCCCCACCGGCGCCGATCTCGCCCCCACCCTGGGCGACGCGGTGCGAACCGGCGTCTTCGGCACCATCACGGAGTCGAGCGCACGGCAGGCACCGGCAACGCCGGAATCGGACATCCGCTATCTGCCGGCCGTCACCGACCCGGCCAAGATCATCTGCATCGGCGTGAACTACCGAACCCATCAGGAAGAGACCGGCAAGGCTCAGCCATCGGCCCCCACCATCTTCTTCCGGTACCCCGACAGTCAAACGGGCCACCTGCAGCCAGCCGTGCACCCGGCCGTGAGCAGCCAGTTCGACTACGAGGGGGAGCTGGCCCTCGTGATCGGCCGCGACGCCTGGCGGGTCGCACCCGAGGACGCCTACGACGTCGTCGCGGGCTATGGGGCGTACAACGACCTGTCTGCGCGCGACTGGCAGCGCTCCGCAAGCCAGTGGGGTCCGGGCAAGAACTTCCCGCACACCGGTGCCTTCGGCCCCTACCTCGTGCCCGCCACCGACATTGGCGACGTCACGGCGCTGCACTTGCAGACCCGCGTGAACGGCGACATCCGCCAGGACGCCAGCCTCGCCGATCTTGTCTTCGACATCCCCGCGATCATCAGCTACGTCACCACCTTCACGAAGCTCTCGGCGGGAGACATCATCGTGACAGGCACACCCGGCGGGGTCGGCCTGTTCTCCGACCCCGTCGCGCTGCTCGGGCCCGGCGACGTCGTCGAGGTCGAGATCTCAGGGCCCGGCGGCTTGAGTCTCGGCACCCTGAGCAACACGGTGGTCGCCGAAGGCCTCATGGTGGGCTGACGAATGCCGCTCCACACCTTCGACGACCGCGCCCTCCCCAACGGGTCCAGGACCGACGTCGCCATCATCGGCGCCGGACCGACTGGGCTCGCCGCTGCGGCCCTGCTGGCGGACTACGGAGTGCGTGTCACCGTGCTCGAGAAGCACCCGTCGACCGGAGACGAGCCTCGCGCGATCTCGATCACCGACGAGAGCCTGCGCATCCTGCAGCAGCTCGGTGTCCTCGAAGGAGCCTCCTCGGAGATGCTGCTCGACACCGGCGCTCGCTACTTCGGGCGGAAGGGGCAGCTGATCGCCGAGGTGAAGCCCGCCTCGAGTCGGCTCGGGCACCCCGGCAAGTCCCAGTTCGACCAACCCGATCTCGAGGCGCGACTCGCCGCTGCCGTGGCAGCGCGGACTAATGCGCGGCTGCGCTTCAAGCACGAAGTAACCTCGATCGCCGACGGACCCGAGGGAGTGACCCTCACCGTCACCGGACCGCAGGGCGCGTCTTCCTTCAGCGCCCGCTGGGTCATCGCGTGCGACGGCGGCCGCAGCTTCGCGCGCGGAGCGCTCGGCATCGGCCTCGAGGGCTCAACCCAGGTCGAGAAGTGGGTCGTTGTCGACCTGCGGAACGTGCCGGGGGAGCCGGAGCGCTTCGCCGAGTTCCACTGCAACGGCAGGCGCCCCGTCGTCGTCGTGCCCGGTGCCGGTGGCCGTCGTCGCTACGAATTCATGCTGCTGCCGGGAGACGACGAAGCCGAAATCCTCTCCCACGAGTCGATCGCTCGGCTCGTCGCACCGTTCCACCCGATCAGCCTGGGCGACGTACGCCGCGCAGCGGTCTATGTTGCGCACCAGCGTGTCGCGGCACGCTATCGCTCGGGACATGTGCTGCTGGCCGGGGACGCCGCGCATCTCATGCCGCCCTTCGCCGGGCAGGGCCTCAACGCGGGCCTGCGCGACGCCGCCAACCTCGCGTGGAAAGTCGCCGCCGTCGTCAGCGGCGGTGGCACCGACGCGCTGCTAGACACGTATGAGGCTGAGCGGCTCCCACACGCCCGCGATACGGTCCGGCTCTCCCACCGAATCGGCCAGGTCGTGATGTCCACCAGCCCCACGGTCAACCTCCTGCGCGACACGACTGTGAACGCCGTCGGCATCGTGCCGTCCTGGAAGCGGTGGCTCACCGGAATGAAATTCCTCAAACAGCCGCACTTCAGGGCGGGATGCGTGGTGCCCGCGGACGCCGCGCTGCCGCCCGCGGCGCGGGAGCTCGTCGGCCGCTCGCTCTCACAGCCGCAGGTTCGGCTGCGCAGCGGCGTCGACGTCGGGCTGGACGAGGTGATCGGGAACAGCTGGGCACTCCTGTCCCCGGCGGACCACGGCGCTCTCGGAGTGATCGCCCTGCCCGAGGGGAGCGACAACCGCCAGCAGGCGGTGGAGACTCTGGTGTCCGACCGGACAGGCGCCTTCGCTGCTGCTGTTGGCGCCCACATTCTGGTGCGCCCGGACCGCTACGTGGCCGCAGTGTTCACCGATACCGCCTCGGCAGTAACTCTCACCCACTTGGCCAAGTACTGCTCGGGGCCCGCCCGCCTGCTGACAGCGCGGGCGGGAGTCTGAGCCTGCCGGGAGTACCCATGCCACTTGACGCTGCCAGCCAGCGGATGCTCGAGGCGATGCGCGCGACGAACGCCCCGCCCCTCCACCAGATCCCGCTTGCCGAGGCGCGCGCACGGGCCTTGCGCAACCTCCCCGCCCTCGCGGACGGCCCGACGATGAGCCATGAGGAGGACGTTCTCATCGATTCGGCAGCGCCCGTCGTCGTCCGGGTGTTCAAACCTGCCCCCACCACCCGGGGAGTGATCCTCGTGTTCCACGGCGGAGGCTGGGTCCTGGGCAACGTCAGCGCCGTGACGCCGATGAGCCGGCACCTCGCGCAGCTCGCCGAGATGACCGTGGTCGCGGTCGAATACCGGAAAGCTCCGGAGCACCGTTACCCGGCTGCCGTCGATGACGCGGTGAGGGCCGTGGACTGGGCAGTGGCGCATCGCGACAGGCTCACGGGCTGCCCGGGAGCGCCAGTCGCGGTCCTGGGCGAGAGCGCGGGAGGCAATCTGGCGGCGGCAGCAGCCCTCTGCCGATCAGACGTGCTGGCTGCCCAAGTCCTGTGCTGCCCGGTCACGGACCACACGATGGACTACCCGTCCTATCAGGATCCGTCCAACCAGCTCACGCTGACCAGCGAGGCGATGGCCTACTTCTGGAACAGGTACCTTCCGGAAGCGGCCCGCCGGTCCGAACCCCGCGCTTCACCGCTTCGCGCGGTGAACCTGGCAGGCGCTCCGCCAGCCATGGTGATCTTGGCGGAATATGACATCCTGCGTGATGAAGGGCGGGCCTATGCGGACGGGTTGGCCGCTGCCGGGGTCCCCGTGCTCAGCCACGTCGCCAAGGGCCAGATGCACGGCTTCCTCTCCAACGTGAACGTCCTGCCTGCTGCCCTCAGCACGCTCGAAGCCGCTGCCGCCTTCCTGAGGATGTCCGGAAGGAGACCTCTGCTTCTACAGTCCCGCCGCGGCGACGCTCACCAGTTCTTCGAGTCCGAGGGCGGGCACGGCGAATCGGGCGGTCACGCGGCGGGCCGCGAGGTGCCCTGACCGCCCTCGCGCGTTGCGCCGTCACGTTTGCGGGGTGAACACCCTGCAAACGTGACGGAGCAACGGGAGTGCTGTTGGGTGCCGGACAGCCCGGTCA
>NZ_JBQCGQ010000068.1:0-15347 GCF_051955515.1 Sinomonas sp.
GGGGTCGCCTTGGCGCCCCCCGGGGGCGCTTACACCCCCCGCCGCCCCACCAATTGGCCGGGTGTGGGGGGGGGCGGGCCGCCCCCCCCCCCCAAACCCCGACAATTCGCGCGAAGGCGCTCTAGCTCTGGTCGAAGCGCTCGGGCCGGAACGTGGCCAGCATGGGATGCCGCGCCCCGCTGAGGATCTCCCCGGCGATGAGCTCGCCGGCGATGAGCGCGAGCGTCGCGCCGGAGTGGGTGAACGCCGCGTAGCACCCGGGGACCTTCTCCAGCTCGCCGAACACGGGTTCGCCGTCGCCGGGGATGGGCTTGAGTCCGAGCTTCCACGAATCCGCCTTGAGCCGCGGCGTTCCCTCGAGCAGGCGGGAGGCCTCCTCGAGCAGCTCGTCCACAACTGGCTCGGGGATCGAGTACGCGCCCGAGGCATCGCGCACAATGTGCTCCTCGTACCAGTCGTGGTCGATGGCGATCGTGCTGCCCGGGTTGGGTCGGATGGCCGCACGCGGTGTGTTGAGCACCGCCTTGACGCTGTGCTCGAGCGGTTCGGTCACCACGAGCATCGAGACCGGCGAGCCATTGTCGATCCGCACTCCGAGCGGCCCCACGACGTCCGGCGTCTGCGCCCCGCAGGCGACGACGACCGCGTCCGCTGCGAGGGTGCCGAACGCGGGGGTGACGACGGCGCTCGCCCGCCCGGCGTCGTCGACCTCTACGCGCGCTGCGCCGACGTTCGACTTGAGGACGCCGCCGCGCCGCGTGAATTCGCCCATGAGGTGCTCGATGAGGTGCGGGAGGCTGACCCAGCCCTCTCCCGGGTTGAACACGGCGGTCTCGGCGAGGGCTTCGCGGTTGAGGCCGGGGGTGAAGTCCGCGACGGTTGCCGGTGCCACGAGGTGCGAGTCGTAGGCGTGGGCCCGCTCGTACTCGTGCCGTCCCAAGGTCGCCCCGCCGTCGTCACCCTTGTCCCAATAGACCCCGCCGCCGAACCGGAGCCACTCGCGCGAGGGGTCCTGGGCGAACAGCGTCCGATAGCGGTCGATGCCCGCCATCCGGAGGGCGTGGTACTCGCTGCTCCGCGTGCCGGCCGAGTTGAGCCAGGACAGCGAGCGCCCCGAGGCGCCCGAGGCGAGCTCGCCTTCCGTGACGAGGGTGACGTCGGCGCCCGCGCGGAGCAGGTGCACGGCCGTGGACACGCCGATGACCCCGCCCCCGAGGACGACGACGTGGCGGTTCTGGTTCTCAGGCATTCGCTGGTTCTTTCTGTGATGACTGGATGGGGGTTGCCGCGTGCAGGCGCTCGATGAGCCGCAGGGTCTCAAGGGCCTCGCCGGCGTCCACTGGAACGGGTCCCCCGCGGCGCAGGGCGTCGGCGAGCAGGCGGTAGAAGGCTGGGTAGTCGCCGGGCAGGAGGCCGACGTCGATCGCCGAGCTGCCGTCCGAGAGCCGCGCCGGCTCTCGTGATGGGACGGCCCCGTAACCGGGCTTCGCGGGGTCGGCGCCAGCGGCGAGCGCAGCCTCCTGGCCGTCGAGCCCCCACGATGTGAATCCCGCCTGGCTTCCGAGGAGGTGGAACCGCGGGCCCAGAGCCGGAGCCTGCCCGTTCATCCACAGCCGGGTCACCACGCCTGAGGCGTGCCGCAGCTCGGCGAAGCTGTCCTCGTCGCCTCCGAGGCCGCCGCTGTAGCGCCGCAGGTCCGCGCGGGCCTCCTCGACGGGCCCGAACAGCTGGACCGCCTGGTCGATGAGGTGGCTGCCGAGGTCCGCGAGGAGGCCCCCGCCGTCGTCGGCCCCCGCCGCGTCGCGCCAGTTGCCGAAGCCTTCGGGCCGCCACCACTCGAAGCGGGATTCGAAGGTGCGCACCTCGCCGAGGCGGCCCGAGCGGATGAGGTCGACGACGGTCAGGAAGTCCCCGTCCCACCTGCGGTTCTGGAAGACCGTGAGCACGACGCCGGCCCTCGCCGCCGCGTCGATCATCGCCTGGGCGTCGGCCACCGAGGGCGCGAACGGCTTGTCGACGACGATGTGGAGTCCGCGGTCGACGGCGGCGATCGCCTGATCGCGATGGAGCGCGGGCGGGGTGCCGAGCACCACGAGGTCGAGTTTGAGGCTGCCGTCGTCGAGGCGCGCGAGGAGAGCGGCATAGTCGGGCACGATGAGGGCATCGGGGAACCGCTTCCGGGCCGCCTCGACCCTCGCGGGATTGCCCGTCACAATCGCGTCCACGCTGTAGGACGGGTTAGCCCCGAGAAGAGGCCCATGGAACACCCCGCCGGAGACGCCGAAGCCCACGATCGCCGTCGCGATCTTTCGCTCCTGCGCCATCATCACAGCACCTCCGAGAGGAAGCGCTGAAGCCGCGCAGACTGCGGGCGGTCGAAGATCTCCTCGGGGGTGCCGGTCTCGACGACCTGGCCTTCGTCCATGAACACCACCTGGTTCGCTGCCCGCCGGGCGAAGCCCATCTCATGGGTGACCACGACCATGGTCATGCCCCGGCCGCTCAGGCTCGCCATGAGGTTGAGGACGCCGTTCACGAGCTCGGGATCGAGCGCGGACGTGGCCTCGTCGAACAGCATGACCTGGGGCTCCATCGCGAGAGCCCGCGCGATCGCGACGCGCTGCTGCTGACCTCCGGAGAGATCGCGGGGCTTGTGGTCCGCGCGCTCCCGCAACCCCACCTCGTCGAGGCGCTCCTGCGCGATCCGCAGGGCTTCCTTCTTGGGCAGGCCCTTGACCTTCCATGGTGAGAGCGCCACGTTCTCCAGAGCCGTGTGGTCAGGGAAGAGGTTGAAGTGCTGGAACACCATGCCGATCTTCCGGCGGAGCTGATCCGGATGCTGCCCGAGCGTCGAGTCGCCGTCGAGGAGCACGTCGCCGGCCTTCGGCTCATGGAGCCGGTTGATGCCCCGGAGCAGAGTGGACTTGCCCGAGCCGGACGGCCCGATCACGCAGGTGGTGGTGCCGGGCTCGACGCGGAGGCTGATGCTCCGGACCACGTCGATGTCGCCGTAGGCGAGGGTAAGGTCCTTGAGTTCGAGTCCGGCACCCGAATAGGCGTGGGTTGTCATGGTCTTGCGCTTTCTACGATCTCGAGCTCTGCGACCTCACGGAGTCCGGAAACAGGCGGCGCCGGTTTCCGACGCCCCGTGCGGAACCTCTGGTCGATGTGGTTGACCAGGTGGGTCAGCGGGACGGTGACGATGAGGTAGAAGAGGCCCGCGAGGACGAGCGGGGAGAGGTTTCCACTGAGCACCGCGGCGTCCTGGCCCACGCGGAACAGCTCGCGTTCCGAGACGAGCAGGCCGAGGAAGTAGACGAGGCTCGAATCCTTGACGATCGCGATGAACTGGTTGACGAGCGCTGGGAGCACACGGCGCACGCCCTGGGGGACCACGACGAGGCGCATTGCCCGCCCGTAGCCCATGCCGAGCGCGCGGCAGGCTTCGAGCTGACCCTTGTCGACGGCGAGGATGCCGGCTCGGAAGATCTCGCCGATGTACGCGCTCGAGATGAGGCTCAGGGCGATGATGCCGAGCGGGTAGGGGCTCGGCCCGAAGATCTGCTGGCTGAACCGGGCGAAGCCCTGGCCGATGAGCAGGATGGTCAGGATCGCCGGGAGGCCGCGGAACAGGTCGGTGTACACGCGGGCCGGCCAGCGGAGCCAGCCCGAGGGCGAGATGCCCATGAGGGCCACGACCATGCCGAGGACGCTCCCGATCACGGTCGCTGCAATGGAGATGACGAGGGTGTTGACGAGGCCGACCTGCAGCAGCTGGGGCAGCACGTCCACCATGGCTTGGACGTCGAAGAACGTCTTCGCGAGGTTGTCGAACAGATCCATGGCGCGCCTACTGGTCCGAGGCCGGCAGGTACTGCTTCGGCATGGGCGAGCCCGGGAACCACTTCTGGTAGAGGCGCTTCCACGTGCCGTCGTCCATGGCGGCCTTGAGGGCCTTGTTCAGCGCGTCCTTGAGTGCGGGCTTGTTCTTCGCAATCGCGAACCCGGCCGGGGCGTCGAAGGACGGGATGTCGGCCGCGTCGACCAGCCCGAACTTGGAGACGTAGTCCTTGGCCGCCTCGTAGTCGAGGAAGTGGGCGTCGATGGTGCCGGAGTTGAGGGCCGAGACGGCCGCATTGTTGTCCGGGAAGCGGACGAGGCTCGAGTTGGGGAAGTTCTTCATGGCGTAGGTCTCCTGCAGGGTGCCCTGCACGACCCCGAGCCGCTTGCCCTTGACGCCGTCCGCGCTGGTCACGCCGGACGTCTTGGTGGTGAGCACTGTGAGGTAGCCGGCGAGGTACCCGTCGGAGAAGTCGACAGTCTGCTTGCGCTTGTCCGTGATGCCGATGGCGGCGACTCCCACATCGAACTGCCCGTTGGCGACTGCGGGGAGGATCGCAGAGAAGTCCTGGCCGGTGAAGACGACGTTGTCGATTCCGGCTCGATGGGCCACGTCGGTGAAGAGTTCGACGTCGAACCCGGTGAACTTCCCGGAGGAGTCCGTGAACGTGTAGGGCTTCGAGTCGCCGACGCTCGCGACGCGGAACTGACCGGGCGTGATGAGCCCGTAGGGGTTGTTGGCAGAGGCCGTCGACGAGGCGCTGCTCGCGCCGCCGCACGCGGACAGCGAGAGGGCCAGGGCGGCTGCCGCCGCGAGTGCTGCTGCTTTCAGGCTTTTCATGGGTTCGTCCGTTCTGTGAGTGAGACCGGTCTCAACAGCTGAGGTTGAGACCGGTCTCAACTTCGGGGATGATGTGACTGTACTTACGTCACGGTGTGGCGTCAATCTCTTTTTTCGGATCGGATGGGAAATGACCAAGCGCGGGCAGACAGCCAAGGAGGCCACGGTCGCAGATGTGGCAAGGGCGGCCGGGGTGTCAAAGGCTCAGGCGGCCCGCGCTCTCGGCGGCTACGGGGCTGTGAGCGAGCAGGTGCTCTCACTCGTGGTCGCGGCCGCGGAGCAGCTCGGCTATCGGCCGAACCAGCTGGCCAAGAGCATGACGACAGGCCACTCCAACTCCATCGGCGTCATCGTGGGCGACATCGAGAACGCACACTTCGGCCTCGCGCTGCGCGGCATCTCCGACGAGGTCCGCGACGCGGGCTACACGGTGGTGCTCGTGAACACGGACGAGGATCCGGAGGCCGAGGCAGGCGCGGTCCAGGAACTGCTTCAGCAGCGTGTGGCGGGCCTTATCGTGGCACCGTGCTCAAGCACTGAGACCGCCCACCTCGAATCGGCGCAGGAGCGGGGCCGCGCCGTCGTCCTGTTCGACCGCGGGATCCACGGGCTCGCGCTCGACACCGTCCGCGTCGACTTCGCGGACGTCGCACTTCAGGTGGGGCGCGTCCTCCTCGATGCGGGCCACCGACGCGTGGGCTACGTTTCGAGCCTCCGGATCCCGGAACCGTACGAGCACGGCATGGACCTCGGGCTCTCGCCCGTCGCTGACCGCGTGGGCGGCATCGAGCGTGCGTACCTGGAGGCGGGCGCGGAGTGGGACACAAGTCTCGTGAAGCTCAACGCCTCGTCCGACGACACGCTGGCCGCTGCGTGCTCCGAGCTGCTCGATCAGCCCGAGCCCGCGACCGCCGTCGTGTGCTCGGATAGTCTCATCGCCCTCGGCGTGCTGGGTCAGATCAAGCGACGCGGCCTGCGAATCCCCGACGATATCTCGGTCGTGGCCTACGACGACTTCCTCTGGACCGAGCTCGTCGAGCCGCCACTGACCGTGGTTGCACAGCCCGTCTATGACATGGGGCGCGAGGCTGCCCGGGTCCTCCTCCGAAGGCTCGGCCATCGCGTCCCGGCGGAACAGCTGCCGCTCAGGCCACACCTCGTCCGGAGGGCCTCGGTTGGCGCCCCACGAGCACGAACCACCACCGGGTCGGCCGACCGCCGATAGCCGGCATGACGCTCCCCTCGGCGATGAAGCGTGGGGTGGCGTCGTCGTCATACGCCCACCAGCCGCTCTGGTGACAATGTTCGCCCGTCGTCAGGGTGGTTCGACGCGCGGGCTGACGCCTCTTCATGGCCGGCTCACGCGAAGCGGTCGGGGCTGAAGGAGGTCAGGAGCGGATGCGGCCGACCCGAGAGGATCTCGTCCGCGAGGAGCTCGCCGGCGATGAGGCCAAGGGTGGCTCCGGAATGCGAAAACGCGACGAAGCAGCCCGGGACCGTCGTCGTCTGCCCGAGGACGGGCTGGCCGTCTCCCGGAATGGGCTTGTAGCCCACGCGCCACGAGGCCGGCTTCACCTCCGGATGCCCAGCCAGCAGCCGCGAGGCCTCGGAAGCAAGGGCCTCGACGACCTCTTCGTCCACCCCGAAGGTCCCGTCGCCGTAGTCGACCAGCCGGTCCCCGTACCAGTCATGGTCAAGGGCGAGCGTGCCGCCGGGGTTTGGGCGGATCGCGACGCGCGGGGTGTTGAGGACGCTCCTGAGCTCATGCTCCACGGGCTTCGTCTCAACGAGCATCGCAAGCGGCGATCGGGTGGGCAGGGCGATGCCGACCTGGGTGAGCACAGCTGGGGTCCCAGCCCCGCACGCGACGACGACGGCGTCTCCGCCGATGCGCTTTCCGCTTTCGGTCACGACGCCGATCGCCCGTCCGCCCTCGACGCGCACCTCCGCCTTGCCCGCCCGGAGCATGAGCTCTCCGCCCAGACGGTGGAACTCTTCCATGAGGAAGTCGACCAGATGAGGCAGGCTGACCCAGCCCTCACCCGGGTTGAAGATGGCGGCCTCAGGGACCGCCTCGGGGTCCACACCCGGCACGTAGCGGGCCACGTCGTCGGGCGTGAGCAGGTGCGAGTCGTAGCCGCGACGCACCTCTGCGGCGTGCCTCTTCTCGGTCTCGGCGAGCTCACCGGCAGCCTTCCAGTGCAGGCCGCCCCCGAACTGGAGCCACTCGCGGCTCGGGTCCGCCGCGTAGAGGGTCCGGTAGCGGTCGACGCCGAGGTCGCGGAGGCGGTGATACGCCTCGGAGCGCTCTCCCGCGGAGTTGAGCCACGACAGCGATCTGCCCGTCGCCTCACTGGACAGCACGGTTTCGGTGACGAGGACGACGGTGGCGCCGGCACGGAGCAGGTGGACGGCGGTCGAGACGCCGAGGATGCCGCCTCCGAGGACGACGACGGCGGGAGACGAAGCTGCGGAAGTCATGAGGGGTCTTCACTTTCCAGATGCGGCGCAACGGTTGAGGGAATCCAGTAGGGAACGTTCCCAATGTGACTTCGAGCATACGAAGGCGGGCAAGGAGAGGTCAAGGGGCCGAAATGCCCTCGGGAACGAATTTGGGAAGGATCCCAAATTGGCATTGACGTGGCGCACGCCACATCTTTACAGTGGAGCCATTCACTTCTTGGGAACGTTCCCCAAATTCTTGGCTTCCCTCTCAGACCCTCTCAGCCCCTCTCAGACAGGAAGAGTATGACCCTCAGAATCGGAGTAGACACCGGCGGTACGTTCACCGACCTCTGTGCCTTCGATGAGGCCACGGGACAGGTCCACGTCCGCAAGGTCTCCTCGACTCCAGATGACCCAGGCCGCGCCATCGTGCTCGGCATCAACGAGCTCCTCGAGCAGATGGGCGGCCGCTCGATCGGCGAGGTTTCCTACCTGGCCCACGGCACCACCGTCGGGACGAACGCCCTGCTGACCGGACGCGGAGTGCGGACCGGCCTCATCACCACCAAGGGCTTCCGCGACCTCCTCGAGCTGGGCCGAGGCCGCCGCCCCCACCTCTACGACCTCCAGGCGGACAAGCCTGAGCCCCTCGTCCCCCGCGACCTTCGCCTCGAAATCACGGAGCGAGTCCGCCACGACGGGCGCATCGAGACGCCGCTCGACCACGAGGAAGTGCGTTCCGCGGTGCGCGAGCTCAAGGCGAAGAAGGTCGGGTCAATCGCCGTCTGCCTCCTCTACAGCTACCTCCGTCCCGACCATGAACGCCAGATCGGCGAAATCATCGCGGAGGAGTTCCCCGAGGCCTACGTCTCGCTCTCATGCGACGTCATGCCCGAGTTCCGTGAGTACGAGCGGCTCTCGACCGTGGTCACGAATGCCTACATCGGCCCCGTCGTTGCGAACTACCTGAGCAGGCTCCGCCAGCGCCTGGCCGAGAACGGCCTCACGTGCACCCCGCACGTGACCCAGTCCAACGGCGGAATCATCCCGTTCCCGGCCGCCGAGAGCATGCCGGTCAGGCTCGTGCTGTCCGGCCCGAGCACGGGCGTGGTCGGCGCTGCCGCCATCACGAGCGAAGCGGGCAGCCCGAACATCATCACGTTCGACATGGGCGGAACTTCCTCAGACGTCTCCCTCGTCCAGGACGGCGAGCCAAAGGTCACCGCGGGCATGGAGCTCGACGGACGGCCCATCCGCTCCCCCATGCTCGACATCCATACGGTCGGCGCCGGGGGCGGCTCCATCGCCTGGATCGACAGCGGGAATCACCTCAAGGTCGGGCCCGCGAGCGCCGGGGCCTTCCCCGGCCCCGCCTGCTACGGCAACGGCCAGGATGCGACCGTGACCGACGCCAACGTGGTGCTGCAGGTCCTCAACCCGGAGTACCTCCTCGATGGGCAGCTCAAGATCGACGCCCAAGCGTCCCACCGTGCCGTCAAGTCCATTGCCGATCCGCTCGGGCTGACGGTCCCCGAGGCCGCCCAGGGAATCATCCGCGTGGTCACGGCCAACATGGCGCGCGCGATTCGGGTCATCTCGGTCCAGCGCGGCTACGATCCGCGCGACTACGTGCTCGTCCCGTTCGGCGGCGCGGGTCCGCTGCACGCCTCGCGGCTCGCGATCGAGCTCGGCATCACGAGGATCATCGTCCCCGAGACGCCGGGCGCGCAGTCCGCGCTGGGCCTGCTCATGACCGATATCCGCAGCGACTTCATGCGGACCCAGATCACCCGCGTCACGCCGCACTCCACGGACGACCTCTCCAAGGTCTTCACCGAACTGACCGATCAGGCGATCGAGTGGTTCGATGAGGAGGGCATCGAGCCGGAACGGCGCAGCATCCTGCGACGGCTCGAGATGCGCTACGCGGGCCAGAACTACGAGCTCCCCGTCGACGTCCCCGAGGGTCCCATCACTGGCGCGACGATAGCCTCGCTTGTCGAGGGCTTCCAGCACGCCCACGACAGGATGTATGGCTACAGCGCCCGCGACGAAGTCGCCGAGGCGGTGACCTTCCGCGTCCAGGCGATTGCCGACGTCCCGCGGGCGGCCATCTCGCGCGCCGCCGCTCAAGGACGCAAGGTGGAGGACACCGTCGTCGGCCTGCGCGAGGTCTACCTCGCCGAGCACGGCGACTACGTCTCCTGCCCCGTCTACGACCGCCGTCTCCTCGACGTGGGCCACCACATCGTGGGCCCCGCCGTCATCGAGCAGATGGACACCACCACCCTGCTGCTTCCCTCCGACGTCTGCACTGTGGACGACACCCGCAACCTCGTCATCGACATCCGAAGGACTCCCAATGAATAAGCCTCTCGACAGCGTGCTCGTCGAGGTCATCGGCTCCGCCCTCGCAACGATCGTCGAGGAAATGGGCGGGACCCTCGTCCGCGCCGCCTACTCCACCAACATCAAGGAGCGCCGCGACTGCACGGCCTCGCTCTTCGACGCAAAGGGCCAGGGCATCGCGCAGGACGAGGGCGGCTCCCCGCTGCACCTCGGCTCGCTCATGGGCATCGTGGACGGAATCCTGAGCCGGTACCCGCTGGAGGAAATCAAGGAGGGCGATACGTTCATCGGGAACGACCCCTTCAGCGGAGGCGGCTCGCACCTCCCGGATATCGTGCTCGCCACGCCGATCTTCATCGCCGGCGAGCTCACGGCCTGGGCTGCGAACCTCGCGCACCACGCCGACTTCGGCGACCGCGGCCACGCCCACATCTTCCAGGAGGGCCTGCGGATCCCGCCCGTGCGGCTCATCCGCCAAGGCGTCCTGCAGCAGGAAATGCTCAACCTCATCCTGCTCAACTGCCAGGTCCCCCACGAGCGGCAGGCAGACCTCCGCGCCCAGCAGGCCGCGAACCGGCTCGCGGTGCAGCGGTACAAGGACCTCTGCGAGCGCTACGGACGCGAGGTCATGGTCCAGGCCGCCGACGAGCTGCTCGACTACACGGAGCGCCGTACCCGGGCGGCCATCGCCACAATGCCCGACGGCGACTACTCCTTCCGCGACAAGTTCGACTGCCCTGAGCTGGACGATGAGCTCGAGCTCCACGTGCGGATCACGGTCGACGGCGACACCATCGCCTTCGATTTCGCAGGGAACCCGCCGCAGGTGCGAGCCAGCGTGAACGTCGTCTGGACCGCCCTCTACGCCTCGGTGTACTACTCGCTCAAGAGCCTCATCGACGCCGATATCGTCCCCAACGCGGGCCTCTACCGACCGGTGCGAATCGAGGCTCCGGCGGGCTCCATCATCAATTGCCAGGAGCCTGCCGCGGTCAACGGGCGCAGCGAAACGTGCCAGCGCATCGTCGACCTCATCCACGGCGCCCTGGCCACGGCCGTCCCTGACCGGGTCACGGCCGCGAGCAACGGTGCGAACACCGGCGTCCACTTCTCCGGCCGGAATTCGCGGACCGGCCGGGAATTCGTCTACCTCGAGACGATCGGCGGCGGCTGCGGAGCGCGCGCCACCAAGGACGGGATGGACGGCGTTCAGGTCCACATGACCAACACGTCCAACCTTCCGGTCGAAAGCCTCGAGGCGGAGTACCCCCTCGTGATCGAGGCCTACGAGCTCATCCAGGACTCGGGCGGCGGCGGGCGGCATCGCGGCGGCCTCGGCATCCGGCGAGCGGTCCGCGTCGAGGACCCGGAGATCCACTTCTGGCTCGACACGAGCCGCCAGAAGTCCCAGCCGTGGGGGCTCGACGGCGGCCAGCCGGGCGAGAGCGCCCGAGCTGTCCTCAGCGAAGGCGCTCGGCCGATCGACCACGGCTACACCGTGCTCCAAGCCGGCGACCGCGTCGCCATCGAAACGGCCGGCGCGGGAGGCTACGGCAGCCCTGAGCTTCGGCCCACCGGCGAAGTCGCCCGCGACCTCGCCGAAGGCAAGATCTCCGAGGAATACGCCCGCACCGTCTATCCCCAGCAATTCGAAAAGCTCTCCGCCGACAAATGACCTGTACTCCGCAGAAATGACCTCTTCTTAGGAAAAGCCATGTCACAGCTTCCGCACGACCCATCTGCTCCCATGCCTCCCGCGGTGCGCCGCCGGATCTTCATGTCCACGATGCTCGGCAACGTCGTCGAGTACTACGACTTCACCCTCTACGGCACCCTCGCGGCGATCATCTCGGCCCAGTTCTTCCCTTCCGGCGACGCAACGGCCGCCCTCCTCGCCGTGTACATCGGCGTCGTCCTCTCCTACGCCATCCGGCCCATCGGCGGCCTCATCCTCGGCCCGCTCGGTGACCTCAAGGGGCGCAAGTTCGTCCTCATCCTGACGATTGCGCTCATGAGCATCGGCACGGCGGGGATCGGCGTCCTCCCGTCGTATGCGGCGATCGGCCTCGCCGCCCCTGCGATCCTCCTGCTCTCGCGCCTCGTCCAGGGCGTCGGGGCGAGCGTCGAATACACCACCGCAGCCAACTTCCTGTTCGAGCACGAGCAGGGCCGCCGACCCAACTTCGTTGCCGGTGTCCTGAACTCGACGTGCTCCGTTGGCTCCTTCCTTGCCGCCGGCCTCGCCTACGTGATGAGCGTGGCCATGCCAGGCCACGCGTTCGCCGACTGGGGCTGGCGCATCCCGTTCCTGCTCTCGATCCCGATCGCGCTCATCGGCGTCTACATGCGCAACCACGTCACCGAGACGCCCGAGTTCCAGGAGATCCTCCGTGAGGCCGAGCAGGAGAAGGTCAAGCAGACCCCGCTGCGCACTGCCCTGCGCTATCACTGGGCAGACATGCTCAAGGCCATCGGCCTCGGCGCCGGCCAGCGGATCGGTTCGTACACGATCCAGGCATACTTCGTCACGGCGCTCATCACCGCCGGGTTCCCGGCGTCTCAGGCGCTGCTCGCCTCGATGCTCACGTACGTCGTCGGCCCCATTACGAGCGTGTGGGGCGGCCAGCTCGCCGACCGGTTCGGCGCGCGCCCTGTGCTGCTCACGGGTTATGGCCTCTTCGTCGTCCTGACCGTTCCAACGTTCTTCGCGATCGGCGAGAAGTCCATCGTCCTGGCGACGGCGGCCGTGGTCGTCTTCACGCTCATCAACAACTTGGTGGCAGCACCGCTGAGCGTGGCGTACGTGCTGAGCTTCCCGCCCGAAGTCCGGGCGACGGCGTCTGCGCTGAACTTCAACATCGGCACCTCGCTCGTGGGGTCCACCGCCGGTCTCGTCGCTGTGTGGCTGTTCTCCATCACGGGTTCCAACGTCTCGTTCGGCTGGTACATGACCGTCGCATGCCTCGTCTCGATCCTCGTCACGGTCTTCGCGCTCCCGAAGGCTCTCGAGCACCGGAAGGCCATGCGCGGGACGGCGACGGCCGCCGTCGCAAAGTAAAGCGCGCCTTCCGAGCTGTGGGCCGGAGAAGATTCCTCTTCGGCCCACAGCCATGCTCTTTGCCTATGCCTTGGCCGCTGCAGCTCGCGGCCGGGCCGTTGAATCGCGCACGATAAGCCGGCCCCGCAGTGTGCGGTGCTGGCGTCGTTCCGCGGGATTCACCATGGTCGCGATGAGCTCCTTCAACGCCGTGCGGCCCAGCTGGTAGCTCGGCTGCTCGACGACGGTCAGCCGCGGGCGGACGAGGGTCGCCCAGTCCTGGTCGTCGAAGCCGATGAGCGAAAGCTGGCCGGGACAGTCGATGCCCAGCTCCTGTAGGGCGGCGAACGCACCAGCGCTGAGCTCGCTGTCCGTGCAGTAGACGGCGGTGACCTGAGGCTGGGCTTCGAGAAGACGGCGGACGGCTGCACTCGCCGAAGCGCGGGCGTAGGCGCTCGACGCGACGAGCGCCGGGTCATAGCGGATGCCGGCGCTTCGGAGCGCCATCGCGTAGCCCAACAGGCGCGCGGACGCTGGTCGAAGCATCGAAGCGAGGGTGGGATCGACCTGATCGGGCAGCATCGCGGATGCCTCCGTCACAATTCCGATCTCGCGGTGGCCCAGATCGATCAGATGATTGACCGCGAGACTCGATGCGCCTAGATGGTCCACGGCGACGTACGACGCAGCAGCCACCGTGGGCGCCGGGCGGTCGAGGAGGGTGACGGCGACGCCCTTGGCTTCAAGTGCCTCAAGGTGCTCGGTGTCCTCGGTGGAGACCGGCGCGATGATGACGCCGTCGACCTTTTTTCCCGCGAGGACCGACACGGCCCTCCGTTCGAGCCCAACATCGCCCTCGGTGCTGCTCAAGAGGACGTCGTAATGTTCCTCTCGGGCTGCCGTCGAAATCCCCCTTACGGCGTTGCCGAAAAAGGGATTGCTGATGTCCGGGATGACCACGCCGACCGTCATCGTCCGGCCTGTGATCATGCTCCGCGCAAGAGTGTTGGCCTGATACCCGAGTTCCTCAGCAGCCGCTTGAACGGCGACGCGCGTCTTCTCACTCACGGAACCGTAGTTCGCCAGCGCACGCGCTGCCGTGGACTTCGAGACTCCCGCCCGTTCCGCGACGTCGATGATCGTCACGGACGGCGAGGCGGGACGGGCCATGACGACACCTTCCTTTCTCGCCAGAACTGAAATCCATCGCTGGGAGCGTTACCACGGACTGGTCCACTGTAGAACAGGCCAGCGGCGACAGCCCACCAGGGGGACCGCCCGTCAGAACGACCGCCCGTCAGAACCACCGCCTGTCAGAACGGCGGCGGCGCGTCCGACTCCGGGTAGGTGATGTATCGCCGCCCCGTGGGCGACGACCACTCGAGAACTCCGGCGGGCGGGGCGTGATCTTCTGACGACAGGTCTTCCCGGGGCCGGGACTCAACGTGCCGTACCCTCCAGAGGCCGAGGGACTTGAGGCGATGGTGCTCGCGGCAGAGCAGGGCCAAGTTGGCGGTGTCGGTTTCGCCGCCATCCTGCCACTCGATCGTGTGATCAGCCTCGGTTGCAGCTGCCGGTTTGTCGCATCCTGGGAACCGGCAGGCGCGGTCCCTAGCACCGAGGAAGCGGCGGATCGCGAGCGACGGCGAGTACCGCCGTCGTCCGAGCGCCAAAGGAGCCCCGCTGCCGGGGTCAACCCACATCGTTGTCCACGTCTCGGCCTGCGCCGCAAGGAGCCGCGCGGTGGGGGCATCCAGCGGACCGTAACCGAGGATCTCGGCTGCCGTATCCGACTCCCCTGAGAGGGTCCTCGCAGGGACAGTCACGACTACCTCGGTCCGCACACCTCCCACCGGGCTCTCGGGCGACGAGCCCAGCATGAGGTCTCGGAAGACGTCTGCACGCAGTTGCCCGATGCCCCGCTCCTCTTCGGGGCCTTGAAGCGATCGGGCGAGAGCCTCGAGGCGCGTATCGATCGCAGCCCCGACCTCCACCGGCAGGTGCGCCGTGAGCCAGCACATCCCGTCCTTCGCGGGTTCAATATCGACCCGCCGCGTCGCGGCCGCGCGCTCCTTCCGCTCCGCCAACGGCTCGTCCGCATACTTCTCCACGAGCCGCCGCAGGCGTCGACCGAGCGCGCCGGGACTCGGCGCCAGCGAGGGGTCATCGGGGCAGGCCATGGCGACGGCCGCCGCGCAGAAGGCTGCCCTCTTTCGGGGCGGAACCACGACCGCGAGTTCCACCACAGCCCGCGCCTGCCGACGCGTCAGCCGCCCCTCGCGCAATGCTTCGAGGACCGGCAGGAGCCCTGGATCCGCCAGCGTCAGGCACTCGTCAACCAGCGAGCGCGCATTGCGCTGACCGACGTTCAGGGCAGCGGCAATCTCGGACGCCGTCACCGACACAGCCTCAGCGGCCGCGACCCGACTGCTCGCAGCGCGCCGGACTTCTTCGTGCAGTGCCGAGACCACGTGGGCCCGCAGCGCATGCATCCTCGACTCGCAGGCCTCGAGCACCCGCACCGTCTTGAGCAGCTGCTCGACGTACGCGGTATGCGCTTCGTGAGCGAGCGCGGCCGGCGATACCGACGCAAGCGCGTCCGCGATCTCCCGCTCCGGCTCCCCCTCCGGTTCCTTTGGAACCGACGGATCCCCCTCGTCTTCCCCCATGGCCCAAGGCAATCACGGGGCACCGACAAAACAAGCCGGGTGCGTGAGTCTACGGGAGTCCAACGCGGGTAGGGGTGCCAATGGGGATCCCAGCCGGATGGAGGAGGACCATGGCCGGACTGAGCGACCTCAGCCGTGAGGAGATCGAGATCCTGCTCGATCTTGC
>NZ_JBQCGQ010000069.1:0-7032 GCF_051955515.1 Sinomonas sp.
CCGACCCTGATCTTCGCTGCCCGGTATCCGAAGGTCGAGGCCAGTTCCGCGATGCGGTCGGCCTCGGCCTCCGGGGAGATGTTCCGGACCATGCTCGAGGCGTAGACGGGAACGCTCTCCCTCGCAGCGCCGCCGATGATCCTGTAGACCGGCAGCCCAACGGTCTTCGCGAGCAGATCCCAGACGGCGGTGTCGATGCCGCCGAGGGCGCGGAGCACGAACGAGCTCGGAAACTTGTACTGCTCGCGCAGAAAACTGTCCACGGCGGCCTCAAGGTCCCATGGGTCGACGCCGATGAAGTGCGGCGCCACAAAGTCGTGGAGGACGCGGGCCGTGACCTTCGCCCCGTAGGGAGCAGTCTGCCCGAGGCCGACGAGGCCTTCGTCCGTGTACACCCGCACGGCCACGATCTCGCCGCGCCGAAGGCTTTCGATTCTCGTGATCTTCATTCATTCCTCCAGCCTTGAGGCAATTTTTCACGATGCGAGAGAAGTCTTTCATAACCGTGGACAGACCACAATCGCCTTCCCGTGACTGCCCTTGTCACATCTGCGACACGCCGCAACAAATGGACATGTACAACCCAGAACCCTGCTGACAGAATGGACATGTCCAACGGGATGTACTGACGCGCGGGGGAGCGGGTCTCACGCTTGGGCTCCATGGAAGCTGGGTCCGGGAGTGCATGTGAACATCGAAGAACGCAACCGCCTCGTGGTGGAGAACCTCCCCCTCGTGGGCTATCTCGTCGCTGACGTCTGCTCCCGCGCGACCCACCTCTCCCGCGAAGACATGGCGTCCGCCGGCGCGGTCGGACTCGTTCTGGCGGCCGAGGCATTCGATCCCACGACGGGTGTTCCCTTTGGTGCCTTCGCGCGCCGCCGCATCACCGGGGCCCTCATCGATGAGATGCGGTCCCTCGACTGGGCCGGCCGGGGCGCGCGCAAGCGCATGAAGGCGGTGAGTGCAGTGACGGAAAGCCTCACCGGCGCGCTCGGCCGCAAGCCCACCCACGACGAAATCGCTACCGCGCTCGGGGTGAGCCGCGAAGCCGTGGCAGAGGCAGCGGCTGACGCGGCCCGTACGGTGAGCCCCCTCGACGAGGCGGCTGCGGACACCCTGGTGGCGGACGCCGTCGCCCCCGAAGAGGCGACGCTCGCCGGAGAGCGCACCCGGTACCTCCGCACCGCCGTGCAGTCGCTTCCGGAACGGCTCCGTCACGTCGTCGCCGCGATCTATCTCGAAGGGCGCTCGGTGAAGGAGGTCGCCGAGGATCTGGGGATCACGTCGTCGGCCGTGTCCCAGCAGCGCAGCGAGGCGATCCGCCTCCTCCGCGAGGGCCTGAGCCTGCATTACGGGGACGGGGTGGCCCCCGCCGTCGAATCCCGGGCCATGGCACCGCGGCGAGCCGCCTATCTCGAGACGCTCGCGGAGGCGATCCACGGGATCACGAAGGCGAGTCAGCTCGCCTCGCCGGCCGCTTCGTAGGCGCTGCAGCTACTGATTGCGCCGCCATGCGTCAAAGGCGGCGGCCCTGTCCCTGTCTCGTATCGCTGCAAGCGTTCGGGTCAGCTTCTCCTCGCTGGAGGCGATGGCCTCAGCGGCCTGTTCCAGGCGCTCGGCCAGCTGTTCGAACCGCTCGAGATCGATCGGTGAAACCCCTTCGTGGTCCATCGCTCGCTCCTTCCGACAGTGCCCTCCTCTGGACACTGCCCCTCCGCCGGACTCTGGACGCGTACGCGTCCATGAACTACTCTCGCGCGGGCACAGACGGAAGATCACGCGTACTGAGTACTCGACTTTCAGGGCCTCTCAGCGCTCGATACTTGGGTGGGCTGCGCGCTCTGCGACCAGCGTCGCGTCGCGGCCCACGCCGAACAGCAGGGCGGATCGCCGGGTCCGCATGAAGTGCACCCCGCAGAAGTAGAGGCCGGGCACCACGGTGCTTTCGCCGTCGTCCGTGATCGGGAAGCCTAGCGCATCGCACACGGGAGCCTCGATCCAGGAATAGTCGGGCCGGAAACCGCAGGCGAGGACCACGGCACCGACCTCTTTGAGATCCACCTGCCGCACGGCGTCGCTGCGGAACGGCGCGGGGACTGGCAGTTCGGGTACGGGAAAGCCCGCGCGCGGGAGGTCGGCGGCGAGGAGGGCGCGCAGGTCGGCCCACCGCGCGTCCCCGAACGCTACGGACTCCTCGAGGTCGTCCGCGAACGCGACCACGGATTCGTCCGCGCCCAGCACGCGCCCCGTGAGTTGCACGCCGAGAGCCGCAAGCGTGCGGAAGTGCAGGTCGTGGCCGCCGCCCGCGCCCGTGGCTTGCGGGTTCGCGAGGAATCGCGCGCCCGGCGCCGGGAGGGCGGAGAGGGGCAGGTCGAAGAACGAGCTCCGCGCCAGCCAGGTCACCGTGTCGATCCCGTCCAGGCGGCGAGGAATCCACGGCGCCCGGCCGCACGCGAGCACTACGTCGCGCCCGGCAAGCCGGGCTTCCTCGGCGAGCTGGCAGCCCGTCTGTCCGCTGCCGACGACGACGATCACCCCGGGCGGGAGCTGGCCCGGATGCCGGTACTCGCCGGACGCAAGAATGAGGTCCCTCGGCACCGACGCGAGCGACGGCGGGAGGAACTGGCGCTGAAAGGACCCGGTGCAGACGATCACGGCGTCAGCGGACAGGTCGCCCTCCGAGGTCTCCAGATGGAAGGCGCCGCCGGCGGGCCGGAGGCGCCGCACCTCGACGCCCCGCCGAACCGGCACATGGTGCTGGCTCGCGTAGCCCTCGAGGTAGGCGACGATCTCGTCCCGGCCCACGTGGCCCTCCGGATCGGGACCGGTGTACGGGCTCCCCGGCAGGTCCAGCGACCAATTCGGTGTGACGAGGGTGAAGCTGTCCCAGCGCGAACGCCACGCATGGGCCACGTCGTCCCGCTCGAGGACAATGTGGTCGACGCCGCGAGCCGAGAGCTCCCGGCTCACCGCGAGCCCGGCCTGCCCGGCACCGATCACCACCACCGGCATGGGTGGATGGTAAGTCGGCGGTGCCGGGCGGGAAAGGGCTCAGGTCGCCTGATTGCTCAGGAGGCGGCCGCCATCTTCGAGGCCTCCCAGAGGAAGCCGTCGGGATCGGTGAAGGGCCCGGCACCGGAGATCGCGAGGCGATGCGAGCCGATCCCGTCCGCCGGGACACCGGCGTCCTTGGCCAGGGCGCGCCGCCCATAGAGGGCGAGCTTGATGGGGCCGGCCTCCGCGAACTCGACATACATGCGCCCGAAGCTCTTTGCCACCGTGAGACCGTGCTCCACATAGAACCGCTTGCTGGCCGCCACGTCCGCGACTCCGAGGAGCAGGGCGACCTGGTCGATCTCCTTGCTGGCCGGGGCCGTGTCCTTCTTCGACGACGTCGCGACCTTCCAGATGGTGCCGTCCGGGGCCTGGACCACGCCGCCGTACCCCCAGAAGGACTTCGCGGCCGGCTTGATCGCCGTGGCACCGGCCTGGAGCGCAGCGCCGAGGAGGAGATCCGCATTGGCCGGCTGGGAGACGATCAGCGAGAGGGTGAAGCCGCGGAACCCGTCCGTCGGGGCCTCCGAGGCGCGCACGCGCACGGGGACATCCGCCCCGAACGCTGCCGTGTAGAACTGCTGGGCGGCCGTTGGATCCGCCGCTTCGAGGGTTACTGATTCGATGAGTGCCATGACTTCACGGTAGGTCTGCGCCTCCCCGGGATGCTTCTCGATTCCTGCCCAGTTTTCGCCGCGCGGGCAATACACTGCCCCTAGGACTCAGCGTCGAGGGAGGCCCCGTGGACGTCGGCATCGCAAGGGAGCGCATCGAGGGGGAGAAGCGCGTCGCCGCGACGCCGGAATCCGTGCGGCAGCTCGTGGCACTCGGGCTCGGCGCGGTCATCGAGGCCGGGGCCGGTGCGGCCGCCGGATTCGCGGACTCCGACTACGAAGCAGCGGGAGCGCGGATCGTCCGCGAGCTCGACGTCGCCGCCGTCGACCTCCTCGCGCACGTCCGCCCGCTGGATCCCCTCCGCGCCTCCCACCTCAAGCCGGGCGCCATCACGGTGGGCCTCGCATCGCCGTCCACCGAGCTTCCCACGGTGCGCGCGCTCGCCGACGCGCGGGTCGCCGCGTTCGCGCTCGAGCTCGTGCCGCGCATCTCGCGAGCGCAGTCCATGGACGCGCTCACGTCACAGGCGCTCGTGACGGGCTACCGCTGTGTCATCGAGGCGGCCATCCGCTTCCCCCGCTTCTTCCCGCTGTACATGACGGCGGCCGGCACGATTCCGCCCGCGCGTGTCCTCGTGCTCGGGGCAGGCGTGGCCGGTCTGCAGGCGATCGGCACCGCGAAACGCCTCGGCGCCCGGGTCTCTGCCAACGACATTCGCCCCGCCTCAGCGGACGAGGTTGCGTCCATGGGCGGCACCTTCATCAAGCTCGACCTCGACTCGCCCGAGGCCACGGCGGGAGCCGGCGGCTACGCGCGCGAGCTCACCGCCGACCGCGGGGCACACCAGCGGCGGCTGCTCGCGCCGCACGTGGCCGAGGCGGATGTCCTCATCACGACGGCGGCAGTCCCCGGTCGGCGCGCGCCACTCCTCGTGAGCCGCGACATGGTGGCGGGCATGCGCCCCGGCTCGGTGGTCGTGGACATGGCCGCGGAATCGGGCGGCAACGTGGAGGGGTCCGTCCCTGGCGAGGATGTCGCCGTGGCGACGTCGGACGGCAAAGGCGCGGTGACCGTCGTCGGCCTCAAGGACGCCGCCTCGGCGATGGCCGCCGACGCCTCGCGGCTGTACGCCAAGAACGTCGCCAACTTCATCGCCCTCATGACCTCGGACGGCGAGGCGGTGCCCGACTTCGCCGACGAGGTCCTCGCCGGCGCGTGCCTCACGTACGACGGCGATGTGCGCCACGAGCCCACAGCGCAGGCTCTTGCGGCGCTCGCCACGGCGACGCCCGGGGCCGAGGCCGAAGCTGCCGGGGAGATCGAGGGAGGGGCGGGCTGATGGGCGGAATAGAACTGCTGACGATCACGGTGCTGGCCGTGTTCGTGGGCTTCGAGGTGGTCTCCAAGGTCTCGAGCATCCTGCATACCCCGCTCATGTCGGGGGCGAATGCCATTCACGGCATCATCCTCGTCGGTGCGATCACCGTCGCGGGGCAGGCCACCGACGTCGGGGTGCTCGTGGTGGCGCTGCTTGCCGTCGTCCTCGCGACCGCCAATCTGGTGGGCGGGTTCGTGGTGACGGACCGGATGCTCGAGATGTTCCGCGGCCGCCGCGCCGCCGCGCAGGACGGGGAGGCCAAGTGACCCTGCTCGATCCGACCTGGACCGCGTTGCTGTACCTCGTCGCAGCCGTCTGCTTCATCCTCGCCCTCAAGGGGCTGAGCTCCCCGAAACACGCCCGGCGCGGGAACCTCGTGGGGGCGTTTGGGGCGCTCGTCGCGCTCGTGACGGTGTTCCTCTCGAGCCGGCTGGAGAACACCCCCTGGATCCTCGCCGCGATGGTGGTGGGCTCGGCGGTGGCCGCGCCCGTGGCGCGACGGGTCAAGATGACGCAGATGCCGCAGCTCGTCGCGATGTTCAATGGGGTGGGCGGCGGCGCGGCGGCGCTCGTGGCGCTGCTCGAGCTGCCGCATGCCGACGACGGGTGGCTGCGCCTCGCGATCGCGTTCACGCTGCTCGTCGGGGCTGTGTCCTTCGCGGGATCCGCGGTGACGTTCGGGAAGCTGCAGGAGCTCATGACCACCCGGCCCGTCGTGTTCGCCGGCCTGCCCGTGCTCATGGGCGTCGTGCTGCTCGGGGCGGTCGGGACCGCGGGATTTGTCATCGCGACGGGCTCCCTCGGGCTCGCGGTCACGCTTCTCGTGGTGGGCCTCGTCGCGGGGGTGCTGCTCGTGCTGCCGGTGGGCGGCGCGGATGTGCCGATCGTGATCTCGCTGCTCAACGCGTTCACCGGCCTGGCCGTCGCGGCTTCCGGGCTCGTGCTCGGGAACGTGCTGCTCGTCGTGGCCGGCACGCTGGTGGGAGCGTCCGGGACGATCCTCACCCGGCTCATGGCCTCGGCCATGGGGCGCAGCGTCTCGGGGATCATGTTCGGTGCGTTCCGCGGCGGTTCGACGGCCGGTTCGACCGTGGCGAGCGAGCGGCCCGTGAGGTCTTCGAGCGCCGAGGACGTCGCGATCCTTCTCGGGTACGCGCAGCGGGTCATCATCGTGCCGGGCTACGGGCTCGCGGTGGCCCAGGGTCAGCACACGGCGGCGGAGCTCGCGCAGGCCCTCGAGGCGCGTGGAACTGACGTCGAGTTCGCGATCCACCCGGTAGCCGGCAGGATGCCGGGTCACATGAATGTGCTGCTGGCGGAAGCAAATGTCCCGTACGAGTCGCTCAAGGAGATGGGCGAGGTCAACGGCGAGTTCAAGCAGGCCGACGTCGCTCTGGTCGTCGGCGCGAACGACGTGGTCAACCCCGCAGCGAAGACCACGCCCGGCTCGCCCATCTTCGGGATGCCGATCCTTGAGGCCGGCGAGGCCCGGCAGGTCGTCTTCCTCAAGCGGTCCATGCGGCCGGGGTTCGCGGGCATCGAGAACGACCTCCTGTACGAACCGCAGACCACCCTCCTGTTCGGCGACGCGAAGGAATCCCTCACCAAGGTCCTGACAGCGGTGAAGGCCCTCTAACCACCCCACTCCACCCCCGTTTCGGGTACAGATACTGCCCCCGTTTCGGCCGTTTCGGGTGCAGATAGCGCAGCAGGGAGGGCTCCAGGGGGACCTTCCCGTTGTGCCGTCACTTTTGCAGGGTATGACGGGCGACGGCTGGCGGATTCCGACCGCCTTTCGCCGCGGCCGTCGGCGCGTCCTTGTCCGACACGCCGTCGGGAAACAGATCGAGCGCCGAAAGCTGGTCGGAATCCGACACGACGGGGTCGGACCATGGGGCCCACTGGTGTGACGCCGCGCTCCTGACCGGTTGGGAAGTGGCAACCGGACAGGAGCGCAGCGGGCGGGGGCCCTAAACCGAGGC
>NZ_JBQCGQ010000070.1:0-5344 GCF_051955515.1 Sinomonas sp.
GCAGGAGTAGTGCGTGTTGGGGCCCGCGGGGCGGGCAGTTTCATAGGGGAGCCGGCTGAAGTAAACGCTGACGGTGCGCGTGTGGCGCCGAAGACAGCGAGAAGTCCTGCCAGGGATTGAGACAGCGCCGGGCTTCGGTACCTGACCGATGAGCCATTGTGGCTCCCCGACTGGAGGACTTCTCTATGTCTGAAACCCTTGAAACACCTATGCCCGCGGCCGAGCAGCCTCAGCGTGACGAGAATGAGGTTCTCTTCACCGACCTTGGCATCGATGATCGTGTCCTCGCGGCGCTCCGCGAGGTCGGCTACGAGAAGCCGTCCCCCATCCAGGCAGCCACGATCCCGCTCCTGCTGGAGGGTCGCGACGTCGTCGGCCTTGCGCAGACCGGCACGGGCAAGACCGCGGCGTTCGCCGTGCCCGCCCTGTCGCGCCTCGCAGAGCTCCACGACCAGAACGGGCCCTCCCGCTCCACCCAGGCCCTCGTCCTCGCCCCGACCCGCGAGCTCGCACTCCAGGTGGCGGAGGCGTTCACCTCCTACGCGAAGCACCTCGACGACTTCACCGTCCTCCCGGTCTACGGCGGCTCCGCCTACGGTCCGCAGCTCGCGGGCCTTCGCCGTGGCGCGCAGGTTGTCGTGGGTACGCCCGGCCGCGTGATCGACCACCTCGACAAGGGCTCGCTCGATCTCTCGGACCTCCAGTACCTCGTGCTCGACGAGGCCGACGAGATGCTGCGCATGGGCTTCGCGGACGACGTCGAGAAGATCTTCCAGGAGACTCCCGAGGGCCGGCAGGTGGCGCTCTTCTCGGCGACCATGCCGTCGCAGATCCGCCGCATGTCGAAGCAGTACCTCAACGATCCCGAAGAGGTCACGGTCAAGTCGAAGACCACCACCGGGACCAATATCCGCCAGCGGTACGTGCAGGTGGTCGGCTCCCACAAGCTCGATGCGCTGACCCGCATCCTTGAGGTCGAGGATTTCGACGGCGTCATCGCCTTCGTGCGGACCAAGATGGCCACCGAGGACCTTGCCGACAAGCTCAAGGCGCGTGGCTTCCAGGCCGCGGCGATCAACGGCGACATCGCGCAGGCCCAGCGCGAGCGCACCGTCGAGGCGCTGCGTGAAGGCAAGATCGACATCCTCGTCGCCACCGACGTCGCGGCCCGCGGCCTGGACGTGGAGCGCATCAGCCACGTCGTGAACTACGACATCCCGCACGACACGGAGAGCTACGTCCACCGGATCGGCCGCACGGGCCGCGCCGGGCGCAAGGGCGATGCCATCCTCTTCATGACGCCGCGGGAGAAGTACCTTCTGCGCGCGATCGAGAAGGCGACCCATCAGGCCGTCGAGCAGATGTCCCTGCCCACGGCGGAGACGGTCAACTCGCTGCGCATGAGCAAGTTCGCCGACCAGATCACCGAGACGCTCGAGTCCGAGGACGTCTCGCTGTTCCGCGACCTCATTGCGTCCTACGAGGCAGAGCACAACGTGCCCGCCGCCGAGATCGCGGCCGCGCTCGCCGTCATGGTCCAGGGCGATGCTCCGTTCCTCGTCGAGGAGCTCCCGGTTCCCGACTTCGCAAAGCGTGGCGGGCGCGACGGCGCCCGAGAGGGCCGTGGTGACCGCGGCCAGGGCGGCCGCGGCTCGCGCGGCCCGTCCGAGGGCAGCGCCACCTACCGCATCGCCGTTGGCCGCCGCCAGCGGGTGCAGCCCGGCTCAATCGTCGGTGCACTCGCCAATGAGGGCGGCTTCAACTCGAGCGAGATCGGAGGGATCGACATCCGTTCGGACTTCTCGCTCGTGGAGCTCCCCTCGGAGCTCTCGAACGAGCAGTGGAAGGCCCTGTCGAAGACGCGGATCGGCGGCGAGCTCATCCGGCTCGAGCTGGACAAGGGCGGCCGGCCTGCCCGCGACGGCGACGACCGTGGCTTCCGAGGCGGCCCCCGTGGTGGTGGCGGACGCGACCGTGACCGCGGTCCTCGCGACGGCGACTGGGGTGGCCGCGGCGGCAGCCGTGGCGGCTTCGGAGGCGGTCATGAGCGCCGCGGCGGCGACTGGGGCGACCGCGGGTCGCGCGGCGGCTTCGGAGGGTCGCGTCGGACGGCGTCCGACGGCGGAGCGCGTCGTTTCGGCGGCAGCCGGGGCTGATTCAGTCCGCCCTCTCCTCAGATTGACAAATTTGTCACACGCTAGTGACATCTTAGTCGTGTCATGTGACTATTGATTTGGGGTGGGCATGGGTCCGGCTGCAGCCTGCTGGGGGGTGCAGCCGGACCCTTTCTTCGATTTGGCCGGGGGTCCCGGGTCCGGTAAAGTATCTGTCTGTTGCCCCCCTAGCTCAGTGGTAGAGCGCCATCTTGGTAAGATGGAGGTCACGGGATCGATTCCCGTGGGGGGCTCTCTGGCGGTGTAGCTCAGCTGGTTAGAGCGCACGACTCATAATCGTGAGGTCCCGGGATCGAGTCCCGGCACCGCTACGGCCTAAGGCCCCGGTTTTTTCCGGGGCCTTTGTCGTATCCTCGCAGCGTGCGGCGCACCTATTCGGTCCTGCTGTTGGCGCTGGTGGTCATCACGGGCGTCTCGGTGGTCGCGACCGCACCCCCGGCGCCGGCGTCTTCCTCGGCAGTCACGATGTTCTCTGTCACCCGTTTCGTGGCAGTGGGCGATTCGATCACGGTGGGGAACAGCCCGGCCTTCAGCGACGGGTTGACCGGCACGCTGTCCTGGGTGACCTACGCGAGATCCCGGAACCTCCTGTTCGCGGGAGGCTGGGCCGCTGGCGGGGCCACAACGCTGCGCATGGCGCAGAACATCCGCCCCGTGAAGGCTGATGTCCTGGTGATTCTCGCGGGAACGAACGATCTGGCCCAGGGCCTGCCCTTCTCCGAGACGGCCGCGGACCTGAACCGTATCGTTGCCGAAATCGGGGCGCCGCGGGTTGTCGTCTCGGCGATCCCTCCTCGAGACAGCGCGCCCACCGCGACGGCCGCGTTCAACGTGACTCTGCATGCCTTCGTCCTCTCGAGGGGCTGGGACTGGATCGACGCACCGTCGAGCCTGCGGGTGGGCGCCGTCTATGCCCCCGGAATGTCCCTTGACGGCGTGCACCCGACAGAGGCGGGAGCGGAGGCTCTGGGGAGGGCCTTTCAGGCGGCTCTGATCCGCTGATCCCGTTTGCCTGGCCGCTTTCTGGGAAGGTCACTCACGTGAGGCGGCTACACTGGCACACCGATGACCGTTACTAAAGCGTTACCTCCGCAGATTCTCCGTGCCCGCCTCGGCTACGTTCCGGCCCTCGACGGGCTCCGTTCGCTGGCCATCGCCTTGGTCGCCGTCTACCACGGGGTCATGCCGGCCCACTTCGGCGGTGCCGGCGGCGTGGATGTCTTCTTTGTCCTCTCCGGCTTCCTCATCACCACGCTCCTCCTCGAGGAGCACGAGGCGTCTGGGAGGGTGTACTTCCGCAGGTTCTACCTTCGTCGCGCCATCCGCCTCTACCCGCCTCTGCTGCTCATGCTCGCCGTGGTCTTCATCCCCATCACGCTCACGATGGGGATCAACACCGCTACGACCGGGTCCGGGCTCTCGCTGTTCTATCTCATGCCCATCGGGGCGGAATCGGGACTGACGTCGCTCTCCCCCTACGAGCACACGTGGTCTCTCGGCGTTGAGGAGTGGTTCTACTTCGTCTGGCCGCCTATCCTGCTGCTCCTGCTGAGGCGCCCCCGCCGGTGGGCTCCCATCGCGGCGTCCGCGGCCGCCGTCGTCCTCATCGCCGGCGCCTTCCTCGCCGAGGCGAGGACCGGGGAGGTCTCCTTCATCCTGCGGGCGGGCGGACTCATGGCGGGCTGCGCTCTCGCGCTGTTCCTTCGCGGATCGTCGTTCACGCCAGGCCGCTGGTTCGGTCCCGCGGGCCTCGCGCTGGTGGCGTTCGGAGTGCTGCATTCCTCGGTCGCGCCGTTCTCGACCTTGGATGTGGTGATCTCCGTTGCTGGCACGCTCCTGCTGATTGTGGCCCTCACGCGGGGACCCCGGGATCTCCTCCACCGAGCCCTGGCCGCGGAGCCCATGGCCTATGTGGGGCGCATCAGCTACGAGCTCTACCTCTGGCATTACCCGGTGCTGTGCCTGTTCGGTGTGCTGAACCGCTCGGACTGGCTCGAAGTGGGCTGGTTCGCGCTGCCGCTCTCGTTCGCGCTCGCGGTGGCCGCGCATTGGGCCACGCGGCCGGTCACGTCGCGCCTGCGCTCTAGGATGACCAGGTGGATTCCCGCCTGACCTATGGATGCATGGGTCTCGGGGGCGCCTGGGACGCGCCCGACTACGGAGCCGAGGAGATCGAGGCTGCTTCGTCCGCGGTCGAGGCCGCCCTGTCGATCGGCATCAGCCGCTTCGATCACGCCGACATCTACGGGCGCGGGAAGTCGGAAGCGGTGTTCGGGGAGCTGCTGGCGAGGGACTCTGGCCTGAGGGCCCGCATCCAGATCCAGAGCAAGGTCGGCATCCGGCTTGGCGAGGCGGGCGGGCTCGGCTCCTACGACCTGAGCGGGCAGGCGATCCTGGACGGTGTCGCCGGCAGCCTTCGTCGCCTCCAGACCGACTACCTCGACCTGCTGCTCCTGCACCGCCCCGATCCGCTGCTGGACCCGGCGGAAGTGGGTGACGCCGTCGGCCGCCTCCTCGAGGACGGCGCGATCCGGGCCATAGGGGTATCCAACATGTCCTCGGCGCAGTTGGAGCCCTGCAGGACCACCTTCCCGTGCTGCTCGCCGCCGATCAGCTGGAGCTGAGCCTTCACCATTACGGCTTCGTGGACAGCGCTGTGCTCGTCAACCACGAGGAGGGCGCCGCCGTCAGCTTCCCCCACGGCACGCTCGAGCACTGCCGGCGCCGGGGGATCGAGATCCAGGCGTGATCGCCCCTTGCCGGCGGCCGCTACACCGGCCGGCCGACGACGGAGCTCACCGAGGCGGATCGCAGGACTTCTGCGCTGGTCGCCGACCTCGCAGAAGCAAGCGGAACGACGCCGGAGGCGATCGTCCTCGGGTGGCTCATGCGCCCTCCGGCGGGCATCGTGCCCGTCATCGGCTCAGCGAACCCACGGCGCATCCGGGCGTGCGCGGAGGCCGAGGCTGTTGCCGGGGCGATGAGCCGCGAGGACTGGTTCGCCCTGTTCCAGACGGCGAGCGGAAAGCGGGTCCCCTAGACGCTGGCCGGGTGGGACCCCGGCAACTCGATTTCCAGCGCCCGCTCAGTGACATCATCGAGGGCCCGACGCACGGCCCCCAGCGCCACGGCCTCCCCTTCGAGGGCGGACACCTCGACCTCTGCGGGCG
>NZ_JBQCGQ010000071.1:0-3738 GCF_051955515.1 Sinomonas sp.
CACGATCGAGAAGACCTCGCCGAGGCCGAACATGAACTGCCAGCGGCTGCCCATCACCTCGCGGGCGCCCTTGGACATCGACTCCATGATGTAGGCGTAGCCGTTGGAGATGTCGCTGCCCAGCGGGATGCCGATGAGGAAGCGGATGATGATCAGGTCCCACACGCCGTGGGAGAAGCCCTGAGCAAGCGCCAGCACGATGAATAGCACCATCGTGAGGATGAAGACGCGCTTGCGCCCCAATCGGTCGGCAACAAAGCCGCCCAGAAGGGCACCGATCAGGGCGCCGCCCTGAACACCGGCCGTCACGAGCCCGAGCTCGGCCGCGGTCGGGTGGTATTCCGCAGTGATAAAGACGAGGACAAAGGAGATCGCGTAGAGATCCCATGCCTCGATGAGGATGGTCGCAATCATCATCCAGCCGCCGCGGCGGCTGGACGTGGTGCCGTCCTTGTTCAGGAGGACCTCGGTTGCCTTGTCGGACAACCGTCGAATGGTGGCCTGGTCCATCATTGCCTTTCTCGCAGGAGACCGGCGCGCTGTGCACGAGCCTTCGCGGCAGGGCCGGCGGACGCCATAGTCGCTCCTTGATGGTGTATTGCATCTGCTTATGTCGCCATAGATGCGCGTTAGATCATACCTAAAAGTGTGACAACCGCAACAGCTATCATGTAGAGGATGTGATCGCGGCTGATCTCCAGGAGTTCCCATGCCCTCAGGCCCCCACCATTCGTCCCCCAGGGACCCGGCTCCGGGACTCCATGCGAAGGTGCTCGAAGACCTGGGATCTGCGATCGCGGACGGGAGCCTCGCGTCGGGGACGGTTCTCCAGATCGAGGAGCTCGAAGAGCGATGCGCCGTCTCACGTTCCGTGGTGCGCGAGGCTGTCCGGGTGCTCGCGTCGATGGGCCTCGTCACCATGCGGCGCCGAGTCGGCGTCCAAGTCCTGCCGAACTCGGAATGGAACGTGTACGACCCCGAGGTCGTCCGATGGCGGCTCGAGACGTCAGGCCGGCTCGCTCAGATCCAGTCGCTGACCGAGCTCCGCATCGCCGTGGAACCCGAGGCCGCCAAGCTGGCCGCGACGCGCGCACCCCAAGAGCAGGCAGCGGAGATCCTGGCTCTCGCGGGCGACCTATGGGTTGCCGGGAACGAGACGGACAGCGAGAGATTCCTCGAGCTCGACATCGAGTTCCACCGGCTGATCCTCATGGCGTCCGGCAACGAGATGTTCTCGGCCCTCCACCCGCTGATCGCCGAAGGCCTGACGGGCCGCACCCACCATGGGCTCATGCCCGAGCGGCCGCACCTCGAGGCGCTCCAGCTGCACATGGACGTCGCCGTGGCCATCCAGCGCTCCCGCCCCGATGACGCGCACGCTGCGATGGAGGCGATCATGGATCGGGCGATCGCCGAGATGCGCGAGCTCTCGAGGCCGCCGGAGAAACGCTCCTAGCGCGAGACGTGGCGGGCGCTGCGGGCCGCCTGAGCGGGGCCCGCGGCATGCGCTGCAACTGCGGCTTGGGCGGCAACCACCTTGGCTGCAGCCGCCGCCTGAGCCATACCTGCCGCCCGGGAGACCGCAGCCGACACCTGGGCCGCGATGACTCTGCCCGTGGCATTCCGGACGGCGGCCGCAGCGGGAGCAGGCAGCGCCGGCACGGGGGTGTCAACATGGCGCCCGGCAGGAACGGCCGGCGCCATCTGCTCGACCGCCACGGCGGCCTCCTCGATGACCTCGTCCGGAGGCGTCGCCCGGTGGCGCGGGGCTGTGGGCGAAGTCTCATCAGCGGCCGAAGGCCCCGCAGGAGGAGGCGGCGGGGGCTGAACGGCGACCGGTGGGGCCGGGACCGCGGCCTGCTGCGGAGTTGAGACAGGAACTTGGGGGTGGATGTCCGGCCCGTTCGCAAGCGGAGCGGTGACAACGGGTCCCACGGCCTGAGGCGCATCGGCCGAGTAGTCGACCCCGCCGAGGGCGGCTACGCCCGAGGCGCCCAGGCCGACGCCGGCAACAACCGCGGCGCTGATGATGGCACCTCTGTGCCGCTTGCGGGGCACAAAGCGGACGACGGCGCCCTCCCGCGGCCCGAACTTCTCCAGGGCCGCGTCTGCTGCCCGGCGCGCGGCGCGGCTGGGGGCGGTCCCAGCGCCACTCCCCGAGGTGCCGAGAGCGAGGAGCTCGGCCAGCGCCCCGCTCGGCTTCGGCGCCGTGGGCGGGCGCAGCGCGCGGAGGGATTCGAGCGCAAGGCCCAGATCGTCGTCGTACGCCATCCCTGCGTCTGCGAGGATCTCCGCCACCACCTCGTGCGGAGTCTCGTGTCCACGCTCACTGCTCACGGTGCGCTCACCCCTTCCGAAACCATCTCACGGAGGGCTTTGAGCCCCCGCCGCTGAAGCTGTTTGACGGCGCCCGGCGTCTTGCCGAGCACGTTGGCCACATCGTCCACGCTCAACTCCCCCACGATCCGCAGCATGAGCACGTCACGCTGCTCCGGTTTGAGCGTACCGATGAGCAGCTGGGCGTCCGTCTGCCCCGTCCGCACGAGGGCCTCGGCCTCCGCCGACGGTGCCGCCCTGTCGTCCAGGAGCGGGTCATAGTCCACGCTCACGGGCCGGCGCTCGACTCTCCGGTAATGATCAACGACCCGAGCGTGCGCCACCGAGAACACGAAAGTCCGCAGCCCTGCGACACCTCCGGCGATACTCCCCACGCGCGGGAGAACGCTGAGGAACACGTCCTGCATCAGCGCTTCGGGATCCTCGACACCCCTCCCCGTGAAGTAGCCGACGACCGCCGGGGCCAGCGCGGCATAAATCCGCGCGAAGAGTTCGGGCTCCTCATGGGCGCCCGCCACAAGGTCATCGTCTGTGAGCGCATCGGGCCCGCTGCGGCCGCTCCGTTGAGTACTCGCCATGGCCGTCCCAGTCTAAAGGGAGAGGTCGCCGGACACAGAGAAGCCGGGCTGGAACATGATGGGGGACAGATTCCAACCCGGCTTCAACTAGGTTATCGCTCGAAGGGTCGCAGAGGTTACGCGATGGCAGAACTTTTTTTGAGGGACTTTCGTCCCGACTTCTGCACCGGTTTCCTCGGCCTCGTCAGTCGATGAGGTCGCGGACCACGATCGTCTGGTCGCGGTCGGGACCGACGCCGATCGCCGAGAATCGGGTGCCGGAGAGCTTCTCGAGGGCAAGGACGTAGTCGCGCGCGTTGGCGGGGAGGTCGTCGAGGGACTGCGCACCCGAGATGTCCTCGGTCCAGCCGTCGAAGTACTCGAAGATCGGCTTGGCGTGGTGGAACTCGGTCTGCGTCATCGGCATCTCGTCGTGGCGGACTCCGTCGACGTCGTACGCCACGCACACCGGGATCCGCTCGATGCCGGTGAGCACGTCGAGCTTGGTCAGGAAGTAGTCCGTGAAGCCGTTGACGCGCGAGGCGTGGCGCGCCAGCACGGAGTCGTACCAGCCGCAGCGGCGAGGGCGGCCAGTGTTCACGCCGAACTCACCGCCAGTCTTCTGCAGGTAGGCGCCCATCTCGTCGAACAGCTCGGTCGGGAACGGGCCAGCGCCCACGCGGGTCGTGTAGGCCTTGATGATGCCGATCGCGCGGGAGATGCGCGTCGGGCCGATGCCCGAGCCCACCGAGGCTCCGCCCGCCGTCGGGTTCGACGACGTCACAAACGGGTAGGTGCCGTGGTCGACGTCGAGGAACGTCGCCTGGCCGCCCTCCATGAGAAC
>NZ_JBQCGQ010000072.1:0-7037 GCF_051955515.1 Sinomonas sp.
GTAGAAGAGCGTCTGCCACTGGCGGACCATGCCGAGGGACGAGTTGTTGATGACCGCGACCTTGATCGGGATGTTGTTCAGGGTGCAGGTGGCGAGCTCCTGGTTGGTCATCTGGAAGCAGCCGTCGCCGTCGATCGCCCACACCACGCGCTGCGGATTGCCCACCTTCGCGCCCATTGCGGCCGGCACCGAGTAGCCCATGGTGCCGAGCCCTGCGGAATTGAGCCACGCGCGGGGCCGCTCGTACTTGACGAACTGGGCGGCCCACATCTGGTGCTGGCCGACGCCCGCCACGTAGATACCCTCCGGGCCGGTCAGTTCGCCGATCCGCTGGATGATCTTCTGCGGCGCGAGGAGCCCGTCCTCTGGCTCGGTCCACCCGAGCGGGTAGTCCTCGCGGAGCTTGTTGAGGAACGCCCACCACGGAGCGAGGTCGACGCCGCCGTCCTTCTCCTGGAGCGCGCGCACGGCCTCGGTGAGCTCGGGGATGATCTCCTTGACCGACCCGACGATCGGGACGTCCGCCGCGCGGTTCTTCGAGATCTCCGCGGGGTCGATGTCGGCGTGGATGACCTTGGCGTTTGGCGCGAACGAGCTCAGGACACCCGTCACGCGGTCGTCGAACCGCGCGCCGAGCGTGATGAGCAGGTCGGCCTGCTGCAGGGCGGTGACCGCCGAGACGGAGCCGTGCATGCCGGGCATTCCCACGTGCTGGGAGTGCGAATCAGGGAAGGACCCGCGCGCCGTGAGCGTAGTCACCACGGGCGCGCCGGTGGTCTCGGCCAGCTCGAGAAGCTCCTTGGAGGCGTCCGCCTTGACGACGCCGCCGCCCACATACAGGACGGGCTTCGCCGACGCCGCGATGAGGCGGGCCGCCTCGCGGACCTGCTTGCTGTGGCCCCGGGTCACGGGGCGGTAGCCCGGCAGATCGATCTTGGGCGGCCAGCTGAACGTCATCAGGGACTGCTGCGCATCCTTCGTCACGTCCACGAGGACCGGACCGGGACGGCCGGTCGAGGCGAGGTGGAAGGCTTCCGCGAGGGTGCGGGGGATGTCCTGTGCCCGGGTGACGAGGAACGAGTGCTTGGTGATCGGCATGGTGATGCCGACGATGTCCGCTTCCTGGAAGGCGTCGGAGCCGATGACGCTGCTCGCGACCTGGCCGGTGATTGCGACGAGGGGGACGGAGTCCATATGCGCATCGGCGATCGCGGTCACCAGGTTGGTGGCGCCCGGACCAGACGTGGCAATGCAGACGCCGACACGTCCTGTGACCATCGCATACCCTTGGGCTGCATGGCCGGCGCCCTGCTCGTGGCGCACCAGAACGTGGTTGATCTTCGAAGCCATCAGAGGGTCGTAGGTCGGCAGGATCGCGCCGCCCGGAAGACCAAAGACATCGTCCACGCCAAGTTCCTCGAGCGAGCGGACGATTGCTTCAGATCCAGTCATCTCTGTGGGCTCAACAACGCGGTTGGGCCCCAGGACGGCAGAGGCAGAGTCGACAGAGTCGACAGAATCCGCGGCCTTGGCCGCAGACGGCTTCGAAGCCATCAGCGATGGGCTGATCGGCGTTCCTTTGCTCATCAGTCTCTTCCTTAGGATCTTCGTGGCGAAGGAGCTGTGCCCAGCTCAAATAAAAACAACCCCTCAGCCTTCCGGCTCTCCGAGGGGTTGCGCGTGACAGATCGTTGCCAGTCGGGCTTCAGTGAGCCACGCGCTTGGCAAGGACGACGACATTGAGCACCATGTCGCTCCGGACGGTCTGCATGCCCACAGTCTTCACAATCGCTTGTGAGAGTGTCAATTTGCGGCTTGGTTGTCTCACATTTCGGACTTGCATCCATTACGTGAGACGGTGCGGCCGGGCCTCGGACCCGGCCGCACCTGGTCTGACGTTCAAGTCCTAGCTGAGGACAGCACCCTCGCTCGCGGAGTGCACGAGCTTCGCGTACTTGGCGAGGACACCCTTGGTGAACTTCGCGGGGATCGGCTCCCAGCCTTCGCGCCGCGCCTCCAGCTCGGAGTCGTCGACCAGCAGCTCAATGGTGCGGTTCGGAATGTCGACCCGAATCCTGTCGCCGTCGCGCACAAAGGCGATCGCGCCGCCGTCGACCGCCTCTGGGGCAACGTGGCCGATGCACAGCCCAGTCGTCCCCCCCGAGAACCGGCCGTCGGTCAGGAGCAGGACATCCTTGCCGAGCCCGGCACCCTTGATGGCACCCGTGATCGCGAGCATCTCGCGCATCCCGGGGCCCCCCTTGGGGCCCTCATAGCGGATAACGACGACGTCGCCCGGCTTGATCTCGCCGTTGTCGAGCGCGTCGAGCGCGCCCTGCTCGCGCTCGAAGACGCGCGCCGAGCCCTCGAAGACCTCGGCGTCGAAGCCTGCGGTTTTCACCACCGCGCCCTCGGGGGCAAGCGAACCACTCAGGATCGACACACCGCCCGTCTTGTGGATCGGGTTGTCCAGCGCCCGGACGATCTTCCCGTCGAGGTCCGGAGGGGCGATCTCGGCAAGGTTCTCGGCGACGGTCTTGCCGGTCACGGTGAGGCAGTCGCCGTGGAGCAGGCCCGCGTCGAGCAGCGCGCGCATGACGACGGGCACGCCGCCGACGCGGTCGAGGTCGTACATGACGTAGCGGCCGAACGGCTTGAGGTCGCCGAGGTGCGGGACCTTGTCGCCGATCCGGTTGAAGTCCTCCAGCTCGAGCTCGACCTCCGCCTCCCGGGCGATGGCGAGGAGGTGGAGCACGGCGTTCGTCGAGCCGCCGAACGCCATGACCACGGCGATCGCGTTCTCGAACGCCTCGCGGGTCATGATGTCGCGCGAGGTGATCCCCTGCCGCAGGAGGTTGACGACGGCCTCGCCCGAGCGGTGGGCGAACATGTCGCGGCGGCGGTCGGCCGACGGCGGCGCGGCCGAACCGGGGAGCGACATGCCGAGGGCCTCGGCGGCGCTCGCCATGGTGTTCGCCGTGTACATGCCGCCGCAGGCGCCCTCGCCCGGACAGATCGCACGCTCGATGCGGTCGAGATCTCCCTCGGACATCTTCCCGGCGGCACACGCCCCCACGGCCTCGAACGCATCGATGAGGGTGACGTCCTTCTCCGTGCCGTCCTCGAGCTTGACCCAGCCGGGCATGATCGAGCCGGCGTACAGGAAGACGCTCGAGACATCGAGGCGGGCGGCGGCCATGAGCATGCCCGGGAGGGACTTGTCGCAGCCCGCGAGCAGGACTTGGCCGTCGATGCGCTCTGCCTGCATGACAGTCTCGACCGAGTCAGCGATGATCTCCCGGGAGACCAGGGAGAAGTGCATGCCCTGATGGCCCATGGAAATGCCGTCGGAGACCGAGATCGTGCCGAACTGCATGGGGAAGCCGCCCGCCGCGTGCACGCCTTCCTTGGCGGCCTTCGCGAGACGGTCGAGCGAGAGGTTGCAGGGCGTGATCTCGTTCCACGAGCTCGCGATGCCGACCTGGGGCTTGGCGAAGTCCTCGTCGCCGAAGCCGACGGCGCGGAGCATGCCTCGAGCGGGAGCGGCGTGGATGCCGTCCGTCACGACGCGACTGCGAGGCTTGATATCCACACCGTCACGGGGCGTAAAGGGGGTTTGGCTTTGGTCGGTCATGGGCAAAGTCTATGACCGTCCCGGACGTGCCCGCCCATGGGACAACACGCGCACCATCCGTAGACTGGACGCGCGGCGAAAGGAGCAGCCTGTGACGAGCCAGCACCCGCCCGTCGACGGGGGCCGGGGCCCTGCAGCATCGGACGCGGCCCTCAAGGCAGCCTTGCACCGGGTCTTCGACACCCAGATCCCCAACTACGCCTCGTACAACCTCGTCTGCTCCTCCGAGTCGGGAGGGACGGTGGATGGCGCATGGTCGCCTGAGCGGATCCCGCATGGACTCGTGCTCGGCTACCGCCGTCAGCCGATCGAACTCGTCATCGCCCCCTTCGACAGGCGCTCCCTCGCGTCGGCAGGCCGGCCGTGGACGGTCGACCTGACCAACCTCGCGTACGCTGCGGAGAGCTCTCCCGGCGCCTTCGACATCGGCACGAGCACCGGCCGCATGTTCTCGTTCACGGTTCGTCACAGGTGCCTTATCGACAGGCCCGAGGAGCGGCCCGACCCACGCACTGTCGAGCAGGAAGACGATGCGGAGGACTTCAGCGCGTTCATGAGGCATCTCGCGGCGCTCTGACGCCGTTCGACTCTGGACACGTCCAACATGCCGCCGTTGAATGGACCAAAGGCGCCCTGAGGCTGGGGCACCGCCGGGCGCTTCTCGGAGGTGGCCATGGATTGGTTCGCGATCGTGCTCTCGGCGATTGCACTCGCCGCTGTGGCAGGATGGTCCATCTTCCACAGGGACAACTCCGTGTCCGGCCGCGGAAGGCACCGCGCCAGGGTGCGGCGCCCGCCTGCCTGATCTACCCACCCGAGTCCTCCTCCCGGAGTCGCCCGACTCGCCCACTCGCGCGCGGCAGGCGCTGGCCGTCGTCGTGCGTCGCGTAAGTTGGCAGGGAGACTCTCGTTCCCACTGGGAACCACAGGAAGGACGTGCGGATGACCGCGAGAAGAATCCTGCCCGCCGCGACTGCCGCTCTTGCCGTCGTCCTCGTCGCCGGCTGCTCCGCCGCAGCGCCGCAGGCTGGCGGCTCGAGCGCGACCCAGGCTCCGTCGTCGTCCGCAAGTACGACGGCGAGCGCGAGTCCGTCGGGCAGCGCGGCTCCCAGCGGGGCTTCCAGTGCGCCGACTGCCGGCACTCCGGTCAATGTTCCTGTCGTGGCGCCCACCTTGCGGGCCCTGCACATCGACGGGCCGGGCTACGAGCAGAACCTCACCGGTGAGGACAGCCAAGCCCGCGACGCCATCTACCGCTCGCTCCCGACGCTTCTGAACGAGGCCTCACACCGCTATTCGTCGCCGATCGGGGCGCGAGACGAGCTCGCGTCCCAAGGGCTCATCACGCAGCACATGGCGAGCACCTTCCCCGCGGAGTTCACTCCCGAGCAGAAGGAAGTCAATGCGACCGGTTTCACGGTCCAGACCACCGGAATGATGTGCTCGTTGCGGACCGGCGCAGGCTCAGCGCTCCAGACGGGCCGGGTCTTCTGCTATTTCAGCCGCCACTACGTGGGTCCCGACGGATCCCCCGTGACCGACAGCCGCTGGACCACGCCCGGTGAGCCGAATGCGATCAACCCCGACGAGCTCCAGAACGCCGTGGTGACGATGGTTAAGGAAGGCGGCGCCTGGAAGGTCGACGGCATCCAGTTCGGCGCCTGATCCCCTTCAGGGGCCTGATCCTTTTGCCTTTCAGAGCAGTGACCCAACCGAGGGACGCGTCGTACTCTGGTCGCGCACGCACGCGAACAGGAGGGCCCTCGAGATGACATCCGATGCGAGGGCGGCCATCCGCCACTCGATCACACGCATCGAGTCGAGCCTGGACCGGGTCGCGCCCCGGCTCAGGGGCGGGCTCGACGAAGTGCTGACAGGGCTCCGTCACCGGCTCGACGCTCTTCCCCCGGTCGGAGGGAGCATCGGCGAGGCGGCCTCAAAGGGCGCCCATAAGGCGGAAGCCGCCGCGCAGGCCGCGACCGGCCGGCTGGCCGAAGCCGCCGAGCACTTGGCCGACGCGGTCTCCCATGCCCCGGTGCCGGCAACACGGAAGGCCATCAGGGCCGGGCAGAAGGCGATCGCCGACACCGCCCGCACGGCCTCCAAGGAGCTCCGGCGGGCCTCGGGCGGCACTCGCACCGGAAGTGGTGCAGTGGCGGGAGGAATCCTGCTCGTCGCCGCGGCCGCGGCAACCTTCTTGGCACGCCGCGCCTTCCAGAGGCACAGCCGGACCTAGCCGGGGCCCCATGACCGCTGGCGGCGGAAATGACTATGGATCGTCCAGCCGTTGAGAGCTAACCTAGTGCTCCTCCAAGGGGAGAGCGGATGAGAGGTTCGAGGGCCTTCGCTGGTGCCGGGCTGGGTCTCGGACTCGATGTTCCCGCCGGTCCCGCAGCGGCACTCAGGGACGGAGGGGTTTGAGGGCTCCTGACCACGCGACTACCTGCTCCAGCATGGTGTCTAGCTGCTCTTCAGCTGCGGCGCTGGGCGTGAAGGTGGTGTAGTCCTGGAATTCGGTCGCGAAGGGCAGGGCGACCTGTGCGCGCACGTCAGCCATCTGCAGCTCCCCGGCGATGAGCCGCAGGTTCTCCACGGCTCGGACCCCGCCGGCGCTGCCGTAGCCGACGAAGCCAGCGGCCTTGTTGTTCCACTCCGCGTAGAGGTAATCCAGGGCGTTCTTCAGAGCGCCAGGGACAGAGTGGTTGTACTCGCCAGTGACGAAGACGAAGCCGTCGAAAGGCTCCACCGCCCTCGCCCACGCCTTGGTGTGCTCGTGCTCGTACCGGCCCAGCGAGGGCGGGAACGGCTCGTCCAGGAGCGGGAGTTCGAAGTCCGCCAGGTCGAGCATCTCGAACTGGGCTCCCTGGAGCCCGTCGGCGCGTTTGAGAACCCAGTCTGCGACGTGCCGTCCCCGCCTTCCGGGGCGCGTGCTTCCGACCACGATTGCGATCCTGACCATCTTCTGCACTCCTCCTGTCGTTCTTGACGCGCGAACGAGTGAAATGCTTGCGATCCCCTCCGCTCCCGGCCGTGGATTCGAACCACGATTCCTGCATCCAGAGTGCAGTGTCCTGCCGGTTGGACGAACCGGGATCAGGCGCCCTCGACGCCTGGCTTGCCCGTCAGGGCGGGCATGCCGGGGTTTCGGCTGCCCGCCCCTCCGAGCCCCGCTCACCCAGCTCGCTTGACCTCGATCTTCTTCGCGGCGCCCTGCTTCTGCTCCGGGACCGGGACGCGCACCTCGAGGACTCCGTCGCGGTAGGTGGCCTGGATATCCTGGTCGGTGACGCCTTCGGGCAGGGGCAGCGTCCGGGAGAAGGACCCGTAGCGGAACTCCGAGCGGTAGCTGCCCTTCTCCTTCTCCTCCTTGCGCTCCTGCCGATGGGCGTTGATCAGCAGGGAA
>NZ_JBQCGQ010000073.1:0-15980 GCF_051955515.1 Sinomonas sp.
GGCAGCACGCGACGCGTTCTTAGGAATCGCTATTCGCGCCGACCGAGGTTACCCGCCTAGCAGGATTGTGGAGATGGTTGCGGCTCCGAGGGCGAGGATCGCCGTCGTCGTGATGCGCAGGAGGATGGTGGGCGGTGCGACTGCGGTGCGCAGGGCCGGCGCCGCGGTAGAGGATGCAGCCGCTGAGGACGACTGTTGCTGCGGCGGCGACCGCTGCAGCGATGCCGAGGCCGAGGGAGGAGCGCTCGGGCTGCAGGTCCGGGTCGCGGGGCGCGGGGTCCTCGGGGGTGGGGTCACCGCACGAGGAGGATGAGGGCGGCGACGACGGCGCCGGCGGCGGAGACGACGACGGTCATCGCCACGAGCAGCCAGGCGTGGGGGAGCTCTTGCTGGTTGCGCATGGCGCGTTCCTGGAGCGACCAGCGGCGGTAGGCCTCGATCGCCAGCAGGGCCCCGATCACGGCCAGGACGAGGCAGAGGGCGATCCGGACGGGGGTCGGGGCGATCTGGGGGGTGAGCTGGTCGACGGCGATGGCGCCGGCGAGGATGGCCATGGCGGTGCGGATCCAGGCCGATGACCGTCTTTTGGCCCGTCCCCGCCCGCTCCCAAAGTCCCGCCCATTTACAGGTCTCGACACCACGCAGCCGATCCTATTGAATACTAAGTATCATTCACTTTTCGCTGCCGCAAGGAGCCGAGCCTGAGGAGGGGCGATGAAGCCGCTCAACGTCCTGTGGATCTCCACCCACGACATCAACCCCCATCTGGGCTGCTACGCCGGCGTCTGGCCGGGGGCCGAATACGCCACGACGCCGAATCTGGACGCCCTCGCCGCCGAAGGGGTGAGGTTCGACAACGCCTTCGCCGTGGCCCCGGTCTGTGCGCCGTCCCGCTCGGCGATTGTGACGGGCTGCTTCCCGACTGCCATCGGCACGATGCACATGCGGTCCAAGGCCGTCCCCCCGCCCGAGGTCCGGCTGCTCCCGGAGTACTTCCGCGAAGCGGGCTACTACTGCACGAACAACTTCTTCACGGACTTCCAGGTCTTCACGCCGGGGACCACGTTCGACGAGTGCAGCCCCACCGCGCACTGGCGCAACCGTACGAACGCGGACACCCCCTTTTTCGCGGCCTTCCATGGCATGGCCACCCACGAGTCGCGCCTGTACCTCGACGACGAGGCGTTCGCCGCCGCCACGGCGAGGGTCCGCCCCGAGGAGCGCCACGACCCCGCGGGCGCCCCGCTCCCGCCGTACTACCCGGACACCCCGGCGTTCCGGAAGGCGTGGGCCCGGTACGCGGATGCCATCACGGAGGTGGATCACTGGGTCGGAGAAATCCTCGCGCAGCTCGAGGAGGACGGCTTGGCCGATTCGACGATCGTGGTCTTCTGGAGCGATCACGGCGTAGGGATGCCGCGCGCCAAGCGCTTCGCCTACGAATCGGGGCTCCGCGAACCGCTCATTGTGCGGTGGCCCGGCGTGATCGAACCCGGCAGCACACGTGATGACCTCGTCTACCTCATGGATCTCGCGCCGACGATGCTCGCGGCAGCCGGCCTCCCGATCCCCGGCCACCTGCACGGCCGTCCCCTCTGGGGCACTGATGGCGGGGTGCCCGCGGAACCGCGCGACGTCGTCGTCGGCGCACGCGACCGCATGGACGCGGCGGAGGACACGAGCCGCACGGTCCGCGACAGCCGCTTCCGCTACATCCGCCACTTCCACCCCGACCGCACCCTGATGCAGCACCAGGAGTACGCGGACAAGTTCCCCACTTGGAAGGAGTTCCGGCGGCTGGCGTCGGAGGAGGCCGACCAGCGCGGCCGCGGCGAGAGGCCCGATCGGCTGACGCCGCTCCAGCGCCGGTTCGTCGCGCCGAGCAAGCCCGAGGAAGAGCTCTACGACATCCTCTCGGACCCCCACGAGACCCAGAACCTCGCCGAAGATCCTGCCTACGCGGCGGATCTGGCGCGGCTTCGCGCAGTCTTGGCGGAGTGGCAAGCGCAGTACTCGGACCTCGGGATGGTACCCGAGGACGAGCTCGCCGAGGCCTGGCGGCCGGGAGGGGAGTGGCTGGTAACGGAGGAGCCCATCGTCAGCGTTCGCGAGGGCTGGGTCGAGGCGCGGTGTGCCACAGAAGGCGCGTCCGTGGGATGGACGACGACGCCGCCGCGCCCCATCGCCGAGCCTTCGCCGCTGGCGGTGGTCACCGGGGATCCGGTGCAGGACGACCGCGGCTGGAAGCTGTACGCCAAGCCCTTCGAAGCGCCCAAGGACACCACCCTGTACTTCCGTGCCTGGCGCCTCGGCTATGCCCCGAGCCCGGAGAGGACCTTGAATACTTAACGGCGTATTGCTTTAAACACTGAACGCTGTTTAGGATGTGAGCCATGGCACAGCCTGTCCGCGGTGCCGGTCCTACCACGACGGAGTTCTAGGAAGAACATGAACCTCACCAGACGCCAGCTTCTGGCAGCTTCCGTGCCGGCCGCGCTCTCTGTTTGGGCCCTTTCCGCCTGCAGCAGCACCCCCCAGACGTCCTCGTCCGGGGCGGCCGGTCCTTCGACCGCACCGCTGCTGCGGATCGGTTCGCTCCAGGAGCCCACGAGCTACGACCCGGCCCAGGCCAACGAGGGCCACCTCGCCCCGGTCTACCAGGCCGTGTACGACACGCTCATTAAGCGCCAGCCAGACGGCAGCCTTGCCCCGATGCTGGCAACCTCGTGGGAGGCGAGCGACGGCAACAAGACGTACACGCTCAAGCTCCGCTCGGGGGTCACCTTCACGGACGGAACGCCTTTCGACTCGGCCGCGGTCAAGGCGAATCTCGAGCACTTCAAGGCCGCAAACGGCCCACTCGCGAGCCTGGGCAAGGGGATCCAGACCGTCGAGACCCCGGACGCGACCACCGCGATCCTGCGGCTCTCCGCCCCCGATCCGGCGCTGCCGTACTCGCTGACGAACGCGGTCGGCTACATGGGCAGCCCGAAGGCGATCAACACGCCGGGCATCAAGACGCAGCCCGTTGGCTCCGGCCCGTACACACTGGACGCGGCCAACACGGTCGCGGGCTCCAAGATCACCTTCGTCCGGAACCCGAACTACTGGGGCGACAAGCTCCCGTTCGACAAGATCGAGTTCCAGATCCTCACGGACGAGACCGCGCGACTCAATGCCCTCAAGTCCGGCCAGATCGACGCTGGCGTCCTCAACCGCCCCGCCAGCGCCAACGATGCCGACGCGGCCGGCCTGCAGCACAAGCCCTTCGAGATCAACTGGGAAGGCATCTTCTTCTTCGACCGTGATGGCAAGAAGATGCCCCAGCTCGCGGACGTCCGCGTCCGGCAGGCGCTCACGTTCGCGATCGACCGGCAGACGATCCTCCAGAACGTCTACCTCGGCAAGGGCACGCTCACGAGCCAGACCTTCCGTCCCGGGACCAACGGCTACGACGCGTCCCTCGAGAACGTCTACCAGTACAACCCGGACAAGGCGAAGCAGCTCCTCAAGGACGCCGGCGCGGAGAACCTCGCCGTAACCCTCCCGGTCACCCAGGTCTTCGATCCCGCCGTCTACGACGCCATCGAGCAGAACTGGAAGGACATCGGCGTCAAGGTCACGCGCCTCCAGTGGGGCCCGGGCCAGCCGATCCCCGCGATGCAGCGCGGCGACGTCGCCATCTCCTACATGTCCCTGAGCCAGAGCAACGACTGGCGCCACATCGCCTTCGAGCTGGCACCGAACGCGCCGTGGAACCCGTTCAAGACCCAGCGTCCCGAACTCGACGCCCTCATCGCGAAGGCGCAGGGTGGGGACGACAAGACCCGGGCCGACGCGGACAAGCAGATCAACAAGTACGTCGTGGACAACTACTGGTTCAGCCCGCTGTACCGCCCGCAGGCCAGCTTCTACTGGAACAAGTCGGTCGACGTGCAGACGCAGGCCGAGCAGGCCGTCCCGTCCATCTACAACTACAAGCCCACTGGCCAGTAGGAGTCTTTCGTGGCTGTCTTCCTGCTGCGGCGCCTCGCTTCGGCGGTGGTGCTGCTCTTCGCGGCGTCGTTCATCGCCTATCTCATGCTCTACCCCGCGGCAGGGGACATTGCCCGCAACATTTTGGGCGAGAACGCAACGGAGGCCCAGGTCGCGCTCAAGAACCACGAGCTCGGACTGGACCAGCCGCTCATCCTCCAGTACCTCGCGTGGCTGGGCAGGGCTCTCACGGGGGACTTCGGGTCCTCGTACTTCGCGAGCCAGCCGGTGCTGAAGATCCTCGAGGTGCGCCTCCCGGTGACCATCAGCCTGGTCGTGGTCGTCACGCTGCTCACCGGTGTCCTCGCGTTCGCGGTCGGCCTGCTCGCGGCGGTGAAGAAGGGCTGGATCGACCGCACCCTGCAGGTCCTCGCCACGCTCGGCGACGCCCTACCTGCATTCATCGTGGCGCTGTTCCTCGTGACGCTGTTCGCGATCCAACTCAAGCTCTTCCCCGCGACCGGGTACGTGGCGCTCACGAAGTCGCCGCTGGACTGGGCTCGGACCCTGACGCTGCCGGTGATCGCGCTGACCATCGGCGGCGTCGCGGGAGTCGCCCAGCAGGTCCGCAGCTCCGCGCTGGAGGTCCTCCGGCACGATTACGTACGCACGGTCCGCAGCCGCGGCCTCTCCGAACGGCGCATCATCCTCACTACGGTGCTGCGCAACGCCTCCGTCAACGGCCTGACCACCCTCGCCGTGCACGTCGTCGGCATCCTGGGTGGCGCCGTCGTCATCGAGTCCGTCTTCGCGCTGCCCGGTCTGGGCTCGCTCGCCGTCGAGTCGACGAGCCGCACGGACCTGCCGCTCATCCTCGGGGTGATCCTCGCCGTCGTCCTCATCATCGTCATCGTCAACCTGGTCGTCGACATCGTCGTCGCCTGGCTGAACCCCAAGGTGCGCCTCTCATGACCCTCGCAACCGAAGTCCCCACCGACGTCGAACCGGTCGCCCCGCGCTCCGGAGTGGTCGGGCGATTCCTCCGCAACCCCCTCGGGCTCGCCTCGGCGATCATCCTGGCGCTCGTCATCCTCGCCGCGATCCTTGTGCCGCTCCTGGGCCTGCCCGATCCGAACGCCGTGAACCTCCGCGAGGCCCTCAAGCCATCGAGCGTGCAGCACCTCCTCGGAGCGGACAGCTCCGGCCGCGACATCCTGAGCCGCCTGCTCTGGGGCAGCCGGATCAACCTGCTCGGCGCCGCGCTCGCCGTCGCCATCGCGCTCGTGATCGGCGTCGTCGCCGGCCTCATCGCGGGCTACTACGGCGGCTGGTTCGACAGCGTCTCCTCGTGGTTCAACAACTTCACGATGGCGCTGCCGGGGATCGTGGTGCTCCTGGCGGTGCGCGCGGTCGTGGGCCCCTCAGTGTGGGTCGCCATGGCGGTGTTCGGCGTGCTGCTCTTCCCCGGCTTCTTCCGCGTGGTGCGCGGGGCCGTGCAGGCGGTGCGCAACGAGCTCTACGTCGACGCCGCCCGCGTCTCCGGGCTGAGCGACTTCCGCATCATCGGCCGCCACATCCTGACCGTAGTCCGGGCCCCCGTCATCATCCAGATCGCCAGGCTGCTGAGCATCGCGATCGCGATTCAGGCGGGCCTGGAATTCCTGGGTGTGAGCGACAGCAGCGTGGCCTCGTGGGGCAGCATGCTCAACGACGGCTTCCGCAAGATCGTCCTCAATCCGGTCCTCATCCTATGGCCGAGCCTCGCGATCGGCCTGGTGTGCATGGCGCTCGTCCTGTTCGCGAACGCCCTCCGCGACGCACTCGAGGAGCGCGGCACCCACGGCCGCGCCCCCCGCCGCGCCCGCACGGCACCTGCCGCTTCGCCGGAAAGCACGATGACGGCGGGACCCGCCCCTGGTGCGAACACGGCGCTGCTGAGCGTTGCCGGCCTCAAGGTCGCCTACGGCTACGGGCCTCTGGAGAAGGAAGTCGTCCACGGCGTGACGTTCCACGTCGAGCAGGGCGAGGTCCTCGGGCTCGTCGGCGAGTCCGGCTCGGGCAAGACCCAGACGGCCTTCTCGATCCTGGGCCTGCTCCCCGAGGGCGGCCGCGTCTCGGCGGGCTCGATCCTGTTCGACGGCAAGGAGCTCACCTCCCTGGTCGACCCGCAACGGCGCGCCCTGCGCGGGACCGAGATCGCGTACATCCCTCAGGAGCCGATGAGCAACCTGGACCCGACCTTCCGGATCGGCTACCAGCTCACCGTTCCGCTGCGGAAGCGGCTCGGGCTCTCGAAGGAGGAGGCGACCCAGCGCGCCCTCGCCCTGCTCGCACGGGTGGGCATCGCAGACCCCGAGAAGGTCTTCAAGTCCTACCCGCACGAGATCTCCGGCGGCATGGCCCAACGTGTGCTCATCGCGGGCGCCGTGTCCTGCAGCCCGCGCCTCCTCATCGCGGACGAGCCCACGACCGCGCTCGACGTCACCGTCCAGGCCGAGGTCCTCGACCTGCTCCGCGACCTACAGCGAGAGACCGGGATGGCCGTGATCATGGTGACCCACAACTTCGGAGTCGTGGCGGACGTCTGCGATCGGGTAGCGGTCATGCAGGCCGGGCGGATCGTGGAGATTGACGACGTGGAACGCATCCTCTCCCAGCCCTCCGTGGACTACACCCGTCGCCTGCTCGACTCGATGCTCGAGGACGGTCCGGTCCGCCCCTACCCGTTCGAGGACGACGTCACCGAGAATTCCTCGCCAGCCGAGCTGCCCGTCCCGGCAGAAGCCAAGGAGTGACCATGCCGCAGGCACAACCCCTCCTCGAGGTGGACCACCTCGCCGTGGAGTACCCCGGCCGCGGACGCCGCCCAGGATTCCGCGCCCTCGAGGACATCTCGTTCGCCATCCGCCCCGGCGAGACCCTCGGCCTCGTGGGCGAGTCCGGCTCCGGCAAGACCACGATCGGCCGCGCGATCCTCGGGCTGGTCAAGCCCACCGGCGGCAAGATCACGTTCGACGGTGCCGACATCACCCATGCGGGACGCGGCCAGCGGCAGGCGCTGAGCAAAGACATCCAGGTCGTCTTCCAGGACCCGTACACCTCGCTCAACCCCTCCATGACCGTCGAGGACATCCTCGCCGAGCCGCTCGGCGTGCAGGGCTGGGACCGCAAGGACGCCCTCGCCCGCGTCCGCGGCCTCCTCGAACGCGTTCACCTGCCCTCCGACGCCGGCAGCCGGCTGCCCCGGGAGTTCTCCGGGGGCCAGCGCCAGCGCATCGCGATCGCCCGCGCCATCGCCATCGAACCCCGGCTCATCGTCTGCGACGAGCCCGTCTCGGCCTTGGACCTCACGACCCAGGCCCGCGTCCTAGACCTGCTCGTGGAGATCCAGGAGGCCACCGGCGTCAGCTACCTCTTCGTCTCCCACGACCTGAGCGTGATCCGCCACATCAGCCACAACGTGATCGTCCTGTTCAAGGGCAAGATCGTCGAGCACGGCCGAGCGGCCCAGGTCACCTCCGAACCACGCCACCCCTACACCCAAAGGCTCTTCATGTCCGCACCCGTGCCCGACCCCAAGCTCCAGCGCGAGCGCAGGGAAGCCCGCCGCCAGCTCGTCGCGAAGGAGCAGGCAGCATGAGCACGGACGTCGCCCCCGAGTTCCTCGAGACGTCCGACGGCGTCCGGTTCCGCGACCTCAACGGCAACGGCACCATGGAGCCGTATGAGGATCCGCGCCTGCCCGTGTCGGAGCGCGTCGAGGACCTCGTCGGCCGGCTCTCCCTCGAGGAGAAGGCCGGGCTCATGTTCATCTCCATCGTGAGCGTGCCCGAGAGCGGCAGGCTCGGGGAGGAGGTTCACAGAGAAGGGCGCGCAGGAGTCAGCGAGGCCGTGGGGAAGAAGTTCGTCAACCACCTGAACTTCCACTACCTGCCCGGACCGTCCCTCGCCGCCCAATGGGTGAACGAGCTGCAGCGCCTCGCGATCGAGTCGAGCCCGCACGGCATCCCGGTGACCCTGTTCACCGACCCCCGCCACTCGTTCGTGGAGAACTGGGGCGCCTCATTCACGGCCGAATACTTCTCGGCCTGGCCCGAGCCCCTCGGCCTCGCCGCGATTCGCGACGAGGAGCTCGTGCGCGAGTTCGCCTCGATCGCGCGCGCCGAGTACACCGCGATCGGCATCCGCGGCGCGATGCACCCGACCATCGACCTGGCCACTGAGCCCCGCTGGGCCCGCCAGTACAGCACCTTCGGGCAGGACAAGGACCTCGTGGCCCGCCTCGCCACGGCGTACCTGGACGGCTTCGAGGGCGAGCAGCTCGGGTCGGAGAGCGTCGAGTGCATGGCCAAGCACTTCCCGGGCGGCGGCCCCCAGCTTGACGGCGAGGATCCGCACTTCCCGTACGGGCGCGAGCAGGTCTACCCGGGCGGGATGTTCGACTACCACCTCGAGCCGTTCAAGCGCGTGATCGAGCGCGGAGTCTCGTGCATCATGCCTTACTACGGCATGCCCATCGGGCTCGTGCTCGACGGGGAGCCGATCGAGGAGGTCGGCTTCGGGTTCAACCGCCAGATCATCACCGGCCTCCTGCGTGAGAAGCTCGGCTTCGACGGCGTGGTCTGCACAGACTGGAGCCTCATCACGGAATCCCGCCTGAACGGCAAGCAGCTCCCCCCGCGGGCCTGGGGCGTGGAGCACCTCACGGTTGAGGAGCGCGTGCTGAAGGTCATCGAGGCCGGCTGTGACCAGTTCGGCGGCGAGGAATGCCCCGAGGTGATCGTCGAGCTGGTCCGCAAGGGCCTCGTGCCCGAGGAGCGCATCGACGCCTCGGTCCGGCGCCTGCTCACGGTCAAGTTCGACCTCGGCCTCTTCGACAACCCTTACGTTGACGTCGATGCCGCGGTGGAACGCACCGGCCGGCCCGAATACATCGCCGCGGGCGAGCGTGCCCAAGCCCGCTCCGTCACCGTGCTCAAGAACGCCGTCGTGGGCGACGCCTCTGTGCTCCCGCTGCGCCCGGGAACCCGGGTCTACTCTGGGCAGATGGATCCCAGCGCCGTCGCCGAAGCCGGCCTCGAACCCGTGGACCGTCCCGAGGACGCGGACGTCGCCATCGTCCGCATCGCGGCTCCGTACGAGCCGCGGGACGACTACATGCTCGAGGCGAGCTTCCACGCTGGAAGCCTCGAGTTCGATCGCGAGACCATCGACAAGGTGCGCCGCCTCGCCGAGTCCGCGCCCGTCGTCCTCGTCCCGCACCTGGACCGCCCGGCCATCCTGACGCCGCTCGAGCCGCACTGCGCCGCCATCGCCGCGGTCTATGGCGCCTCGGACGCGGCCATCCTGCAGGCGTTCACCGGCGTGGTGCCTCCGGAGGGCCGGCTGCCGTTCCAGCTGCCGCGCTCGGTCGCCGCCGTCGTCGCCTCGCGCCCCGACGTGCCCGGCGACACGGAGGATGCGTTCTACGAGTGCGGCTTCGGATTGGACCTGTGATGAGTGTGAGTCCAGCTCCGCCGCGCCGTCGCGGCCCCTACGCCCAGGGCCGCGCAGCGCGGGAGCTCATCCTCCAGACGGCGCTCGAGGTCATCGCGCGCAAGGGCTATAACGCCACCTCCCTCCGTGACATCGCGGAGGAGGTGGGGATGACGCAGGCCGGGCTGCTCCACCACTTCGACACGAAGGAGAACCTCCTCGCGGAGGTGCTCCGCAAGCGTGACGAGGTGGACCGGCAGAACTTCAGCCCGGCAGACGTCACCGAACTTCCGCTCATCATCCAGCTCGCGCACCACAACCCCGAGGTGCCCGGCCTCGTCCAGCTTTACGTGAGCCTTCAGGCCGCGGCGACCGATCCCGAGCACCCCTGCCACGACTATTTCCGCGAACGCGACCTGGTCGTCCACGGCAGGATCGCACGGGACATCGAGAAGCGCCAGAAGGCCGGCGCCTTCGATCCGACGGTCGACGCCTCGGTGATCGCCCGCATGCTCCTCGCGCTCTCCGACGGTCTCCAGGCCGAGTGGGCCATCAACTCGGACGTCGACCTCGCCGGGACCCTCGACGCGTTCTGGAGCCGGTACGCGCGCCCCGCGGGCACGGAAACCGCCGGTCGGCAGACCGAGGACGCCGCCGAGTGACCGCGTCCCTCTCCCGCCGCAGCAGGCTCGACGCCGTCCTGGCGCACCGCGGCGGCCGCGCCCTCCTGCAGACGTGCCTGCCCGGCATCACCAACTCGCCCATGCTCCTCCAGTTCGGCGCGCTGCCGGTCGAGGAGATCATCGGGATGAATTCCGCCCTCGCCGACGACCCGGGCCGCTTGGCCGAGGTCTGGGAGCGCCTCGAATCACTCCAGCCGGACCCTTCTGCCGATGGCTCGCACGAGGAATGGCCCGCTCCCGCCGACGACTATGAGCCGTTGGGCGCGCCCGCACCGTTCGTGCACGCGCCCGAGGTTCCGCGCTGGGGCCGCTTCGAGCTCGAGATCGCCGGTCCCCGGCACGGCAACCCCTTCACCGACGTTGAGCTGACCGCAACCTTCTCGCTGGAGGAGGGGCTTGCGGGGGACGAGTCCGAGGTGCGGGTTGGCGGCTTCTACGATGGCGACGGCGCCTACCGCCTGCGCTTCATGCCGCGCCTCGAGGGGGAGTGGGCCTTCGTCACGCACTCCAACGCCGCGTCCCTCGACGGCCTCCACGGCACGTTCCACTGCGGCCCCGCCGCCCCCGAGGCCCACGGCCCGGTCCGGGTGGCGGACACCTTCCACTTCGCCTACGAGGACGGGACCCGCTACCTCCCGGTCGGCACTACCGCGTACGCGTGGACGCATCAACCGGACGAGCTCCAGGAACGGACGCTCGAGACTCTCGCGGGCAGCCCCTTTAACAAGCTCCGGATGTGCGTCTTCCCGAAGTCGTACCTCTTCAACACCAACGAGCCGGAGCTGTTCCCGTACGAGCGGGGCGCGGACGGCTGGCACTTCGCCCGGTTCAACCCCGACTACTTCCGAAAGCTCGAGCGGCGCATCGACCAACTCGCAGCGCTCGGCGTCGAAGCGGACCTCATCCTCTTCCACGGGTACGACCGCTGGGGCTTCGCGGACATGGGTGCCCAAGCTGATGACGCGTTTGTCCGCTACGTGGTCCGACGCCTCTCGGCGTTCAGCAACGTCTGGTGGTCACTCGCGAACGAGTACGACCTGATGCGCAGCAAGACCGAGGACGACTGGGAGCGCCTCGCCCGCATCGTCACGGACAACGATCCGACGGATCACTTGACCTCGATCCACAACTGCTTCGGCTTCTACGACTACTCGCGGGAGTGGATCACCCACGCGAGCGTCCAGCGCATCGACGTGTACCGCACGGCGGAGAACACCGACGAGTGGCGCGAGCGCTGGAGCAAGCCCGTGGTCATCGACGAATGCGCCTACGAAGGCGACATCGACCAGGGGTGGGGGAACATCACCGGCGAGGAGATGGTGCGCCGCTTCTGGGAGGGCGCCGTCCGCGGCGGCTATGTAGGGCACGGCGAGACGTACCTCAATGACGCCGAGGAACTCTGGTGGTCCAAGGGCGGTCGCCTCGTCGGCGACAGCCCAGACCGCATTGCCTTCCTGGCCGAGATCATGGCCCAGATGCCCGACGGCGTCATCGACCCCCTGGCAAGCGACTGGGACGCTCCGCGCGGCGGCTCCGCGGGCAGGTGCGAGATCGTCTACTTCGGCTTCAACCGGCCGCGCTACCGCACCTTGGTCGTCCCTCCCGGCGCGTCCTGCACCGTCGACGTGATCGACACCTGGAACATGAGGATCCACCGGCTCGACGGCGTGCGGCGCGGGATCTTCCGGGTCGAGCTGCCGGGGCGCCAGTACATGGCTGTGAGGCTGACCTTCCAGTGACTCCTCGACCCACGATCCTCTCCTTCGGCCCGTGGCGCGCCGAGCTGCGCGGGGACGAACTGGCCGACCTCCGCTACGGCGACCATCGCCTCCTGAGGGCGATTCGCGCCGTCGTCCGCAATCACAATTGGCTCACCCTCACGCCCGAGGTGACCTCGGCGGAAGTCCTCGAGAATCCGGAGTCGCTCGAGCTGCGGCTCGCCGTCCGCTGGGGCGGCTTCGGCGCGGCGTACGACGGCGACCTCCGCGTGGCGTTCGACGCGGGGCAGGTGCGGGTCGAGTTCGTGGGAAGGGCACCCGAGGAGTTTCGGAGCAACCGCATCGGTCTCGTCGTGCTGCACCATCCCGACGACGCGGGAACGCCAGCACAGGTGACGTCGCCGGACGGGACGGTGGCCGAGGCCTCGTTCCCGGAGCGCATCAGTCCCCACCAGCCGTTCATGGACATTGTGTCGTTCTCGTGGGAGCGTTCGGGACATCGCTGCAGGCTCGACTTCGAGGGCGACGTGTTCGAGACCGAGGATCAGCGCAACTGGACCGACGCCTCGTTCAAGACGTACAGCACTCCGCTGTCCAAGCCGTTCCCCGTAGCGCACAGGCCAGGGGACGAGGTGCGGCAGAGCGTTACCCTGACGGCGCGCCCCCTCGTGCGGATCGTCGACGAGGTCGCGGGCGAGGTGCCCGTTCTGGCAACGTCGGCCGGCACCAGCTCCGCCGTCAACGGCCGGCTCCCCGAATCCCTCGGCCCGCTCCTCGTCGAAGTCGCGCTCGGGTCGGACCCGGCGGGTGCCGCGACGATCTCGGTGACCGATGCCGTCACGCTCGCGGAGGCGACGGTCGCGCTGCTCGACGTCCGGGTCGTGGCATCCACGCCCGAGGAGGCACGCAAAATCGTCGGCGAGCTGCCGCTGGACCGGGTCGCGCGCCTCGGAGTCTTCGACAGCGCGACCCACGTGACGGAACCCGCGCTCTGGGAGGCACTCGCTGCCGAGGCCGCGGCCCGGGGCTTCGCGGGGCCACTCGTGGCCGGCGCCCGTGCGTACTTCACGGAGCTCAACAGAAATCGCGGCAGCGTTCCCGACGACGCCAGAGCGGTCGTCTATTCCGTCACGCCGCAGATGCACGCCGTCGAGACCGAGGCGATCGTCGAAACCCTCCCGATCCAAGCCCTCACGGCACGGGACGCGTTGCGCGTCGGCGGGGGACGTGCCCTCCACGTCGGCCCGATCACGCTCACGCGCCGGTTCAACGCCGTCTCGACCGAGCCTCCCACGAGCCTTGAGGCCCCTCCTCCGGACGTCCGGCAGAAGGAGCCGTTCGCGGCGGCGTGGCTGCGGGGCAGCCTTGCATCCCTCACGATGCCGGGCGTGGCCTCCCTCAGCTATGGCACCCTCGAGGATCTTGAAACCCCCGCGGGCCAGCTCCTCGGCCAGCTCGCAGCGCTCCGCGGCCGCGAGGTCCTGCGCACGAACGGAGGCAGCGCCGCGACGGCCCTATATCCAGTCCGAATCGACGACGGCATCATGTGCTGGGTGGCGAACCTCAGGCCGTGGCCCACCGCCGTCGACCTCCTCGGCCCCGGCGACCACCCGGCCACCCTCAGCCTTGACGCCTGGGGGACGGCCGCCGTCGTCCTCGCGTGACATCCACCCGCAACCCCACATCAGGAGAGGTCTCCATGTCCCCACGCCTTGCCGGCAAGACCGCCCTTGTCACCGGTGCCGCCTCGGGCATCGGCCGCGCGGTCGCCACCCGCTTCGTCTCCGACGGGGCGCGGGTGTACTTCGCCGACCTCAACGCCGCGGGCGCGAAGGAGGCCGCGGACGCCACCGGCTCTGAGCACGCCGCAGCCCTCGAGCTGGACGTCGCCGACGAAGCCAGCGTCGAAGTCGCCTTCGCCCGCATCGCTGAGGATGGTCCGCTGGATGTCGTCGTGGCCAACGCAGGAATCCAGCTTTTCGGCCAGGATGCCCGAGTGGGCGACCTCGAACTGGAAGTCTGGGAGCGGACCGTGCGCGTGAACCAACGTGGCGCGTTCCTCACGCTCAAACATGCGGTGCGCGCTCTTGCGGGGCGCGGCGGTTCGATCATCTGCACTGGCAGCCCGACCGCCGTCGTCGCCTGCGGGCAGACGTTCAGCGCGTATTCGAGCTCGAAGGCGGGTGTCCACGGGCTCGCGCGGGTGGTCGCCGCGGACTATGCGGCCGAGGGGATCCGCGTCAACACGGTGGTGCCGGGCTACACCGAGACGCCGCTCGTGCGGGCCATCGCCGAGGATCCAGAGCAGCGCGCGGGCCTCGTCGACGCCACGATGCTCGGCCGCCCCGGACGGGCCGAGGATGTCGAGGGCATCATGGTCTACCTGGCGAGCGACGATTCCGCGTACGCGACTGGCGGCCTGTTCACGGTCGACGGCGGGCTCACTGCGCTGTGACGGGATCCCGCGCAGAGGGTCAAGGTTGCCGACTTTCAGTTCCAACGAAAACCTGACTCCAATGCGGAGTAAAACTGAATGCCATTCAGCATCCGGTCAACAGTTTTGAGGCCGCCAGCGTCGCGAGTAGCAGGTAGACCCGCGGAAGACCCGAGTGCGATATACGAGCAACAACTTTCAAGGAGGCGATGATGGGCATCGAAGGTGAGGTCACTCACGAAACTGCCAAGAATGCGATGGTCGCGAATGAACCGACGAGGGAGGAGGCGGCCGAGCTCGAGGCGATGTACGCGAAGATGGCGGAGGAGAACATGATCCCGCTGTGGACGCAGCTGGACGAGCTCATGCCGATGGTCCCGGCTCCGGCGGCGGTGCCGCATGTGTGGCGCTGGTCGACGCTCCTGCCGCTGGCGGAGCGGGCGGGCGAGCTGGTGCCGGTGGGCCGGGGCGGGGAGCGGCGGGCGATCGCGCTGGCGAACCCGGGCCTGAAGGGCCTGCCGTACGCGACCCCGACGCTGTGGGCCGCCATCCAGTACCTCGGCGGCCACGAGGTGGCCCCGGAGCACCGCCACTCGCAGAACGCCTTCCGCTTCGTGGTCGAGGGCGAGGGAGTGTGGACAGTCGTGAACGGCGACCCGGTGCGGATGTCCCGCGGCGATTTCCTACTGACCCCGGGCTGGAACTTCCACGGCCACCACAACGAGACCGATCAGCCCATGGCGTGGATCGACGGCCTGGACATTCCGTTCGTGCACGGCATGGACGCGGGCTTCTTCGAGTTCGGCACCGAGCGCGTCACGGACGAGGCAACGCCCGACATCTCCCGCTCGGAGCGGCTGTGGGGCCACCCGGGCCTGCGCCCGCTCTCGCGGCTCGAGAACACGGTCAGCTCGCCGATCGGAGCCTACCGGTGGGAGCACACGGACCGGGCTCTGACCGAGCAGCTCGCGCTCGAGGACGAGGGCCACCCGGCGACGGTGGGCCAGGGCCACGCGGCGATCCGCTACGTGAACCCGACCACGGGCGGGGACGTCATGCCGACCATCCGCGCCGAGTTCCACCGCCTCCGCGCCGGGGTCCAGACCCGCACGACCCGCGAGGTCGGCTCCTCGGTGTACCAGGTGTTCGAGGGCGAAGGTGCGTTTGTCCTCAACGGCGCGAAGACTGCCGTGGCGAAGGGGGACATGATCGTCGTCCCGTCGTGGGCCGCGTGGTCCATCGAGGCCGAGACGCAGTTCGACCTGTTCAAGTTCGGCGACGGGCCGATCTTCGAGCGCCTGCATTTCAACCGCACGTTCATTGAAGGCCAGAACCCATTGAAGGAGAAGAAGTGAAGCTCGCGACCCTGCGCACTCAGAACGGGACGGTGGCTGTCCGCCAGGCCGGCGACACCTTCGTGGAGATCCCCGGGTACGCCGACCTGGGTGTGCTGCTCGCCGTCGAGGGCTGGCGGGAGATCGCTGAAAGGGCCGACGGCGCCGCTCACCCCGTGCGCGACGCGGACCTCGCCCCGGTGGTGCCCTCGCCGTCGAAAGTCTTCTGCGTCGGCCTGAACTACGCCTCCCACATCAAGGAGATGGGCCGCGAACTCCCGGAGTACCCGACGCTGTTCGCGAAGTTCGCCGACACGCTCACGGGCCCGTTCGACGACATCGAGCTGCCGGTCGCGGACCA
>NZ_JBQCGQ010000074.1:0-4738 GCF_051955515.1 Sinomonas sp.
CCGGTTGGGTTTTTTTCTGACCCCCACAAACCGGGCCCCCCGCGGGGGGATGGTGACTCCCCCCGCCGTCGGCCCATTTGTGGGCACCTGGTGTACCCGAAACTCAGCCAGACGCAGCGGCGCTCAGTGCGGCGCGAAGGATGTCTCGTCGTCGGGAACGTCCGAGGAGGCGCCGGATCCCGGCAGGAGGAAGACGGCCGCCGTGGCGACGAGCACGACCGCGCCCACGCCGAGGTAAAGGCCGCTCGGAGTCCACCCTGCGTCCAGAAGAGCGCCGGTGACGGTGGGCGCGAGGATCGCGCCGGCTCGGCCGATCCCGATGCCCCAGCCCACGCCGGTACTCCGGATAGCCGTTGGGTAGACCGACGGGGCAATGACATACAAGCCCGCAATGCAGCCGTTGATGAGACCGCCGAGCACCACGCCGATTGCGAAGGCGAGAACAAGAATTCCCGCGGCGGAGATGAAGACCGCTGTCGCTACAGCGGCAAGGACCGTGAACCAGATCATCACCGTTCGACTCGGCCATTTCGAAGCGAAAGCGCCGAAGAGGACCGAGCCGACCGTGCCCCCAAGAGTGAGCATCAGGCCGCCGACCACGCCCTGGCTCTCGGTCATTCCCGCGGTGACGAGAAGTTTAGGCGTCCAGCTGTTGACGAAATAGAAGCCGAACATCACCGCGAAGAAAGACACCCATACCAAGAGGGTTGAGCGACGGTTGGAGGCATCGAACAGACTTCTCAGGGGGTTTCGCGTCGGGGCGACGTGCGCCGTGGGTGCTGCTTTCACGAACGCTGTGTCGGCGAGTCGGAGCCGCCGAGTGAGCCGCCTGAGCTTCGCGTCATACCCCCGCGGCCGCCGAGTGAGCAGGAAGTCGACGCTTTCGGGCGCCAGGCCAAACGCGAGCGCGAGCAGGAGGACTGTCACGAGGCCACCGCCGAGGAAGACGGCGTGCCAGCCGAATTGCGCCTGGAGCCACACGGCTGCCCCTCCGCCGAGGGTCGCTCCGAGCCCATAGCCTGCGGTGACAATGCTGATGGCCAGACTGCGCGACCGCTTGGAGGAGAATTCGCTGACGAGGACATTCGTGCACGCGAGAATGCCGCCCACACCCAGCCCGGTCACAACGCGCCAGAGGCCGAGGGGGAAGGCGCCGGCGGCGGTCGCGGACAGAAGCATGCCGGCTGCGGAGGTACCGACGGACGCGAGAAGCGTGGGACGACGGCCGAATCTGTCCGCGATCGGGCCGATGAGAAGGGATCCGAGGGCCATGCCGACGAGCCCCGCGCTCAGCAGGAGGCCGAGCTCGCTGCCGGTCAGACCGAAGTCCTTGGACACGCGCGCGGACGTGAACGCCATGGCGAGGACGTCGAAACCGTCGACGGCGTTGAGGAGGGTGCAGAGGGCGACGATGGCCCACTGGCCTGCGCCCATCGGGGACGTTTCGATGCGCGCCCGGAGATCAGTGGTCACGTTCAGCTCACCTCGATGCTGACGACGGCGCGTCCGTTGCTAGTGAGGACGGAGCCGGGGCGGAGGGGATTCCTCGCCGTGACACGGGAGACGCAGCAGCACATCTTGGCGGAGGCACGCTGCTGGCGTTCGCTGTAGAAGACGTCGCGGTGGTCGATGTCCCCGCTGAGGTCCAGCACCTCGACCTCGCAGAGGCCGCATTCGCCTTTGCGGCAGTCGAACATCATGTCGGCCCCCGCGGCTTCGAGGGCCTCGAGCATGGAGCGGTCTTTGGGGACGACGGTCTCGATGCCGAGCCGCGGGATCCTGACGGTGAACTCCTGCGGGTCGAACCATCCGCTGTTGCCGAAGGTCTCGTAACGGAGGTTCGGCAGGCTCAGCTCGAAGTCCTGCCAGGAGCGTCGGACGGCGTCCATGAGCCGGATCGGCCCGCACATGTACAGCTCCGTGGTGAGATCGAGGCCGCTGACCAGCGCCGGGACGTCAAGCTGCGTTCCTTCGGCGTCGACGTGCACCTCAAGCCGGTCACCGTGCTCCTCGACGAGCTCGTCGAGGTAGGCCATGGCGTCCCGGCTGCGTCCGGCGTAGACGAACCGGTAGTCAGCGCCGAGGCGGGCGAGCAGGCGGCCCATGCCGAGGACGGCCGTCACCCCGATCCCGCCGGCGAGGAGGACGTACCGCGGGGCTCCGACGCGGAGCGGAAAGTTCTGCATCGGCTGGGTGAGGTCCACGTCGTCCCCGGCCTCGAGCCCGTGCATGAAGATCGATCCCCCACGGGAGGCCGGCGTCCGGAAGACTGATAGCGCAAGGCGGCTGCCGTCGTCGTTCGTTTCCACGACGGAGTAGGACCGCACCTCCCGCTCCCCGTTGACGACGACGGCGACATCCACGTGCGTGCCGGGCACCGCCTGCACCGGGGCGCCCGGCTCGATGACGATGCGCCGGATCCCGCGGGCGACCTCGGTGGCCTCGACCACGGTGCCCTTCTGCCAGACGGCGCTCGAGTTCGCGGCCACGGCTCAGGCGCCGATCGGAGTGGGCTGGGAGGGGCTGGCTGCGGGGAGGCGCCCCTCGGCCTCGAGCATGCGCTCGATGAGCCTTCGGACCCACATGCCCCCGGCGTCGATGTTGAGGCTGTAGAACTCATAGTCCGGATTGGCGTCGATAGCCTCCTGCTGGGCCTTGAGCATGGCCTCGTCCTCGCCGAACACTCCGTGCACACCGTTGCGGAGCTGGGTCGTGATGAGCTGGCTGTCGAGGCAATAATTCCGCATGAACGCCCAGAAGTAATGGCACGTCCTGTCCGTTTCCGGGGAGATCGTGTTCATGACGTAGCCGTTGACGCCCTGGCTGCGGTCGCCGTCGAACGCTCCCGTTCCGGCTTTGGCGACGCCGACGTCGATGGTGATGGTCGAGGGCGCCTCGAAGGTGATGATCTGCCAGCGGTCTACCCGGCCCTCGAAGCCGGGGAACTTGTCGCGCATGTTCTTGAGCCAGAAGGGCGGCGCCTCGATGTCGAACATCCAGCGCGAGACGGTCACGGTGCTCTCGTCGTGGGTGACCTTGAAGTCGGAGCCGCTGAGCTCCTCCTGCCCGATCGAGGAGGAGTGGACGAACTCCTCGTGGGTGAGGTCCATGAGGTTGTCGAGCACGAGCTGGTAGTTGCAGGGGGCGTAGATCGTCTCGCCGTCCCCGGCCCAGTCCGGGGAGCTCATCTGATGCATGTCCGGGATGAGGGCCGGGTCGGCCTTCTCCGGGTCGCCGAGCCAGACCCACGCGAAGCGGTAGCGATCCACGATCGGGAACGAGGGAACCGTGGCGGAGGGGTTGATGGTCTCCTGCGCCGGCATCGAGGTGCACCTGCCGGCGGAGTTGTACGTGATGCCGTGGTACGGACACTGGATCTCGTCCCGGCCGACGGTCTTGCCCATCGAGAGCGGCGCGAGGCGGTGCCAGCATGCGTCGGCGAGTGCGACCGGGCGGCCGTCCTCCGTGCGGAAGAGTGCGAGTGGCCGATTGGCGATCGTGCGGGCGAGTGGCTTTCGGGTGATTTCGTAGTCCCAGCCCGCGACGTACCAGGCGTTGAGGGGGTGGGCGAGGGTCTTGTTGGTGGTGCGAGTGCTTGACATCGGTGTCCTTCCGTCGGCGTTGACGGCGATGACTATCTATGGTCATAGATAGTTGGTGAGGTAAAGCACACTCTATCTATGGAGATAGATAGTTGCAAGGGGTGGATAAGGTAGCCAAATGAGCCTCAGGAATGCGCTCTTGGCGATGCTGACGTCGCAGCCGATGACGGGCTACGACGTGTACAAGAACTTCCAGACGTCCGTCGGCTACGTCTGGCATGCCCCCGACTCACAGATCTACCCCGAGCTTCGCCGCATGGAGCAGGATGGCCTGATCCGCGGCGAGAGCGTCCAGTGGGGCAAGCGGGGCACGAAGAAGCGCTACTCCATCACCGAGGCCGGGGTCGAGTCCTTCCAGACGTGGCTCAATGCGCCACCGGAGTACCAGCGCGAACGGGATCCCGTGCGCCTGCGGGCCGCCTATCTCGAATGGGCCGAGCCGAAGGCGTCGACAGAGTTCTTCAGGGCACACGTCGCATATCACTCAAGCCGGATCGAGGACTGGGAGGACATGATCCGTGCCCTTCGCGACCACTCGAATCCGACCCTCGCGAAGCGCATCGAGGGCAAGCCCGCAGACGAGGCCGCTCGGATTACTGCCTACAAGGTCTTCGCCTATGAAGGCATGATCGCGCGGGCCCGGGCAGAGATTGCCTGGGCGAAGCGAGGGCTGGAACTGGTGGAGCAGCTGGAGGCGGGCATCTCGAGGCCACCGGACGACGGCGGAACGCGGCCCTAAGCTGGGATGGAAAGGAGGGCGGATGGACGCACGCGGCCGAGGTCAGCGCGGCGAGCGCCGAGTGACCCTGACTGAAGTGGCCGAACGGGCAGGCGTCTCGCGATCCGCTGTCTCCTTCGTGCTCAACGGTCGAACTGATCAGCGTCTTTCAGCTGATACCTTCGCGCGGGTGCGTCGGGCGGCCGAGGAACTTGGATACAGCCCCAACACGACGGCCAAGACTCTGCGAACTGGCAAATCTGGTGCTGTTGCCCTCGTATCCGACTTCATCGGCACGACGTCCTTCGCGAACTCGATGGTGCGGGGCGTGCTCGAGTCGCTTCAGGACGCCGACACATTGCTCTACACCGTGGACACTCAGGGTGAACCGTCCCTTGAGGCGAGGCTGCTGCAGAGC
>NZ_JBQCGQ010000075.1:0-41488 GCF_051955515.1 Sinomonas sp.
ACTATCTGGTGTGCGACGAGGCTCAGTTCTACCTTCCGGCACAGGTCGACGAACTCGCGCGCGTGGTGGATGAACTCGACGCGGACGTCTACGCCTTCGGGATCCTCACCGACTTCCGCACCCAGCTGTTCCCGGGGTCGCAGCGCCTCGTCGAGCTCGCGGACAGGATCCAGCTCCTGCAGGTCGAGACCCTATGCTGGTGCGGACGGCGGGCCACTCACAATGCCCGCACGCTGGACGGCCGGATGATCGTCGAAGGCGCGCAGGTCCTCGTCGCAGACGTCCGCACCGAGCGCCTGCCCACCCGCGAGATCGGGTATGAGACGCTCTGCCGCCGCCACTACCGGGAAGGGCGCACGGCAGCCCTTGCCAACATCCTCCACGAGGAGGATCAGCTGCTGCCGTTCGAGGAGTGAGGCTATTCGCTCTTCGTGCCGAAGACGATCTCGTCCCAGCTCGGGATCGACGATCGCTTGGGCCGGGACGAACGCCGTGTGGGCTCCGACGCACCGAGTGAGGGCGCCTCTCGCTCAGCCTTGCGCCCGTCCACCGGTTCGGGCCGCATAGGCTCGGGCTGCACAGGCTCTGGCTGCGCGGCCTCCGAAGGTGCCTCCTCTGCGGCGCTTGGCGGCGTCCGGCCCTCGGCATCTTCGCGCGGCGCGACCTCGTGGCGGTCCTCGGTCGGGGCAGCCGGTGCCGTCGGCCGCGGCACGATCGTGATCTCGCGCGTTGCAGACCCCAACCCCGGCGCAAGCCGCAGGTGACCGTCCTCGTGGCCCGGACCGTCGTCGTCGTTCGCTGTGGTGTCCGGGAACCTCGACGGCGCCGAGTCGCGCACGGGTTCGAGGCGCCTCGGCCGCTGCGGTTCCCCATCCCGCTCCTCGCCCTGCCGCTGACGCTCGGTCGGCGTCTCGGACGGGCGCGGATGCGCGGCAGGAATCCCTTGGGTCAGGAGCAGCGCAAGCGCGTCGTCCCCGTTCTCGTCCACCCCCAGACGCTGGCCTCGGCGCGCCCTGAGCATGTCGAGGAGCTCGGCCTCCGCGTCGCGAGGCTCGGGAAGGGGCTCGGGCGCGGCCTCGACATCGAACGGCCTGTCCACCACGGAGAGCCGGCGGGGAGACGTGGGTCCGTCCAACGGTTCGAGCTCGCTGAGCTGCTGGGCCCAGCGGTTGGCGTTCGTCACGCCGCGCCGCACCGGATTGAAGGTCCACATGGCCGGCGGCTCCTCGCCGATCGACGCCGGTGCGCCCTCGGGGAGCGTGAACCGCGCAACCACGGTCCACATGCCGTCTCGGCGCCGCCACGAATCCCACTCGACCGTCGACGGATCGATGCCGTGGACGGCGAGGCGATGGGAGACCAGGTCTCCCAGGCGGGCAGGGCCAGTCCCGAATTCGGCGGCGAAGGCGGAATTCGTGGGCGGTGGCGGGCCGATCTCGGCGGCCTGGGCCAGCTGGGCGATGTGCTCCCGCTCCGCGAGGACGGGTGATTCGTAGCGGCGGACGCGGTCCAAGGGGATGCCCGAGGATTCGGCGATGCTCTCGGCAGTCGCGCCCGCCCGGATCTCAGCCTGGATCTGGCGCGGCGACATGGTGGCGCCGTCACTGGGCATGGGGCGCTGGGGAGCCGGGCGCGCGACGGCGCGCCGCAGGGCTTCGTCGAGGCGAAGACGGAAGAGCTCACCCGAGTTGGCGCTCAGCAGAAGATGCTGCCCGTCGTCGTGCACGCCGACGAGGCGAAGGTCCTGCAGATTGTCCTGCGGTTGCTCCCGCATTGAAGCCTCCAGCTTTGCCTAGTCCTCCGAGAACTGTGCCATCCTCGAGCCCGGATTTCCGGGCAATCCCTCGGTGTGCCGCGACTTCTGGCGTCCCGAGTGGCAATTCCGCGCGCGATCGGGAACAATCTCCCCGTCACTGGGCACAAAATGGGGGCCGAGTGCGTTAGAGAGTGGACCACGTGGAGTGTCCACGTGACTGATGTGACCAACCGGAGCGTGAACGAATAACTATGGCGACCGATTACGATGCGCCGCGCAAGAATGAAGAAGAGCTCAACGAGGATTCCATCGAGGAGCTGAAGACGCGGCGCACGGACAAGCAGTCCGCCTCGGTGGACGAGGATGAGGCCGAGGCCGCCGACAGCTACGAGCTGCCCGGCGCCGACCTCTCCGGCGAGGAGCTGCTCGTACGCGTCCTGCCTGCTCAGGCAGACGAATTCACGTGTGCGTCCTGCTTCCTCGTGCGCCACCGGTCGCAGATTGCCCGCGAGAAGAACGGGCTCTACTACTGCAAGGAATGCGAGGGCTGATCGGGGACTGCTGATGCAGTCCGTTCAGCGCCCTTCGGCCAGCGCGGCAACCAGCTGCGCTGGCCGTCGTGTTGAAACGAGCCAGTACGGCGTCGCATCGTCCGGATCGTCGAGCTCGACCCGGACCACGGGGGAGATCCAGCCGCGCAGGCAGAGATAGGCACGTCCGTCGAGGCGCGTCCCGCGTTCGGCGGTGGCCTCGTCGCCCGTGAACGGTTCAGCCGAGGCGATGAATTCGCGCGGCAGCACCGCACGGCCGGCGCGCAGTTCGCGCGGCGTGACGACCACGGCCGGCGTGCTGGCGATCAAGGCTCCGACGAGCACGAGGAAGACGACAATCGCACCGATGATGCCGGCCGCGATGCTGATGGGGGCGAGCACAAGGATGCAGGCACCGGAGACGCCGACCACAACGATCCACACCCACAGGGCCGGCCACAGCTTCTCACTGTAGACGGAGGCCGTGGTGTCACGGGGCAGGGGACCGGTAGAGGGCGATTCAGGCATGCCTCCAGCTTATAGAGTGGTGGGGTGACCTCAGACGCCACAACCTCAGAAGCCACCGCGGACCGTCCAGAGGCCGCCCTCGCCTGGCAGCCCAGCCTCGACGTCGAAGTGGTGATGCTCGACGACGGCCTCCCGCCGCCGTCGTATGCCCACCCCGGGGATGCGGGCGCCGATCTCTGCTCGCGGGTCGATGTCACGCTGGAGCCCGGCGAGCGGCGGCTCGTGCCGACCGGAGTGAGCATCGCCCTCCCGTTCGGATTCGTGGCCCTCATCCACCCCCGGTCCGGCCTCGCCACGCGCCACGGCCTCACCGTCGTGAACGCACCGGGCACCGTGGACGCTGGCTATCGCGGCGAGATCGCGGTGACCCTGCTGAACACGGACCGGCACGAGGCACTCACACTTCGCCGCGGCGATAGAATTGCCCAGATGGTGATCCAGCGCGTCGAGTACGCGCGCTTCGTCCCCGTCGCCTCGCTTTCCGAGTCGGCGCGGGGGACCGGCGGCTTCGGCTCCACCGGGGGATTCGGGGCGCACTAGCGCCTGCACGGCCGGGGACCGCTGAGCGCTCGCCCCGGACGGCTGACTGAAGGAGTTGTTGACGTGCTGTTCGGACGTGGCAAGAACGCCAAGCTGACGGCTGAGGATCCCTCGGTGCTCGGCACGCCCGAGCGAGGCCAGGAGCCGGACAAGAGCGGCTATGGGAGATCGACCACCGGGCCCTTCGACGCGAGCGAGAAGGACACGACGGTCGGCTACGTTGACCTGGGGGCGCTGCTGATCCGGCCCGTCGAGGGCCTGCAGATCCGGCTCGAAGTCGAAGAGACAACGCGCCGTGTGGTGGCGGTCACCATGGACCTCAACGGCTCCAGCCTCCAAGTCCAGGCCTTCGCCGCCCCCCGGACCGAAGGGCTCTGGGGCGAGATCCGTGCCCAGATCGCGCAGTCTGTGGCGAGCCAAGGCGGCACGGTCGAGGAGGCGGAGGGCAGTTTCGGTCCCGAGCTGATCGCCAAGCTGCCGACGTCCACGGCGGATGGTCGCCGCGGCTACAGGGTGGCGCACTTCATGGGCGTGGACGGACCCCGGTGGTTCCTCCGCGGTGTCATGTCCGGCAACGCCGTGACGGATCCCGCCGCAGCCGAGGAGCTGAAGGAGCTGTTCCGCTCCGTCGTCGTGGACCGCGGAGAGGCTCCGCTGCCGCCGAGCGAGCTGCTGCCGCTGCGGCTGCCGGTCGATCAGGCCCAGCCGGAGCAGGGGACCGACCCCGGATTGACGGCCCCCGAGCGAGGGCCGGAGATCACGCATCTTGGCTGATCGGAGCGCACCGCTCGACTTCTCCCGGATCCCCGAGCGCGGCGTGGTCCAAGGCGAAGGAGTCATCCGGTCGGTGACGTTCGTGCCACCCAGCCAGCCTCCGAGCTTCAGCGCGGTGATCGAATCGCCGGACGCGGAACGCCCCGGCCGCGGGCCGGCCATTCGCCTGTTCTGGCTCGGCCGCAGGCGGATCCGCGGGATCGAAGCTGGGACCCCGCTCCGCTTCTCGGGGATGCTCTCGGCACCCCACGGCGAGCCGACCATCTACAACCCGCGGTACGAGATCTTGGCCAAGGAGGACTGAATGAGCACCGAGGGGCAGCCCCGCGAAGAGCCGAGCGCCGCCGAGCTCGCGGCGGCCTACGCTGCGAAGGCGGGGGTGCACCGCCACGAGGACGGCCGCATCAACGTCCTCAAGAGCGCCGGCGGCGTCAGGGGAGTCCTCGAGTCCGTGGTTCCGGGCGTCGTCTTCCTCGTCGCCTTCACGATCCTGCGGGACCTCGTGCTCTCGACCGTGCTCTCCCTCGTGGTCGCGGCGGTCTTCGTCGTCGCCCGCCTCGTGACGCGGACTCCGCTGACTCAGGCCTTCGCAGGCGTCGTCGGAATCGCGGTCTCGGCGGCTCTCGCGCTCTTCACTGGCAAAGCGGAGAACTTCTACATCTCGGGGTTCCTCACGAACGCGGCGTACATTCTGGCGCTCGTCATCTCGATTGCGGTTCGGTGGCCGCTCATGGGCGTCGTGTTCGGGCTCCTCCGCAGCGAGGGCGTCCACTGGCGCCAGGACGCACAGCGGTCTCGGCAGTATCGGATCGGCACGTGGATCATGGTCGCCGTCCTCGCCCTGCGGCTCGTCGTCGAGGTTCCCCTCTACCTCATGGGCGATCCGGGGCTCGTGGCCCTCGGAACCATGCGGCTCATCCTGGGGGTGCCGCTCTATGCGCTCGGCCTCTGGCTCGCGTGGCTCGTCACGCGGCCAGCCGTCTCAGCCGAGGAACGCTGAGCACGTGCGCTGACCCACCCGGGCGCCCAGGGCACTACCCGTCGAACAGGTCGTCCTCGTTCTCGTCTGCGGGCAGCTCCTCGGACTCCTGTCCGTTGCCGGGGGCGAGCAGATGCCGCAGCTCGTCTTCGGCGGGAAGGGTCGTGACGAAGAACAGCTCGTCGCGGTGCTCGATCACGTCGTCGACGCTCGGCGCGATCGGCGACTGGTCGCGCAGGATCGCTACGAGGGTGGCGTCGGCCGGCCACTCGACCTGACCGACGGTCCGGCCAATGAGCTCCGAGTGCTGCGGGACGGTGAACTCGACGAGGGAGGCGACCCCGGTCTGCAGGGTCAGGAGGCGGACGACGTCGCCGATTTCGACGGCCTCCTCGACGAGCGCGGTCATGAGGCGCGGGGTGTTGACGGCCACGTCGACACCCCACGAGCCGTCGAACATCCAGTCGTTCTTGGGATTGTTCACCCGCCCGACCGTGCGCCCCACGCCGAATTCCGTCTTGGCCAGACGGGAGACAACGAGGGTCACCTTGTCGTCTCCCGTGGCGGACACCACGACGTCGGCCTCGTCGACGCGGGCCTCCTTGAGGGTCGAGATCTCACAGGCGTCTCCGACGAGCCACTTCGCGCCTCGGAGTCCGCTGCGGCCGATGACCTCTGGCTTGGGGTCGATGAGGAGCACATCGTGGCGGTGCGCGAGGAGTTCGCGCGCGATCGATGAGCCGACGCTGCCCGCGCCCGCGATGATGACCTTCACAGCCCCTCCTTCACCGGCGGCGCCGACAGGATGCGGCCGACTTCCGAGGAGTCTTCGAGCCGCATCATCACGTGGACGGTGTCGCCTTCCTGATAGCTCGTGCTCGGGGCAGGGACGACGCCCTCTCCGAATCGCGTCAGATACGCCACCCTGACCGGTGCTGCCTTCTCGATCGCGGTGATCGGCTCGCCGAGCCATCCAGCATCGAGACCGACTTCCGTGAGGACGAGTCTGCCGGAGGCGTCCCGGAAGTCTCCCGCGATTCCGGCTTCGGGCAGGATCCGGCGCAGGACCTGGTCGGCGCTCCAGCGCACCGCGGCCACGGTGGGGATGCCGAGCCGCTGGTAGATCTCCGCGCGGCCCGGGTCATAGATGCGCGCCACGACGTGTGGCACATGGAAGGTCTCGCGCGCTACGCGGGTGGCCAGGATGTTGGAGTTGTCGCCACTGGACACCGCGGCGAACGCATAGGCCTCTTCGATGCCGGCCTGGCGCATGGTGTCGCGGTCGAAGCCGATGCCCGTGACCTTCCGCCCGCCGAAGGTGCGCCGAAGGCGCCGGAAGGCGCGGTCGTCCTGGTCGATGATGGCCACCGAATGGCCCGAGTCCTCGAGTGTGTGGGCGAGGGACACGCCAACGCGCCCGCATCCCATGATGACGTAATGAGCCACAGGTTCAATCTACCGAATCCACAGCCTCTCAGCTGCGTGCGACTATGACTTGCCGCGCGCAGCGCATACCGTGTCTTCGTGCTGCAGATATTCAACGCGGTGAAACGGGTGCTCGTGGGGCGTCCCTTCCGCAACGACAGGATGAGCCACACGCTCCTCCCGAAGCGGATCGCACTTCCCATCTTCGCCTCCGACGCGCTCTCCTCGGTGGCCTACGCGCCCGACGAGATCCTGCTGACCCTTGCCCTGGCCGGGGTGAGCGCCGTCGCCCTCTCGCCGTGGGTGGGCATCGCCGTGATGCTCGTCCTGCTCACCGTCGTAGCCTCCTACCGCCAGAACGTCCACGCCTACCCTTCGGGCGGCGGCGACTACGAGATTGCGACGACGAACCTCGGCCGGTTCGCGGGCCTCACCGTCGCGTCGGCGCTTCTCGTCGACTACGTGCTCACCGTCGCCGTGTCGATGTCCTCCGCGGCGAACTACCTGACGACGGCGGTCCCGTCCCTCGAGGGGGACCAGGCGGCGATCGCCGTGGTCGGCGTCCTCGTCCTGGCCCTCGTCAATCTGCGCGGCGTGAAGGAAGCCGGAACGGTGTTCGCCGCGCCGACGTACATCTTCATGGCCTCGATCATCGGCATGACGCTCGTCGGCCTGTTCCAGTTCCTCACCGGGAACCTGAGGCCCGCCGTGAGCGCGGGCTTCGAGATCGTCCCGTCGACTGAATTCGATCAGGGGCTCGTCGGGCTCGCGGGGGCCTTCCTCCTGCTCCGGGCCTTCTCATCCGGCGCGGCCGCCCTCACGGGGGTCGAGGCGATCAGCAACGGCGTCCCCAACTTCCGGCCGCCGAAGAGCGCCAACGCAGCCAGGACGCTGCTGCTGCTCGGCGTGGTCGCGGCGAGCATGCTCGCCGGGATCCTCTTCCTCGCCAACGCGACCCACGTCCACATCGTCCAGGACCCCGCGAGCGAACTACGGGCAGGGGGCGCGCCGCTGTCGTCCGACTATATCCAGACGCCGGCGATCGGGCAGATCGCCGATGCCGTCTTCGGCAGCGGAAGCGTCGCGTTCTACATCGTGGTGGCCGCTACCGGCGTCATCCTCGTGTTCGCGTCCAATACCGCGTTCAACGGCTTCCCCATCCTCGCGTCCATCCTGGCCCAGGACGGGTTCCTCCCGCGTCAGCTGCGCACCCGCGGCGATCGCCTCGCCTTCAGCAACGGCGTGATCCTTCTCGCGGCCGGCGCCCTCGTGCTCATCGTCGCCTTCGATGCAGACGTGACCCGACTCATCCAGCTCTACATCGTCGGGGTGTTCGTCTCGTTCACGGCGAGCCAGTTCGGGATGATCCGCCACTGGACCAGGGAGCTCAAGCGTGTCAAGGACCGCAGCGTGCGCCAGCGCATGCAGCGGTCCCGGGTGGTCAACACGATCGGCTTCGGCATGACGGCCACGGTCCTGGTGATCGTCCTCATCACGAAGTTCGAGCACGGCGCCTGGATCGCCCTGCTGGCCATGTTCGTCCTGTTCCTCATCATGTGGAGCATCCGGGCGCACTACGTCAGCGTGGCCCGCGAGCTCGCCGTCGGCGACGACGCCTCGGCGCGCGCCCTGCCGAGCCGCGTGCACGCCGTCCTGCTCGTCTCCCACGTGCGCAAGCCCGTGCTCCGCGCCCTCGCGTACGCCCGTGCGTCGCGGCCTTCCCGGCTCGACGCGGTGACGGTCGATATCAGCCCGGAGGAGACCGCCCAGACGATTGCAGACTGGGAGAAGCTCGATATCCCTGTTCCGCTGACCGTCCTGGCGAGCCCTTACCGCGAGACCGTCACGCCGCTGCTCGAGTACATCGACAGCATGCGGCGCGAATCCCCGCGCGATCTCATCGTCGTGTACATCCCCGAGTACGTGGTGGGCAAATGGTGGGAGCAGCTGGTCCACAACCAGACGGCGCTGCGCATCAAGACGCGGCTCCACTTCGAGCCGGGGGTCATGGTGGCGAGCGTGCCGTGGCAGCTCAAGTCCTCGGAGGCGTCGAGGAAGCTGCAGGAACTGTGAGCGAGACCCTGCCCCTGCTCGAGTTCCGGCTCGGCCCCATCGCCCATGGGGGTCATACCGTGGCCAGGCACGAAGGGCGCGTCGTCTTTGTCCGCCATGGCATTCCCGGAGAGCTCGTCCGCGTGCAGCTCACGGAGGCGGAGGAGGGCAAGAAGTTCTGGCGGGCGGATGTCGTCGAGGTCCTCGATCCTGCTCCCTCTCGACGCCCCCATGTCTGGGCCCCCGCCGACTCGCCCTCTGCCTATGCCGCGGGAACTCTTCCCGTGGGCGGGGCGGAGTTCGGGCACATCGAGCTCTCGGAGCAGCGCCGGCTCAAGGCCGCCGTGGTGCGCGAGCAGCTCTCGCGGCTTGCGCACGTGGAGCTCGACGTCGTCGTGGAGCCTGTGCCCGTCGATGGCGGGAGTTCCTCCAGCGAGGGGCTGCACTGGCGGACGCGCTGCAGCTTCGCGGTCGACGGCGAGGGGCGCCTCGCGATGCACGCCCACCGCTCCGACGCCGTGGTGCCGATCCGGGACATGCCTCTCGCCGTCGAGGAGATCGAGGACCTCGGGCTGTGGGACACGGACCTCTCTGGCGTCGAGCGGGTTGAGGTGGCTGCTCCGTCGGCCGGAAGCGCACCGCTTGTCATCTTCACGCTGCAGGACGGCTTGGACTCTTCGCGTCTCGCCGAACTCGTCGAGGCGGTGGATCCGCGCGATTCGGTGAGCGCGGTAGGCCCCGACGGGGGAGCGCCACTGACCCTCCGAGGACGCGGCTCGGTCACGGAGGAGGTCGAGGGCTTCCACTACACCGTGACGGGTGAGGGGTTCTGGCAGATCCACCGCCGTGCCCCCGAGACCCTGATGCGCGCGGCGCTTGATGCGGTCGAACCGGCGCTCTTGAAGGGTTCGGCCGCGGCCGACCTCTATGCCGGGGCTGGCCTCTTCACGGCTCCTCTGGCCGCGGCCGTCGGTCCCTCAGGCGCTGTTCTCTCTGTCGAAGGCTCCCCCGGGACCAGCCGCGACGCGCGGCGGACCTTCAAGCGGCAGCCGCAGGTCGACGTCGTCCAAGGGCGAGTCGAGCGAGTGCTGCGGCGTCACGCCGGGACCCGATTTGACGCCGTCGTCCTCGATCCTCCCCGCGCCGGGGCGGGGCGGGAAGTCGTGCGCGGTCTGGTCGACCTCGCCCCGCGCGCCATCGCCTACGTGGCCTGCGATCCAGCCTCGTTCGCTCGCGATCTCGGCTGGTTCCGCGACGGCGGGTGGAGGCTGGAGTGGCTGCGGGCGTTCGATCTGTACCCGCAGACCCACCACGTGGAAACTGTCGCACTGCTCACGCCGGGATGGTGACTCCCGTCGCTTGGAACGGGTGCCCGAACTAGGATGGCTTTGAACCGGGAGCCCCTTCGCGTCAGGACGCAAGCTAGCTAAGGCTTGCCTAACTAGCAACGCTTCTTGTGCGCGACAAAGATGGCAGTGTTGCGAGAGGAGTGGTGCATTGAGCACTGTGGACAGCTTCGGGTCCAAGGGCGTACTGAACGTCGGAGGAACCGATTACGAAATTTTCCGTCTGAGCGCGGTTGAGGGCTCGGAGACCCTCCCGTTCAGCCTCAAGGTTCTGCTCGAGAACCTTCTCCGCACCGAAGATGGTGCCAACATCACTGCTGAGCATGTGCGTGCGCTGGCGGGCTGGGATCAGAATGCCCAGCCGAGCACTGAGATCCAGTTCACCCCTGCCCGCGTCATCATGCAGGACTTCACCGGCGTTCCGTGTGTCGTGGACCTCGCGACCATGCGGGAGGCCATCAAGGATCTTGGCGGCGATCCCGAGCGCGTGAACCCGCTCGCACCCGCCGAGCTCGTCATCGACCACTCCGTGCAGATCGACGTGTTCGGCAACGCCGGCGCGATCGAGCGGAACATGGAGATCGAGTACCAGCGCAACGGCGAGCGGTACCAGTTCCTGCGGTGGGGCCAGACTGCTTTCGAGGACTTCAAGGTCGTCCCGCCGGGCATGGGCATTGTGCACCAGGTCAACATCGAGTACCTCGCCCGCACGGTCATGACCCGCGAGGTCGAGACGCCCGAGGGCAAGGTGCTGCGCGCCTACCCGGACACGCTCGTCGGCACCGACTCGCACACCACGATGGTCAACGGCCTGGGCGTCCTCGGGTGGGGTGTCGGCGGCATCGAGGCGGAGGCCGCCATGCTCGGCCAGCCCGTTTCGATGCTCATTCCGCGGGTGGTCGGCTTCAAGCTGTCCGGCTCGATCCCGGCCGGCGCCACCGCGACCGACGTCGTCCTCACCATCACCGAGATGCTCCGCAAGCACGGTGTGGTGGGCAAGTTCGTCGAGTTCTACGGCGAGGGCGTGGCCGAGGTCCCGCTCGCGAACCGCGCAACGATCGGCAATATGAGCCCTGAGTTCGGCTCGACCGCCGCGATCTTCCCGATCGACCAGGTCACGCTCGACTACCTCCGCCTCACGGGCCGCGCCGAGGAGAGCATTGCCCTCGTCGAGGCGTACGCGAAGGAGCAGGGGCTTTGGCACGACGCCTCGCGGGAGCCGCGCTTCTCCGAGTACCTCGAGCTCGACCTCTCCACGGTGGTGCCCTCGATCTCCGGCCCGAAGCGGCCGCAGGACCGCATCGAGCTCTCGGACGCCAAGGAGCAGTTCCGCAAGGACCTGCACAACTACGTCCAGATCTCCAATGGCCACCCCGAGGCCGGGACAGTCGACGAGACGATCGATGAGTCCTTCCCCGCCTCCGATTCGCCTTCGACGACTGAGGCCGACAGCCACGTCCACGAGACGGCGCGGCTTGCCAACCCCATCGAGTCGGCCGCGAGCGGCGCCTTCGGCCGCCCGACGCAGCCGATCCACGTGAAGATGGCGGACGGGCGCGAATTCGAGCTCGACCACGGCGCCGTCACGATCGCCTCGATCACGTCCTGCACCAACACCTCGAACCCGTCGGTGATGCTCGCGGCAGCGATCCTCGCCCGCAACGCCGTGGAGAAGGGCCTCGCCTCGAAGCCGTGGGTCAAGACCTCCGTAGCCCCCGGGTCGAAGGTCGTCACCGACTACTACGAGAAGTCCGGCCTCGTTCCGTACCTCGAGAAGCTCGGCTTCTTCACGGTCGGCTACGGCTGCACCACGTGCATCGGCAACTCGGGCCCGCTTGAGACGGAGATCTCGGAGGCTATCCCGGCCAACGACCTCTCGGTCACGTCGGTCCTCTCGGGCAACCGCAACTTCGAGGGCCGCATCAACCCGGACGTCAAGATGAACTACCTTGCGTCCCCGCCGCTCGTCATCGCCTACGCCCTCGCCGGCACGATGGACTTCGACTTCGAGACGGAGGCCCTCGGCCAGGACCAGGACGGCAACGATGTGTTCCTCCGGGACATCTGGCCGAACCCGACCGAGGTCCAGCAGGTCATGGACGCGTCCATCGACCAGGACATGTTCACGAAGTCCTACGCGACGATCTTCGACGGCGACGAGCGCTGGCAGTCCCTCCCCACGCCGACCGGTTCGACGTTCGAGTGGAGTGACGAGTCGACGTACGTCCGGAAGCCCCCGTACTTCGAGGGCATGAAGGCGCAGCCGGAGCCCGTCGCGGACATCGAGGGCGCTCGTGTGCTGCTCAAGCTCGGCGACTCGGTCACCACCGACCACATCTCGCCAGCCGGCTCGTTCAAGTCGGACACGCCTGCGGGCCAGTACCTCCTCTCGCATGGCGTGGAGCGCAAGGACTTCAACTCCTACGGCTCGCGCCGCGGGAACCACGAGGTCATGATCCGCGGTACGTTCGCGAACATCCGCATCAAGAACCAGCTCCTCGACGGAGTTGAGGGCGGCTTCACGAAGGACTTCACCCAGGACGGTGCTCCCCAGGCGTACGTGTACGATGCCGCGATGAACTACCAGAAGGCGGGCACGCCTCTCGTCGTCCTCGCGGGCAAGGAGTACGGTTCGGGTTCGTCCCGTGACTGGGCAGCCAAGGGCACGGCCCTCCTCGGCGTCAAGGCCGTCATCGCCGAGAGCTACGAGCGCATCCACCGTTCGAACCTCATCGGCATGGGCGTCCTCCCGCTGCAGTTCCCGGAGGGCGAATCCGCCGCGACGATCGGCCTCACGGGCAACGAGGTGTTCTCCTTCGAGGGCATCACCGAGCTCAATGAGGGCTCCACGCCCCGGACGGTCAAGGTGACCGCGACGGCTGAGGACGGCGGCACCAAGTCCTTCGACGCCGTCGTGCGCATCGACACACCCGGTGAGGCGGACTACTACCGCAACGGCGGCATCCTGCAGTACGTCCTTCGCCAGATCTCGGCGAAGTGATCGCCACCTGACAGGCTGACGGGAAGGGCCTCCACCCCAAGGGTGGGGGCCCTTCCCGTATCCATGACGGATCTGGGCCTCGCCGCGCGAGGCGCTACAGTGGGTTGAGCATGTTTCGAGCAAGGAGCCGCCGTTTGGGCATTCTGGAGAGCATTCGCGGACCGAAAGACCTCGATCGCCTCACCTCCCAAGAGCTGGCGGATCTGGCCGAAGAGATCCGCCGATTCCTCATTCGCAATGTCGCGCAGACGGGTGGGCACCTCGGCCCCAACCTGGGTGTTGTCGAGCTCACCCTCGCGATCCATCGTGTCTTCGACTCGCCGCGCGACAGCGTGATCTTCGACACCGGCCATCAGTCGTATGTGCACAAGCTTCTGACCGGACGGCAGGACTTCTCGACGCTTCGCCAGCAGGGCGGGCTCTCGGGCTACCCCTCGCGCACTGAGAGCGAGCACGACGTCGTCGAGTCCTCGCACGCGTCCTCGTCGCTGTCCTGGGCGGACGGCATCTCCAAGGCCCGGAAGCTCACCGGTCAAGGCGACCGGTACACGGTCGTGGTGGTCGGCGACGGCGCCCTCACGGGCGGCATGGCCTGGGAGGCCCTGAACAACATCGCCGCGGACAAGGATCGGCGCGTGGTGATCGTGGTCAACGACAACGGGCGATCGTACGCCCCGACAGTCGGGGGATTCGCGGACTACCTTGCCTCGCTGCGGCCCGCCATCGACGCCGTGCGCGCTGCCCCCGCCTACGAGGGCACCCTCGAGTTCTGGAAGCAGCGCCTCCAGCAGGGCGGCCCCGTGGGCCGTTTCGCGTACAAGAGCCTCCATGCGGCCAAGAAAGGCGTCAAGGACTGGTGGGCTCCGCAGGGCATGTTCGAGGACCTCGGGCTCAAGTACCTCGGTCCCGTCGACGGGCACGACGAGAGGGCGCTCGAGAACGCGCTCACGGCCGCGAAGCACTTCGCCGGGCCGGTGATCGTCCACGCGATCACCGAGAAGGGCCGCGGCTACGCCCCGGCACGGGCGAACGAGGCCGACCAGTTCCATGCGGTGGGCGTCATCGATCCGCTCACCGGCGAGCCGGTGAGCTCGGGCGGGGCGGCGTCGTGGACCAGTGTCTTCGCCGACGAGATCGCAGCCATCGCGGACCAGCGGCCGGACGTCGTCGGCATCACGGGGGCCATGCTGATCCCGGTGGGCCTCCACAAGTTCGCCGAGCGGCACCCGGACAGGGTGTTCGACGTCGGCATCGCGGAGCAGCATGCGATGACCAGCGCCGCGGGCATGGCCTTCGGAGGCCTCCATCCCGTGGTAGCCGTCTACTCGACGTTCCTCAACCGCGCGTATGACCAGCTGCTCATGGATGTCGCGCTGCACAAGGCCGGCGTGACCGTGGTGCTGGACCGGGCCGGCGTGACGGGTCCTGACGGGGCGAGCCACCACGGCCAGTGGGATATGGCACTTGTCCAAAGCGTCCCCGGCCTGCATCTCGCCGCGCCGCGGGATGCGACACGGCTGAGGGAAGAGCTCCGGGAGGCGGTCGCAATCTCGGACGCCCCGACGGTCGTCCGGTTCTCGAAGGGCACGGTCGGCCCCGAGACCGAGGCGCTGGAACGCCTCGATGACGGTGTGGACGTCCTGCGCAGGGCTGGCTCCGAGAGCGATGGAAGCGGCCCAGACGTCCTCCTCGTTGCGGTCGGCGCGATGAGCGAGCTCGCACTCGAGGTTGCCGAGCGCCTGGACCACCAGGGAATCAGCTCGACCGTGGTCGACCCACGCTGGGTCCTGCCGGTCCCGGAGAGCGTCGTCCGGCTGGCGGCGCAGCACCGGATCGTGGTGTGCCTCGAGGATGGAGTGCGGGCTGGCGGAGTGGGCTCCCGCATCCGCCAGGAGATGCGGGCAGCCGGTGTGGACACCGCGCTGAACGAAGTGGGGCTGCCGGCCGAGTTCCTCGACCATGGCACACGCTCCGAGGTGCTCGCACGAGTCGGCCTCACAGCCCGGCAGGTCACGCACGACATCGTCGCGCAGGTCCTCGGCACCAAGGTCCCCTTCGCGCGGCCGCTCCCGGGACAGCCGGCGCCGAGTACCGGGAGCCTCCCGCAGCTGTGATTCCCGAAACCCTCGCACCCGCCGTGGCGCCGCTGCCCCGCGATCTCCCGCGCCCGGGGGACCTCGTCGTGGCGCGGAACCGGAAGTGGGACGGCGGTGCCCACTGGGTCGTGCCGGGGGTGCACCTCGGCGAGGACCGGCACGGCTGGTGGATCTACCAGGGCCGCGGCGAGTTCATCTCGCGGCCGGGCATGGCGCTTCACACTCTCACGGACGCGGTCCTCCTCGTCCCCCGCGAGGGCGCATACGCTGCCACGTTCTACGACGACGAGAACCCGGGAGAGTTCCGCGTCTACGTGGACCTCGCGTGGGACCTGTCCTGGCATCGCATCCGGGACGCTTCGCCCACGGGATCCGGGGCAGTGGAGTTCCACATGGTCGACATGGACCTCGACGTCATCCAGTCGTCCGTGCGGGGAGTCTTCGTGGACGACGAGGACGAGTTCGAGGAGCATCGCGTGAGCATGCACTACCCGCAGGCTCTGGTGGACGCGGTCCAGCAGGAGTGCGCGCGCCTCCTCGCAGCAGTCCGGGACGCCACAGGGCCCTTCGACGGCACCGCCGACGAATGGATGGCCAAGGGACGGAAGGAGACCCGGTGAGCTACGTGCGCATGTATCGCCGTCGAGAGGACGGCGCCCTGGAGTTCCGCGAGGCCTGGCACGACGAGGACGCCAGCCAGTTCGTGGTCAACCACGGGACGGTGGGGCACCTCGCCGCGTCGAACGCGACGGACGACGTCGATGCTGCCGCCGGCGAAGAGCTCATCGCCGCCTTCGAGGCCCAGTGCGAAGCAGACGGCTTCGCGGAGATCCCCGAGGATGCGCAGCATCGCGTGATCGCCCAGTTCGCCCTCAAGTCCCAGGCCGGAACGGACCGGGATCGCTTCCTCGAGCGTCAAGCCGTGCGCGCTCTCACCGCGCACCTCGCCTGGCGCGGCCTCGGCACCGTCGAAGGCAGCCAGATCGGCGAGGGCAAGCTCTCGATCTTCACGCGCTGTGTCGACGTGAACAAGGCCGTGACCGCCATCAAATCGTGCCTGCGGGAGGCGACGAGCGACTTCACCAAGCTCTCCATCGCCGCGGCGGCTCCCGATGCGCCGGACACCTTCAAGCTCAAGCACGCCCCGGCGGGAGTCCGCACCTTCTCGCTCTGACTGCGCTCCTCGCGGGCGTAGGCTGGCGCTATGACTGACTACCGCCGTTTGGGCCGGTCTGGCCTCACTGTGTCCACCGTCGGCCTCGGCTGCAACAATCTAGGCCGGGCCAACACCCCGACTGAGACCCAGGAAGGCACCGATGCCGTAGTTCACGCGGCGATCGATGCGGGCATCACCCTGTTCGACGTGGCCGACGTGTACGGCAAGACGCCGGGCCTGAGCGAGGAGATGCTCGGCCGCGCCCTCAAAGGCCGCAGGGATGACGTGGTGATCGCCACGAAGTTCGGCATGGACATGCATGGTGCGAACGGCCAGGACTTCGGCGCGCGAGGATCGCGGCGGTACATCGCCCAGGCGGTGGAAGCTTCGCTGCGGCGGCTCGACACGGAGTGGATCGATCTCTACCAGTTCCACACGCCGGATCCCCAGACTCCAGTCGAGGAGACCCTCTCGGCCTTGGACGACCTGGTCCACGAGGGCAAGGTGCGCTATATCGGGCACTCGAACCGGGCTGGCTGGCAGATCGCCGAGGCGGAATACGTGGCACGGATGGGCGGCTACACTCCGTTCGTCTCGAGCCAGAACCACTACAACCTCCTTGACCGCCGCGCCGAACTCGAGGTGACGCAGGCCGCGGAGGCGTTCGGACTGGGCGTCCTGCCGTACTTCCCGCTCGCGAACGGACTGCTCACGGGCAAGTACTCGCGTGGCACGGCGCCGGAGGGCTCGCGGCTGTCGCATACCCGGACCAACCTCGTGCATGACGCAGACTGGGACCAGCTCGACCGGTTCTCGGCTTTCGCGGAGGAGCGTGGCCTCACCGAGCTGCAGGTGGCCTTCTCGTGGCTCGCGGCGCAGCCGTCCGTCTCCAGCGTCATCGCCGGGGCCACGAAGCCGGAGCAGATCCGCGAGAACGCCCAGGCGGCCTCGTGGCAGCCGAGCCGCGAAGACCTCGACGAACTCGACGACATCTTCCCGCGCACGCCCAAAGTGGCACTGTTCTAGGCGTGCACGAGGCCTCCCGCCCGGTCGTCCACGAGCCGCGCCGCGAACCCGTCTCAATCCTCATGGACTGCGACACGGGCATCGACGACGCGCTCGCACTCGTCTATCTCTGCAGCCAGCCCCACGTTGAGCTCGTCGCTGTCACCAGCACGCCGGGAAACGTCGATGCAGACCAGGTCGCCCAGAACAACCTCGCGCTCCTCGAACTGTGCGGGCGCACGGACGTGCCGGTCGCGATCGGCGCCCGGAAGCCCCTCCAGATCCCGCTCGTCACCACCCCTGAGACCCATGGTCCTCAGGGCATGGGATACGCGGAACTCCCGAAAGCCCGCCGAGGGAGCGAGCCGACGGACGCCGTCGAGCTATGGGTCGAGGCGGCACGGGCTCGACCCGGCGAGCTCACCGCGCTGGTGACCGCCCCGCTGACGAACTTCGCGCTCGCCCTGCGTGCGGAACCGAGGCTTCCCCAGCTGCTCAAGTCTGTTGTCATCATGGGAGGGTCCTACTACTACCAGGGCAACACGACGCCGACGGCGGAATGGAACACCCACGTTGATCCGCACGCGGCGGCCGACGTCTTCGCGGCCTTCGCGCGGCAGCCGGAGGCGCGCCTGCCGATCGTGTGCTCGCTCGAGACGACGGAACGGATCGAGATGCGGCCCGAGCACGTCGCCGCGCTGGCTGAGGCAGCGGGGTGCAGCGCGCCTGAGCTCGTCCTTCCCGAGCACCCGCGAGGACAGCGAAGCACGGCGCCCAGCGCCTTGGTGCGGCAGGTGAGCGACATGCTGCGCTTCTACTTCGAGTTCCACCGTGACTACGACCAAGGCTATGTCGCCCACGTCCATGACTACTTCGCCGCGAGCGTTGCCGCGGGGACGGCGTGGTACGCCGCGCGCACCGCGACGGTGCACGTCGAGACTGAGGCGCCGCGGCTGCTGGGGACCACGGTCGCCGACTACCGGGGACTCTGGGGCGAGGCGCCGAATGCGAGGATCGTGAGCGACAACCGGCCCGCCGAGGCGTTCGCCGAGCTGGTCTCCGCGCTCGGAGCGCTCGCCCGGCGGCTCGACTAGAATCATGTACGGCCCTGTAGGGCCCCCGTCGAGGTGACATAGGCGGGCATTATCCAGAACGTTCCCACCATCGAAGGACAGCGCCTTCCCATGTCGCATCCCCTGACGTCGCATTCGCTGACGGTTGACGCGCCCGGCCGCTCACCCCTCAGGATCACGCTCACCGTCCTCGGGGCCTTGGCCGTCGTCGCGACCTACGCCTTCCTCATCGTCTCCCAGCCGGCCGACGTCGTGAACGGGCCGACCGCCGCATCGGCCCTCGTTGCCCTCACCGGCTATGGCCTGGCCATGGTGTTCCTGTTCGCAGGCATCCTGCCCACGCTTCCCACAACGACTCTCGCCCTCATCCCCGTGGCGCTCGTCCTCAACATCGTGCTCGGCCAGTTCGTGGGCACCACGCTAGTGCCCATCTACCTCGACTCGATCGGGACCGTCCTCGTCGGGTTCCTCGCGGGTCCGGCCGCGGGCGCGGCCACAGGGCTGCTGAGCACCCTCGTGTGGTCGTTCTTCAATCCCACCGTGCTGCCGTTTGCGGCGGGCGCCGCGGCGATTGGTGCGTTGGCCGGGCTGACAGCGCGCATGGGCCTGGTCCGACGGTTCTACGTGCTGCCGCTGGCTGGAATCGTGACGGGCTTCATCGCGGCGCTCATCGCCGCGCCGGTCGCGGTCGCAGTGTTCGGAGGAACCGCAACCGGTGCCACGGGTGTCGTCATCGCGGTCTTCCGGGCAGCCGGCGACAGCCTCGCCGAGTCGGTCACGAAGGGCGCCATCATCTCGGACCTCTCCGACAAGCTCGTAACGTTCGTCGTGGCCGCCGCGCTGGCTTACGCGCTGCCCCGCCGCAGCACTCAGCGTTTCGCCTTCGTGCGCAAGCACCGGGTGCTCGCGGGAGCCAAGAGCACTGCGAGGGGCGCCGACGGCGAGGCCGCGCCGGCCGCGTGACGTGACCCTTCCGCAGCACCCTGGCCCGGACCGCCCCGACGACGGATCGGCCCCTCGTGGTCGCCTCAATCCGCTGACCGGGCTGGTCCTGGCGGGAGCCGCGGTGGTGGTCTGCCTCGCGTGGGCGTCGTGGTCGGTGTGGCTTGCGGTCCTTGCCGCAGCCCTCGTGGCCGCGTCGCGGGCGCGTGTCCTCTCGCGCGTGGCGGCGGCAGGCTCCGTCGTGGTGGTCCCCTTCGCGCTGTGGGCGCTCGCGATCCACGGCCTGTTCTTCCCCGAGGGCCGAACAGTCCTTGCCGAGGTCGGCCCGGCCCGGGTGACCGCGGAGGGCCTCGACTACGCAGCACTGTTCGTTCTGCGGACGGCGACGCTCGTCGTCGTCATGCTCGCCTTCTCGCTGTGGGTGGACGTCGCGACGCTGCGTGTCGCTCTGGTGCGGCGCGGGGTACCCGCGCAGCTCGGGTTCGTCCTCGCATCGGCCTTGGGGCTCGCGGCCGCCGTGAGCGGGCGTCTGGCGGGGATCCGGGCGGCGCAGGAGGCGCGTGGGCTCGTGGTGCGCCGTGGGATCGCAGGACGCGTGGTCGCCGCGAGGCTCCAAGTCGTGCCGCTCGTCCTTCAGCTGGTGGACGAGGCGGGCGAGCGGGCCACCGCGCTCGAGGCCCGTGGCTCCTCCCTTCGGGGTCGCCGGACCTTCTATGTCGAGGAGCCGGACTCGCGGCTCCAGCGATGGGTCCGCTGGTCGCTCGCCGTGGCGAGCCTCGCTGTGGTCGCGTCGGTGGTGGTCCCGGCAGTCGTCGGGACCTTCGGGAGCGCCGGGTGACTGCCGATGCTGCCGCGCCCGTCCTCTCCGCGGACATCAAGAGCTTCGCGTACGACGACGGCGACGCCCCTGTGCTCCACGGCGTTCGGCTTGGGCTGCGGGCGGGCTCGCTCACGGCCGTGCTGGGCGCCTCGGGGAGCGGCAAGTCGACGCTCGCCAAGGTGCTCGCCGGCTGGGCCGTGGCGCCCGGCCACGCGCGATTCGCAGGAACGCTCCACCTTGCAGCTGGCGACGGGTCGGAGGCACGGCTCGAATTCGCCGGTTCGGACGCCGATCCTCGCCTTCATCTCGGGGCGTGGGGAGCGCGAGTTGCCTATGTTCCCCAGCGGCCGTCGGACCTGCTCACGGGGGCCGCTTCGGGGGCAGGGGAGGAGCTCGCCTTCTCCCTGGAGCAGCAGGGCGTACCGCGGGAAGAGATGAAGGCCCGCGTGCGGTCAACGGCACGCTCCGTTGGGCTCGAGGGCCTCCTGGGGCGACGCCCCGCGGGCCTCTCAGGCGGTGAGCAGAGGCGGCTCGCGCTCGGTGCCGCGATCATCACTCGACCGGACGTGGTGCTGCTCGACGAGCCGACGGCCTCGCTCGACGCAGAGGGCGAGGAAGCCCTCGCTCGAGTCATCGACGAGCTGCGCGCCTCGGGCACCGCCGTCGTCCTGTTTGCCGCCGCAGCCCACAGCCTCGCCCTCCAGGCCACGCATTGCCTTCTGCTCGAGGCGGGAACCGTGGCGGCGGAGGGAGCTCCGGCCGACGTCTTGGGTTCGCGCGCATTCGAGCGGTCCGGCGTGCTGAGGACCGATGACGGCAACTGCCCCGCCGCTTTGCCGGCTGTTGCTGGGAGGGATACCGCAAGCAGCGGTTCTCCGGCGGCGGAGATGGACGGCGTGACGTTCTCGTACCGGACGGGCAAGAGGGTGGACGGGCAAGAAGGGCTTGTCCTCGGTGATGTCTCCTTCACCGTCTGGTCTGGCGAAGTGCTCGCACTCACGGGTCCGAACGGGGCGGGGAAGTCGACGCTGCTTCGCCATCTTGCGGGTCTGCTCCGCCCCATGAGCGGAACCGTCCGAATTGACGGACGCGATATCAACCAGACTCCTGCGGGGGCGATCGCGGAGACCGTAGGGACCCTGTTTCAGGATCCCCGGGACCAGCTCTTCGAGCGCAGCGCCCTCCGGGAGGTCGGCTTCGGCCTGCATAGACTCGGGCTGGCGAAGCGGGACTGGCGTGATTCCGCGCTCGCGGCACTCGACGCCGTCGGCCTCGCGACCCAGGCTGACCGGCATCCGTACGAGTTCTCAGCCTCGGAGCAGAGGCTCCTTGCCCTCGCCACGGCCTTGGCGCGAGCGCCCAAGGTGCTGCTGCTCGACGAGCCGACCGTGGGCCTTGACCGGCGCGGACTCACCCGGCTTGAAGCTGTGGTGAGGTCCGCGGCTGAGGGGGGCGCCGCCGTCGTGCTCTCAACGCACGCCCTCGCGTGGGCGCGCTGCCACGCCCATCGCATGGTAGGCCTGTCCGGCGGACATCTCAGGGAACTGCGGGTCGGCTAGTGCGGTCGGCATGGGAGCGGTGGGAGAGCCTCTGGGTCGGAGGCGTGCGCCAGGGAGCTGTCTTCCGGGGGTTCGACGGAGACCTCCTCATCACGCGTGTGGCCTTCGACGACGGCGCCGGCTCCGCGTTTGCGTCCGAGACCCTCCTGCGCCTGGAATCCTCGGGGGACACCTGGACTGGATTCCGCTACCGGATGGAGCCCGGGGCGCTTTCTGCGGGCGTCTGGCGGGAGGAGGCTGGTCTCGGCGTCGACACCCTCCCTGCCACGGGCGAGTACCTTCTGCTCGAGCGGCTCTCCCGGTCGGAGCGCCGCCGAGCGAGCTTCGGCCGCGTGGATGAAGCGCGGCCCGATACGCCGCCAGCCCCGGCGGAGATCCGCCGCGCGGGACTCGAGTCGGTCGAGCTGCCAGACGGCAGATCGGTCCGCGCTGAGCGCTACGACGTCGTAGCGGGCGGCATGCGCGCGGGAACCCATTGGGTCCGCGACGGCGTGACCGTGCGCAGCGCGTGGGGCGGCGTGCTCACCTTTGCGGGCGAGCGGCCCGAGGCCCTCGCCCGCCTCGGCAGTCGGCTGGCCGACTTCCTGGCTGGAGGCTTCGGCCCCGGGTGATCAGGCGAAGGCTGCGGGGTCAGGGATGGAATGCGCGCCCGTTCACGCGCTCGGAGGCGCCGACCCGATCGAGGTACGGCGTGATGCCGCCCAGATGCATCGGCCACCCAGCCCCCAGGATTATGCAGAGGTCCACGTCCTCAGGTCCGGCAACCACGCCTTCCTCGAGGATGAGGCCAATCTCCTCGGCGAGGGCGTCCTGGCAGCGCCGCAGCACCTGCTCGGAGCTTGAGGGCGAACCCCCGAAACTCAGGAGGTCCATGGTCGATGCCGGGATCTCCTTCCCGCCGTCTGCCGTGGTGGCCCAGAGACCCTTGATCCCCGCGTCGATGAGCGCCTGCTGATTGGCGGAGACGTGGAAGCGATCGCCGAACGCAGCGCGGAGCGACTCCGAGACGTGCTGAGCGACCGGAAGCCCCACCATCGAGGCGAGCGTGAAGGGCGTCATCGGGAGGCCCATCGGGGCCAGGGCCGAATCCGCGACCTCCGCCGGGGTTCCCTCGTCGAAGGCCGCGGTGACCTCGCCCATCAGGCGGAGCAGGACCCGGTTCACCACGAAAGCGGCCGCGTCGCGCACGAGCACGCCGGTCTTCTTGAGCGAGGCCGCGAGGACGAAGGCTGTTGCCAGCACCGCCTCGTCGGTCTTCGGGGCGCGCACGATCTCCACGAGTGGCATGACGGCCACGGGATTGAAGAAGTGGAAGCCGATGACCCGTTCCGGGTGGGCGAGGCCTTCGGCCATGGACGTGACCGAGAGGGAGGACGTGTTGGTGGCCAGGATGCACTCGGGCGAGACCACTGCTTCGAGCTCGGCGAAGACCTGCTTCTTGACGGAGAGCTCCTCGAACACGGCCTCGATCACGAAGTCGGCATCGGCAAAGGGCTCCTTCGACACGGATCCGGTGATGAGAGCCTTCACCCGATCCGCCGAATTGGATGACAGGCTCCCGCGTGCGAGAAGCTTGTCCACCTCGCTGTGGACGTGGGCCACGCCCTTGTCCACGCGTGCCTGGTCGATGTCGGTCATGACCACCGGGACTCTGAGCTGGCGCGCGAACAGCAGTGCGAGCTGGCCGGCCATGAGCCCCGCCCCCACGACCCCGACCTTCGTCACGGGTCGGGCGAGGCTCGCGTCCGGTGCCCCGGCAGGGCGCCGGCCCCGGCGCTGGACCACGTCGAGGAAGGCGTACACAGTGTCGCGGAACTGCGGGGTCTGCATGAGCTCCGTCAGGGCTAGGACCTCGAGTTCAGCCGACTCCTCCTGCGTCGCGAGCTTCCCGGCTTCGAAGACGTCGAGAACCTTGGCTGGGGCGGGGGCCGCATCGCCCGTCTTGGCGGCGACGACGGCGCGAGCGGCCTTCGCCGCGACGTCCCATCGGCTGAGCACCTCCGGGTCGCCCGACGCGGGGTCGGCGGCGTGCGGGCGTTCGATCGGAATGCTCCCCGCGAGGACGTCTCGGGCCCAGGCGAGCGACTGGGCGAGGAAGTCTTCGCCTGCGAACAGGGCGTCCGCGATTCCGAGGTCGAAGGCCTCGGGGCCGCCAATCGTCCGGTTGTTCCCCAGGGGATTCTCGATCATGATCTTGAGCGCGGCCTCGGGGCCTATGAGTCGCGGCAGGCGGTAGACCCCGCCCCAGCCGGGGATGAGCCCGATGAAGGCCTCGGGGAGGCCGATGCCCTGGGCGTCGGCCGAGACCGTGCGATAGGTGCAGGCCAGAGCGATCTCCAGCCCTCCGCCGAGGGCCACACCGTTGATGAAGGCGAAGGTCGGCACACCGAGGTCGGCCAGGAGGTCGTAGGCGGCGTGTCCGAGCCGGGCCATCTGGGTCCCCAGTTCCCGTTCGCGCAGTTGCTTGACCGTTGTGAGGTCGGCGCCCGCAACCAGATAGGAGGGCTTGCCCGTCACCGCAACGGCGTCGATCTCTCCGGCTATGGCACGGTCCCTGAGGATCTCGAGCGTCCGGCCCAGCTCGACGAGCGTGTTCGGCCCCAGAGTGGTGGGCTTGGAGGCTCCGAGCTGGTTGTCGAGGGTGATCAGAGCGATCGTCGCGCCCGGCACTGTGATGTCCTCGACGAGGGAGTGGGTGACGGCCTCCCCGGGAACCCGCGACGCGAGGGCGTCGAACCGATCGAAAGCAGACGGCGTCATCTTCTGGCCCTTCCTGTAGTTCCGCACCCAATGTTACTGGCGGGTAACTTCGAGGGCAACGCCTAGGAGTCCGCGGCCGCCCTCTTCCGGGGACTCAACTGCTTGGGATGTTCGAAGGAGTCGAGGACGGTGGCGAGCACCCGATCGATCTGCCACTGCCGTGCCCCGAGTGTTCGGAGCGCGGCGGCGAGCGATTCGGCGGTGAGCGGCTCGGGCGGCCGCCACGCGGCACGCCGGAGGTGATCGGGCGTCAGGAGATTCTCGGACGGCATCCCAAGGTCGTCCGCCAGCTCTGCGATGCGGGGCCGCACCGTCTGGAGCCGTGCGGCCGCCTCGGGGTCGCGATCCTCCCAGACTCGAGGCGGCGGAGGTGCATTCGTGGGAAGATGCAGGGGCGGCAGCTCACCGACCGGGAGCGAGCGGGCGGCGGAGATCGCCCGCAGCCAACGCGGCGCCTCCCGCTGGGCCGCGCGGCCGTGGAAGCCTTTCGTGGCGAGCAGCTGGGGCACCGTGGAGGGCATGGCGCGGGCGACGGCGACGATCGCCGAGTCGGGGATGAGCTTGCCCGGCGCGATGTCGCGCTTGCGGGCGAGAGCGTCCCGCTCCACCCACAGTTCCCGGACGGCCGCCAGCTGGCGGCGGTCCCGGATGTGGTGCACGCCCGAGGTTCGCCGCCACGGGTCCGGCTTGGGCTCGGGGAGTCCCGCGGCGAGGATCGCCGCGAACTCCTCTTCTGCGAACCCCAGCTTCCCCTGGGCCTCGAGGAGGTCGGCAAGCTCGTCGCGGAGCTCGACGAGGACTTCGACGTCGAGGGCCGCGTACCGCAGCCACGGCTCGGGGAGCGGACGGGTGGACCAGTCCGCGGCCGAATGCTCCTTGGCGAGGCCGAACCCGAGGAGCTGCTCGACGACGGCGGCGAGCCCCACCCGCGGAAGGCCGGCGAGCCGGGCGGCCAGCTCGGTGTCGAAGAGCCGGTCGGGCCACATTCCGAGCTCCGCAAGGCACGGAAGATCCTGGGTTGAGGCGTGCACGACCCATTCGACGCCGCGAAGCGCCTCTCCCAGAATCGACAGATCGGCGAACGGCTCGGGGTCGATCAGCCAGGTCCCCGCCCCGTCGCGCCTGATCTGCACGAGGAAGGCTCGCTGCCCGTACCGGAATCCTGAGGCCCTTTCGGCGTCGACGCCGGCGGGGCCGGTCCCGGCCGCAATGGCCCGTGCGGCGCGCTCAAGACCCTCCTGCGTCTCGATCACGAGGGGAACGCCGTCGCGCGGGGCATCCAGCTCCACGACGGCGGGAATCGGGTCCTCGAATCCCGGGACGCGGACGTGGGTCTGCTCGCCGTTCTGCTCTGGCATGGTCTGAGCTGCGGAGCCTGCGGAAGGGTCGGCTTCCGAACCGGCCCGGGGAGAGTCCTGAGACTGTGCGGTCATGATTTCCTGAGTCTACGCCCGAAGGGGTCAGTCTCTGCGGCGCGGCAGTGGTGAGACCCCGTCGGGAAGGGGAGGGAGGCCGGCGAACGCACAGATCATGTCCGCCCACGCCTCGAGATGTGTCTTCACCCCTGAGCTCAGGGGTGTCCACGAGGCTCGCAGCTCGATATCAATCGACTCCCGCCGCCCCTGCAGGGTCCCGAAGCTCTCCGAGAGGACGCGTGTGGCGGTGCCACCCGCGGCTGTGTAGTCGGCGCGGTGCTTCTCGAGCGCCTCGACGAGCCATGTCCAGGCCACTGACCCGAGAAGGGCGTCCTCCGCCATCTCGGGCTCGAGACGCGCCCGGATGTAGGTCACGATCCGGAACGTCCCCTGCCACACTGCGGGAGGTTCCGGATCATGCAGCAGGATGAACCGACCGGTGGCGAGCTCAGGAGCCGCGCCGGGGTCGTCGCTTCCTCCCGCATCGCTCGCCGAGGGCGCTGCGCTGTCGAGGACCTCGGCCTCGAGGGCAACGGCGTACGGCGCAAGCCTGGCGGGGGCCGGGATCTCCTGGAGCCTCAGCTCGGGGCGGCCGACGGCGGCGCGCAGCGAGCGCAGGGCACTCAGGAACTCCGCAGGCAGCTGAGCTAATGCGGTCACCATCACAGGGTACGTCCGAGGGTCCCAGCGTGCCCCTCGTGGCGCGCCGGGACCCTCGGTGTCGCCGCAGGTCAGCGGGTGAGTTCCTCGCGCAGGGCGGCTGCGAATGCGTCGACATCCGCTTCACGCGTATCGAACGAGCACATCCATCGCACCTCACGGCGGGCGGCGTCCCAGTCGTAGAACGCGAAGCGCTCGCGCAGGCGGTCGGCCACGCCCTCGGGCAGGATCGCGAAGACCCCGTTCGACTCCGTCTCCTGGGTGAGCTCCACGCCGTCGAGTCCTTCGACCGCGGCACGCAACCGAGCGGCCATCGCATTCGAATGGGCGGCCGAGCGGAGCCAGAGGTCGTCCTCGAGGAGGGCCAGGAACTGGGCCGAGACGAAGCGCATCTTCGACGCGAGCTGCATGTTCATCTTGCGCAGGAACTCGAGCCCGGGGGCGGCTCCCGGGTCGAGGGCCACTACGCACTCGCCGAACAGCATCCCGTTCTTGGTCCCGCCGAAGGAGAGGATGTCGATCCCAGCATCGCGGGTGAACGCGCGCACCGGCAGGCCGAGTCCGGCCGCCGCATTGGCGAGTCGTGCACCGTCCATGTGCACAGCCATCCCGAGGGCATGGGCGTGCTCGGTGACGCTCCGGATCTCGTCCACGGAGTATCGGGTTCCGAGCTCGGTGGTCTGCGTGATGGAGACGGCGAGCGGCTGCGCCCGGTGTTCGTCGCCCCAGCCCCACGCCTCGCGGTCGATGAGCTCGGGGGTCAGCTTGCCGTCGTCGGCCGTCACGGAAAGGAGCTTCATTCCGCCCACGCGCTCAGGCGCGCCGTTCTCGTCGACGTTGATGTGGGCCGTGCGCGCGCACACCACCGCTCCCCATCGGGGCAGCAGTGCCTGAAGCGAGAGGACGTTCGCGCCCGTCCCATTGAAGACGGGATACGCCTGCACGCCTCCGCCGAACAGCCGCTCCATCTCGGACTGCAGCCTGGCCGTGTACGGATCGCCGCCGTACGAGGTCACGTGGCCTTCGTTCGCGGCGGCGAGGGCAGCGAGGACTTCCGGATGGGTGCCCGAGTAGTTGTCGGAGGCGAAGCCCCGGCGGTTCGGATCGTGCAGCGGCCAGCCGGCCGGAGCGTGTGCAGGAGTAGTCGGGGCAGGGTGGATCGAAGTCACTGTCACAGTATTCCTCAGGCCTTCTCAGGTGGTCAGATCGAAGCGTGCGCCGTTCACGGCGGCGGCGCTCTCCGAGAACAGGGCGACGGTGCGCGCCGCAAGGGCGTCCACATGGGTGTAGCCGGGAAACCGGCGCCCCGGCTGCGCCGCGAGCATCTCCTTGTCGAGCAGGGCCTTGACGGCGAGCACGACGGCGGCGCTCGTCAGAGGCGACGGGTCACCGGAGCGTTCGGCCTGGTCGGAGGCGAAGCCTCGGGCCATCGCTCGCGTCCACGCCTCCGCGGCGGCCTTCGCCGCCGCATAATTGGCGTATCCCGCGCGAGGATGCTCGATGAGGGTCGAGGACACGATGACGAAGCGTCCGCGCCGCGAGCCGAGCAGGTCATCGTAGAAGGCCCGGCTCGTGTTGCGGACGGTCGTGATGCCCGTCTTCTCGAGGAAGTCCCAGTCCTCGTCCGACTGGTCGGTGAGCGAATGCCCGCCGCGCCAGCCGCCGACAAGGTGGATCACGCCGTCGACCGCTCCGAAGCTCTCCCGCAGGTCTTCGGCGAGCGCCTGGACGCCCGCGTAGTCGGTGAGGTCGCACTCCCGCTGGGGCACGCCGCCGTCGTCCGCGCCCCCCGGGCGACCGAAGGCTGCAGCAAGTCGCTCCGCGTTGCTGCCGACGGCGATCGCCGTCGCCCCCGCCGTGCGCAGGGCGCGGACCATCGCCGTGCCGGCGGCCGAGCTGGCGCCGGCGACGACGACGACCGCGCCCTGGGCGCCGTCACCCGGGCTGGGGCTCACGCGGAGGCCCCATGTAGCGGGGCTGCCCCGTTCAGCCCTGCTGCCCCGTCCAGCCCTGCTGCTTCGTTCAGAGGCGTCTCGCCGGTGATTCCCGCCGTCGACTCGATCACGTGCCGCATCTTCTTCTCCAGTGCCTCGTAGAACATGGACAGCGGGAACTCATCATCGAGCACTTGGTCCGTGATCTCGCGCGGCGTGCCGGTGAGGGGGAGCGCCTCGGGCCCCTTGGCCCAGACGGACGCGGGATGCGGGATCACGGTCCCGGAGACGAGCTCGTACGCTGCGAGCCAGTGTGCCACCTTGGGCCGGTCGATGGAACGCCAGTACAGCTCGTCGATCGCGTCGCCGAGCGCGCTCACGACGTCGGGCACCTCCGTCCAGTCGATCGTCAGCTTCGTGTCGGTCCAGTGGAGAACCCGGTGCTGGTGCATCCACGCGAACAGCAACTGCCCTCCCAGCCCGTCGTAGTTCCGCACTCGGCTGCCGGTGATGGCGAAGCGGAAGATCCGGTCGAAGATCACCGCGTACTGGACGAGCTTGGCGTGGCGGCGGGCTTCGGCGTCGGCTGACTCGTCGCGCTCGATCTTGACCGACTCGCGGAAGGCCGTGAGGTCGCAGCGGAGTTCTTCGAGCGAATACAGGAAGAACGGCATCCGCTGCTTGATCATGAACGGGTCGAACGGCAGGTCCCCGCGCATGTGGGTCCGGTCGTGGATCAGGTCCCACATGACGAACGTCTCCTGGGCGAGCTTCTGGTCGGCCACCAGTTCGGCGGCCTCGGCCGGGAGCTCGAGGTTCGTGACCTTCGCCGCCGCGTCGAGGACCCGCCGGAAGCGCGCTGCCTCACGGTCGGCGAAGATGGCGCCCCAGGTGAAGGTCGGGACCTCGCGCATGGCGACGGTCTCGGGGAACAGGACGGCCGAGTTCGTCGCGTAGCCCGGGGTGAAGTCGAGGAAGCGGATCGGGACGAAGAGCTTGTTGCTGTACGCCCCGCCCTCGAGGTCGGCGATGAAGTCCGGCCACACGACCTCGACCAGAACTGCCTCCACGAGCCGGTCGCGGCTTCCGTTCTGCGTGTACATCGGGAACACGACGAGGTGGAGAAGCCCGTTCACCCGATGAAGCTGGGGCTGGAACGCCAAGAGCGAGTCGAGGAAGTCCGGCACCCCGAAGCCGGCCTGAGCCCACTTCCGGAAATCTTCGACGAGCACGCTCAGGTATTCGGCGTCGTGGGGGAAGGCCGGGGCGAGAGCCGTGATGCCGCAGATGATCTTCTCCACCAGCTCGGCGGCCAGCGGAAGGTCGGTGGGTTCGGCAAGCGATCCATCGTGGGCTTGGAGCGGCTGCAGTGCCATCACGGCATCCTTGAGGGCATGCCAGGCGGGGTCATGGGCAACGGAGCGCGCGGAGGATTCCGGCGCGGGAGCGATGGTGGTCATGGCACTCGCTTTCTCTCGATCGGAGGACTGAGATGAGCGTAGCCATGGAAAAGTTCAGCTGGAGCTGAAAAGCCCTGAGCAACAGGAACTTGATTGCTCAGGGCGTGCCAGACGATGCGGTGAATCAGGCCTCGTCAGGGACGAGCGTCAGCGAAATGGAGTTGATGCAATAACGCTGATCTGTGGGGGTGTCGTAGCCCTCGCCCTCGAACACATGGCCGAGGTGAGAGTTGCAGGTGGCACATCGCACTTCCACCCGATCCATGCCGAAGGTGCGGTCGTGCAGGTAGACGACCGCGTCGGCGGCGAGCGGGGCCCAGAACGACGGCCAGCCGCAGTGCGAGTCGAACTTCTCCTGGCTGGTGAAGAGCTCCGCCCCACATGCGCGGCACCGGTAGCTTCCCCTGGTGTGCGTGTCCCAGTATTCGCCGGTGAACGCACGCTCCGTGCCCGCCTGCCGGAGGACGTGATACTCCTCAGGCGTCAGGCGATCACGCCATTCCTCGTCGGTGAGGGACGCTGCGGACCGCTCGAGGTCTGGATTCTGCTGCGGGGGAGTCGTGGGCTCGAAGGAAGCTTCCATACCCACCACAACGCTCAGGAGTCCCCGATGAATCCCGTGCCCGCGTAGAGATGGAGCACGGGAATCCCGAGCTTCCGCTGGGCCTGGTTGGCCCAATCCGTGTGAAGTGTGTCCTCGACAGCGTGCGGCAGCGTGACGACGATCGCCTGCGACGCCCCCGACTCGGCGGCGCGGTCCGCGAGCACGGCGACGGGATCGCCCTGGATGAGTTCACCCGTGCGCGGCCCGCCGATGCCCTCAAGCGCGGCGAGGGAGCCGGTGAGCGTGGTCTGGGCTACGGCCTGCTCGCTCTCGGGGCTCGTCTTCGTCGACAGGTCTCCCACCGCCTTGCGGAACTCGAGCATGGAGAGATGGTCCAGGAAGTCCACCACGAGCCGGCGCTTGCGGCCCACGGGAACCAGGACGTTGAGTGGCGTGTCCGTACCCTCGATGAGTTCGGAGAGTGCCTTCCGCTCGGCAGGGCCCAGGGCGACTTCGGTCAGGATGAGGATCGGCGCCGTCATGGGTTCAGACTAGACGCTTGCAAGAATGGTTTCATGCCCCGCAGACGAATGTTCGAGGACACGGACTTCCCGGATGCCCATCCCAATCGCCAGCACTCGGACGAACGGCTGCCTCGGAGCCTCTGGGCCCTCCTCGGCGCGGGCCTCGGCCTCGGGGCGGCCTCCGCGGTCGCCGCCTCCAGCTCGGCCCTTGCGGCCTACTTCGCACGCCGAATCGTCACGCCCGAACGAGTACGCGTGGAGGACCAGGAACTCCTCGCCGTGCAGGGACGCGGCGACGAACGGCGCGTCATTCTCAAGGCCACGCCGGAGACGGCCGTCGACGGCGAGTACAGCTTCTTCTTCGCCGGCGGCACCGGGCACGTGCGGCTCGGGCCCCTCGAGGACTATCAGCCGGGCGACGAGACGGTCACGCGGAGGGTTATCGCGGAGTACAGCGGCGATCTGGACAGGGCGGTGAAGGGCAGGTGGAGCGGAGTCGTCTTCAGTTCACCGGGGGACGTGGGCTATGAGTTCCAGGAAGTAGCCATCCCCACCGCGCTCGGCCCCGCACCTGCCTGGCTCGTCCCAGCGGGGGAGGGCGGGACGTCGCGGACATGGGCCATCATGGTCCACGGTCGCGGCGCGACCCGATTGGAGAGCCTGCGAGGACTTCTGCCCGCCCAGCGCCTCGGCCTCACGAGCCTGGTGGTCTCGTACCGGAACGACGGAGAGGCCCCGGCGACCGCGGACGGCCGCTATGGGCTCGGCATGACCGAGTGGCGGGACGTCGAGGACGCGATCTCCTACGCGCTCGGGCACGGCGCCGCCGACGTTGTCCTGTTCGGCTGGTCGATGGGCGGCGCCATCAGCCTCGCGGCGGCAGACCGCTCAAGCCAGCGTCAGTACATTCGCGCCCTCGTGCTGGACGCCCCCGTCGTGGACTGGGTGGATGTGCTCGCGCATCAGGCCCAGAAGAATCGCATACCGCGGGGGATCGGGCGCTTCGGGCAGTTCCTGCTCGCCCATCCGCTGGGACGGCGCATGACCGGCCTTGCCGCGCCCCTCGACTTCCGGGCCATGGACTGGGTGACGCGGGCGGTGGAGCTGCGGACCCCCACGCTGATCCTGCACAGCGCCGACGACGAATTCGTGCCCTTCGGCCCCTCCGCGCTGCTGGCAGGCCGCAACCCGGAGATGGTCACGCTCGAGACGTTCCGGAAGGCCAGGCACACCAAGGAGTGGAACGTCGACCCCGAGCGGTGGGAAGCGACGATCGTCGCCTGGCTGCGCGATGTCCTCGCTCCGCGTCCGGCACCAGGGGGATCGACGTCGTCGTCCGTTGCGTCGTCAGGCGCTGCGCAGCCGGACCACTGAGGCCTTCGTGAGGCGAACGAGGTCGGCGGGGGAGAGCTCGATGTCGAAACCGCGGCGTCCGCCTGACACCAGAATGCTCTCGTGCTCGAGCGCGGATGCGTCAATCGCCGTGGGCGACGGCTGGCGCTGGCCCAGCGGGGAGATGCCTCCCAGCACGTACCCAGTTCGCCGCTCGGCTGCCCCGCGATCCGCCATCGCTGCCTTCTTCGCCCCGAAGGCAGCGGCGGCCGCCTTGAGATCCAGCGACCCGCTCACGGGCACGACGGCGACGCACAGCTTGGCGGACCCCTCGCCCCCGAGGTCGATCACCAGCGTCTTGAAGACGCGCTCGGGCTCGACGCCGAGCGCCTCGGCTGCCTCGAGGCCGTAGCTCGACGACGACGGATCGTGCGCATAGGGTCGCGCCACATAGCTCACGCCCGCGGCGTCGAGCACCGCCGTCGCGGGCGTTGCCGGTCCGTGGAGCGCAGTGGACTTTCCCTTCGCCACTTGCCCTCAGGCGGTTTGGCCGAGGTGGCACTCCCCAGCCACCTTGCGCTTGATCCGAGCGAGCATCGCGCTCATCCCGCGCAGGCGCAACGGGGACACGGCGCGGTCAAGGCCCAGCTCGTGCGCGATATCGTCCGGAACTGCCAGGATCTCGTTCGCCGGCAGCCCATCGAGCCCCTCGAACAGGATGCTCGCGAAGCCGCGCGTGGTCGGCGCTTCCCGAGGGGCGGTGAGGAACAGGCGCACCACTGGAGATGCCGCGTCCGTACCGGGTTCGGTCTCGATGGTGATGAACACCGGAGACTGGCACTCGACGACCTGCTCGAGCCGCTCGGGGTGGTCCTGATACCGCTCGGGGAGCTCCGGAAGGGACTGTGCGAACTCGAGCAGCAGCTGGAGCCGCTCGCGCTCCTCGAGCCCCTGGAACTCGTCGATGATCTCCGCAAGGGCGGCAGGGGTGGTGGTATTCGTCGTCATATCCCTTCCAGACTACGGTCATACGGCAATGCGGCGGCCTCGTCCGATGCCGCCGCACCGCGCAGTCGAGGACGCTCTAGCCAAGCGGCCAACTGCTGCTCATCCGCCACCCTGATCCGGGAGACGGAACGCCGCCTTTCAGCTGAGCGGCCAAGTACCTCGTTCTTCACCCTTAACAATCGGAACCCGCACCGCATTTCCCCACTCGGTCCACGAGCCGTCGTAGTTGCGGACGTTGTCGAAGCCGAGGAGGTACTTGAGCGCGAACCACGTGTGGCTGGAGCGCTCTCCGATGCGGCAGTAGGCCACGACCTCGTCGCCAGCGGTGAGGCCGGCTTCGCCGAGGTACAGGTCCTCGAGCTCCTGGCGCGACTTGTACGTGCCGTCCTCGGCGGCCGCGCGGGCCCACGGGATGGACGCCGCGGTCGGGATGTGGCCGCCGCGGAGGGCGCCTTCCTCCGGGTACGCGGGCATGTGGGTGCGCTTTCCCGTGTACTCGTCAGGGGAGCGGACGTCGATGAGCGGCTTGCCGAGGTGCGCGAGGACGTCGTCCTTGAAGGCGCGGATCGGGGAGTCGTTGCGCTCGACGACGGGGTAATCGCCTTCGATGGGGGTGGGAACCTCGGTGGTGAGCTCGCGGCCCTCGGCGATCCACTTGTCGCGGCCGCCGTCGAGGAGGCGGACGTCCTCGTGGCCGAACAGGGTGAAGACCCAGAGGGCGTAGGCTGCCCACCAGTTCGACTTGTCGCCGTAGATGACCACGGTCGTGTCCCGCGAGATGCCCTTCGAGGAGAGGAGCTTCGCGAAAGCCGGGCCGTCGACGTAGTCGCGGGAGACCTCGTCGTTCAGGTCCGTGTGCCAGTCGATCTTCACCGCGCCGGGAATGTGGCCGGTCTCGTAGAGCAGGACGTCCTCGTCGGACTCCACCACGGCGAGCTTGCCGCCCTCGAGGGCGCCGTCGGCGAGCTGTGCGGTGAGCCATTCGGTGGAGACGAGGCGCTCCGGGTGGGCGTAGGCGGCGAACTTTTCGTTCTGATCGAGGGGATAGCTCATGGTGAGGCCTTTCGCTCGGCTGAGCCAGGGCGTGCGACGATGACGACGCGCTCCTGAGATGTCCCTTCCAGCGTAGCCACGGGATGCCGCTGTGGTGAGTGCCGCCGTCGCGCCCTGTCATGAGGCGAAACATGACGCACCGCTCCGCGATATCCTTGCCACTGCCCCGCGCACCGATGTAAACGCCTTCGGGCCCTATGACGGACGGAATCCTTGGCGACTGTCGCACACTTGACCACCCGCACGCCGAAAGTCTCCGTGGAGGAACTCCTGGCCGGCTTTCACCCCTCACCGCGCTTCGGAGAGGTCTCGTTCGAGAGCTACCGGCCGGACCCTGCCCAGCCGTCTCAGTCTGCCGCGGTGCGCGCCCTCCAGGCGTTCGGGGCCTCCATGGAGGGGCAGCGGGGCGGAGGCAGCGTGTTCTCGCGGCTGTTCGGGGCGAAGAAGCCAGCTTCGCGCGCGGGCGTGTATCTTGACGGCGGCTTCGGCGTCGGGAAGACGCACCTCCTCGCCTCGCTGTGGCACTCCGTTCCCGGCCCGAAGGCGTTCGGGACGTTCGTCGAATACACCAACCTCGTCGGGGCGCTGTCGTTCCGCAAGACCGTGGAAGCCTTGAGCTCGTACCGGCTCGTCTGCATCGACGAATTCGAACTCGACGATCCGGGCGACACGGTGCTGATGTCGCGGCTCATGCGCGAACTGGCCGACGCCGGCGTCAAGCTCGCCGCCACGTCCAACACCCTCCCCGGCTCACTCGGCGAGGGCCGGTTCGCCGCGGTGGACTTCCAACGCGAGATCCAGGTGCTGGCCGACCAGTTCGACGTCATCCGGATCGACGGCGAGGACTATCGCCATCGTGGGCTGCCCGAGGCGCCCGCTCCGCTGGAGAACCACGAGCTGGATGCGCGCCTGAATGCGGAGTTCGACGGCGGTGTGGTGGCCGTGGACGACTTTGGCGCGCTCATGAAGCATCTCGCCGGTGTCCACCCGAGTCGCTACAGGCAGCTCATCGATGGGGTGGACGGAGTCGTGTGGAAGGACGTCCACACGATCGAGGAGCAGGCCGTGGCCCTCCGATTCGTGGTGCTGGCCGACCGCCTGTACGACAAGGACGTGCCGATCCTTGCCTCAGGCGTACCGTTCGACAAGCTCTTCAGCGAAGAGATGATGTCGGGGGGCTACCTCAAGAAGTACTTCCGTGCCGTCTCCCGGCTGACGGCGCTTGCGCGGGAAGCTCAGACGCACGAGGCGTCGTAGCCTCCAGACCTCGCCCGAACGCAGAAATGCCGGTCCCGCCTCTCAGCGGTACCGGCATCCCTGTGACGTATCTTGGTCAGTCCGGCCTGGCGCCGGCTGAGTTTCTAGGGTTGGTCCCCGACAACTCGGGCGGGCAGCTCGATGCAATCGAGTTCCCGGGCGCTCCTACCGTGACTGGCCGCGATGGCGTCGACTAAGGACACGGCCACCTCCTTTCCCTCAGGGAGCCAGTGCGCTCCACCACGAACGATGGTAGCCACGCACGGCGCGCAAGCCAACACCCTTTTTCCGCGAGCGAACGGGAAGTCGCCGGGTACACGAATGGCGCCCGCCAAGGGGGCGCCATCTCAAGAGTGGGCGATACTGGGATCGAACCAGTGACCTCTTCCGTGTCAGGGAAGCGCGCTACCGCTGCGCCAATCGCCCGGGTCTGTCCCGGTTAACGAGAAGAGAGCGGACGACGAGATTCGAACTCGCGACATCCACCTTGGCAAGGTGGTGCTCTACCAACTGAGCTACGTCCGCAGGGGAGGCGCTAGCCTCTCCGTGGGCGATACTGGGATCGAACCAGTGACCTCTTCCGTGTCAGGGAAGCGCGCTACCGCTGCGCCAATCGCCCGGATTCCCAGACATTGCTGGGAGTCAGGTTTGCACCGAGGTGGGGACGGGATTCGAACCCGCGTATACGGCTTTGCAGGCCGCTGCCTCGCCTCTCGGCCACCCCACCGTGTTGGCATCCCATGAGGATGCTTCCGACAGTGTCCTGCGAGCGGACGACGAGATTCGAACTCGCGACATCCACCTTGGCAAGGTGGTGCTCTACCAACTGAGCTACGTCCGCGGGAGTTTCTGCTCGGTTCCGACTTTGCCTCTGGAAGATGGCGTCGTGCCGCGCTTCAACGAGTAAAAACTCTATAGGACCGGAGGGCAATGCACAAATCGCGCTGCGCCCCCACAGTCCCCTCCTGATTTGAGATCGGGACGCGCTGTGGGCTAAAGTCGGAGAGCGCTCGGCGACGGGTGCTCGTATGAAAGAAGCGGGCGATTGGCGCAGTGGTAGCGCGCTTCGTTCACACCGAAGAGGTCACTGGTTCGAACCCAGTATCGCCCACCAGCGGGACCCCCGGACTCTGTCCGGGGGTCCTTTCTCGTTGTCCCGGCCCCGGATGAGGAGCGTTAATGATGTCAGACCCCTGTGAGAGTGTGCACGCATGACAGTCCCCGGCCTCGCCGCAGATTCCCCCGACGGCTTCGGGCGGATGTACCGGCGCTCGCTCTCCGATGAGCCGACGGTTCCATCGATCACCACCGTCATCGCCCAGCAGCCACTCGACCTCGACGGCTGGCGCAGCTACATGGCTGCGCGGCATCTCGCGGACCATCCCGAGCTTCGGACGGCTCTCGACAGTCCAGCGCGGATTCGGCAGTTGGTGCGCACCGCCGTCGACGCTTCCGAGGACTACGCCCGCGCGGCCGCCCAGCGGGGGGACCGGGTCCACGCGTTCGCCGAACAGCTCACCCTGCGGGCCCTGGGCCGTCCGCATCAGCTCACGGAGGCGCGTGAGCTCCTGCGCTCCCACGGCGAGGAGGCGTTCGCGCTCAACGTCGAGCGCTGGTGGGAGGCGTTCTCGGTGGAACCGCTCGCCGCGGAGCAGACGGTCTGGAACACGACACTCGGCTATGCGGGCACCCTCGACCTCGTGGCGCGCATCAACGGCCGGGTGTGCCTCGTCGACTACAAGACCAAGGGGACCACGCGGGACGGGCGCGTCAAGCCGCCGGACGAGAAGGTGGCCATGCAGCTTGTGGCAGGGATGAAGGCCGAGGAAGGCCTTCTGGATGCCGAGGCAGGGGAGTGGGAGCCGTGGCGCTACGGCGAGGACCCGCTGCTCATTGCGGTTGCCGTGGGAGAGACGGAATTCGCGGCGGTGCGGGTCAATCCGGATGTCCGCCGTCACCATTGGCTCACCTTCTGCAGGCTCCGCCGGGTCTGGGACGCCCGCGTGGAGACGGCGGCGGCCGGCCGAACTCTCCTTCCCCTGCCGCCCCCGCCGATCGCCTAGCAGGAACGCCTCCCGACTAGACTCGTCCCCGTCCCTCGCTCTCTCGTCGAAAGGCCCATCTCGCCATGGCAGTCCTGCCCATCCGGATCATCGGTGACCCCGTGCTGCGGACGCCCGCGGATCCCGTCACCGAGTTCGGGCCGGAACTCGAACGGCTCGTGGCAGACATGATGGAGACGATGGAGGACGTCGACGGTGCGGGACTTGCCGCTCCTCAGGTCGGCGTTGGCCAGCGGGTCTTCACCTACCAGATCGACGGGCAGCGCGGGCACGTCGTCAACCCGCTCCTGACCCTCTCGGATGACTTCCAGGACGACGTCGTCGAGGGGTGCCTGAGTATTCCTGGTGTTGCGTTTCCCGTCCGTCGTCGGCGTTCGGTCGTTGCCAAGGGATTCGACCTGCAGGGGAATCCGATCGAAATCCAGGCGCAGGGCATGCTCGCGCGTGCGTTCCAGCACGAGACGGATCACTTGGACGGAGTCCTTTTCGTCGATCGGCTCGAGGGCGATGACCGCCGCGCGGCCTACCGGGCCATTCGCGGCCTGAACTATTCCTCGATCGCTGATGAGACCGTGACCAAGCGGGCCGGGCACGTCGGCTCGGCGTTCGGCATCGGGGCATCGTCTCCCGCGGCTTCCTTCGGCCGGGGCCCGACCGCGTGAGGGTCCTGTTCGCGGGGACGCCGCGCGTCGCTGTCCCCTCCTTGGAAAGGCTCGCTACGGCCGCCGGCATGGACCTCGTCGGGGTGCTCACCCGACCCGACGCACCGATCGGACGCAAGCGCGTGCTCACGCCGTCGCCCGTCGCCGCCCGAGCCGCCGCGCTGGGACTGCCGGTGATCAAGGCGAGCCGCATCACGGCCGAGATTACCCAACAGATAGCAGACCTCGAGCCCGAGGTTGCGGCGATTGTCGCGTTCGGCGGGCTGGTGCCTCCTGCAGCCCTCACCGTCCCCGTGCACGGCTGGGTGAATCTCCACTTCTCGCTGCTGCCAGCGTGGCGCGGGGCGGCTCCGGTACAGCACGCGGTGATCCACGGGGATGACGTCGTGGGAGCGTCCACCTTCAAGCTCGAAGAAGGGCTGGACACGGGGCCCGTCTACGGGACGATGGCGGTCACGCCGGCGGCGGAGGCCACCTCCGGCGAGCTCCTGGACGAGCTCGCGGCCAGCGGCGCCGAACTTCTTGCGCGCACGCTCGAGGGAATCGCCGACGGCAGCCTCGTGCCGCGCCCGCAAGAGGGGGAACCCACTTTCGCCCCCAAGCTCACGATCGAGGATGGACGGATCGATTGGACCCAGCCCGCCGTCGCCATCAATCGGCGCGCGAGGGGGGTCACGCCCGAACCCGGAGCCTGGACGGTGCTCGACGGGCAGCGGTTCAAGCTTGAGCCACCCAAGCTGCGTCCCGACGCCGGCGACCTTGCGATGGGCGAGGTGGCCTGGGACGGGAAGGTCGTGCTTGTGGGCACGGCGACGCATCCGGTGGAACTGATCCGCGTCCAGCCGGCGGGGAAGAAGATGATGGCAGCCGCCGATTGGGCCCGGGGCTCCTGGGCCAGCGAGGGAATGAGGTTCTCGTGAACGGCTCACGCCGTAACGAGCGCGGCCGCGAACGGAATCGCGGTACGTCTGCTCGTCGCCAATTCAGTCAACAGGCGCCCAGCCAGCGGTCCCGTTTCGCGGACCCCGCCCGGCTCGTGGCGTTCGAGGTGCTCCGCGCTGTGTCGCGGGACGACGCCTACGCGAACCTGGTGCTGCCCGCGAGCATCCGCCACCATCGCCTCGACCGCCGCGATGCCGGCTTCGCGACCGAGCTCGCCTACGGGGCGCTGCGCGGACAGGGCACCTACGACGCGATCCTTGCGCGCTGCGTCGACCGTTCCCTCGATCGACTCGACACAGCGGTGCTCGACGTCCTCCGCCTCGGGGCCCACCAGCTTTTGGCCATGCGCGTCCCTCCTCACGCGGCCCTCAACCAGACCGTCGCCCTGACACGCGCAGTGGTGGGTGCCGGGCCCGCGTCTCTGGTCAACGCTGTGCTGCGCCGTGTGAGCGAGCGGGGCCTCGAGGACTGGCTCGCGGATTTGGTCGGGGCCGCTAGCGACGACGTCGAGGCGGCAGCCCTGCGCCACGCCCACCCCGCATGGATCGTTCGCGCCCTGCGCCAGTCACTGGTCGCGCATGGCCGGGCGGTGACCGAGATCGAGGACCTGCTCGAGGCGGACAACGCCGCGCCCGTAGTCAATCTGGTGGCGCTCCCGGGGATAGGAACTCTCGACGAGGCCCTCCACGACGGTGCCACCCCCGGGGAGCTCGTCGAAGGATCCGCGCTCTCAGCAGGAGGGGACCTGGGCCGATGGGATGCCGTGCGCGGCGGCACCCTGCGCATACAGGATGTGGGCTCCCAGCTCGTGGCGCGCGCGGTGGCCGCCGCGCCCATCGAGGGGACGCGCCCCTCTGGCGAACGCTGGCTCGATCTGTGTGCTGGACCCGGAGGCAAGGCTGCTCTCCTCGGCGCACTGGCGGCCGAGCGGGGGGCTACGCTGCTGGCCAACGAGCCGGCCGAGCATCGTGCCGAGCTCGTTCGGCGCGCCTTGCGCCCGGTGCCGGAGAACGTCTGGTCGGTGCGAACGGGCGATGGTCGGACTCTCGCGCCTGAACTCATCGGAACGTTCGACCGGGTGATTGTCGATGTCCCGTGCAGCGGACTCGGAGCGCTCCGGCGTCGTCCTGAGTCACGATGGCGCAGGACGCCCGCGGACGTGGCTGAGCTCGGACCGCTCCAGCGGCAGCTGCTCGACGCCGCGATCGACGCCACGGCACCCGGCGGCGTCGTCGGCTATGTGACGTGCTCGCCCCATCCCGCAGAGACCGTCGCCGTCGTCGCGGACGCCCTGCGCCGGCGAGCCGACGTCAAGACCCTCGACGCCGGCGTCGTCCTCGACGCAGTGGCGCTGCGTCCGCTGGAGGCGGCCCACGACGGAACCGCCCAACTCTGGCCGCACGTCCACGGAACAGACGCCATGTTCCTCGCCCTCTTCCGCAAGCTACCCACCGAGGAGTCCTGAGTGAACCGCTGCAGCATCCATCCCAGCATCCTGTCTGCCGACTTCGCGAACCTCGAGGCCGAGCTCGCCCGCATCTCCACCGCCGATGCCGTGCACGTCGACGTCATGGACAATCACTTCGTCCCGAACCTCACCCTCGGCCTTCCCGTTGTCGAGCGAATCCAGGAGGTCAGTCCAGTTCCCCTCGACGCACACCTGATGATCGCGGAGGCGGACCGCTGGGCCCCGCTCTATGCCGACCTCGGGCTCGCATCCGTGACGTTCCACGCGGAGGCAGCCATCGCGCCCATCAAGCTGGCGCGCGAACTGCGGGCCCGCGGCTCCCAAGCCGGGATGGCGCTCCGACCTGCGACCGCCGTCGAGCCCTACCTCGACATGCTGACGGAGCTCGACATGCTGCTCATCATGACCGTCGAGCCCGGCTTCGGGGGCCAGGCCTTTCTCGACGTGATGCTTCCGAAGATCCGGCGTGCGCGAGCGGCCGTGGACGGCAGCGGCGCGAAGGTGGCAATCCAAGTCGACGGCGGCATTTCGGCTTCGACGATCGAACGTGCGGCGGAGGCGGGCGCCACTGTCTTCGTTGCCGGGTCCGCCGTGTATGGCGCCGACGACCCGGCGAGCGCGGTGGAGGCGCTGCGGGCTGCGGCAGAGGCCACCGTCCGCGCCTGAAGCACCCCGCCGCTCGCCGACGTCGGGCCGTGTGGCGCCGAGGTCGGGCCGTGTGCCGCCGACGTCGGACCGTGTGGCGCCGAGGTCGGGCCGTGCGGCGCCGAGGTCGGGCGTGGTGGCGCCGAGGTCGGGCTTTGCGGTCATATACAACGACGGGG
>NZ_JBQCGQ010000076.1:0-7941 GCF_051955515.1 Sinomonas sp.
CACGTATAGCGTGCGTCCGTCGCGGGACCAGTTTGGCGCCTCGATCAGAAGGTCCTTCGTTTCGAAAAGGAGCTCCGGAGATGGCATCTCGGGGCCGCCGAGCCAAATCTGGGATCGCTGCCCGGGCCGCAGTTCGCGATACGAAGTCATGCTCAGCCTTGGTTGCTGAAGGCGGCGTCGAAGGAGGCGGTGGAGGGGGCGAAGTCGAACTTCTTCAGCGCGGCGAGGGCTTCGGGGGCGCCCTGGAGGCGGTCCATGCCGGCGTCCTCCCCTTCGATGCTGAGCGGCCCGGTGTAGCCGATGGCGGTCAGGGCGCGGAAGGCGTCCTCCCAGGGCACGTCGCCGCGTCCGGCGGAGACGAAGTCCCAGCCGCGGTGGGGGTCGCCCCAGGGCAGGTGGGAGGAGAGGATCCCGGCGCGGCCGTTGCCCATCCGCATGCGGGTGTCCTTGCAGTCCACGTGGTAGATCCGGTCCGCGAAGTCGGTGATGAACGCGACGGGGTCGATGCCCTGCCACATCATGTGGGAGGGGTCCCAGTTCAGCCCGAACGCCTCCCGGTGCCCAACCGCCTCCAGGGCGTGCCTGGTGGACCAGTAGTCGTAGGCGATCTCGGAGGGGTGGACCTCGTGGGCGAAGCGGACCCCGCACTCGTCGAAGACGTCCAGGATCGGGTTCCACCTCTCGGCAAAGTCCTGGTACCCCGCCTCGATGACCTCGGCCGGGACGGGCGGGAACATGGCCACGTACTGCCAGATGCTCGATCCGGTGAACCCGACGACGGTGTCCACGCCGAGCGCTCTGGCGAGGCGGGCGGTGTTCTTCAGCTCCTCCGCGGCCCGCTGCCGCACGCCCTCGGGTTCGCCGTCGCCCCACACCCTGGAGCCGACGATGGCCTGGTGGCGGAAGTCGATCGGGTCATCGCACACGGCCTGGCCCTTGAGGTGGTTCGAGATCGCCCAGACCTTCAGCCCGTGCTTCTCCAGGATGGCGCGGCGCTCGGCGATGTACGCCGCATCGTCCCACCGCCAGGCGTCCAGGTGCTCGCCCGAGACGGCGATCTCCAGGCCGTCGTAGCCCCACCCGGCCGCGAGCCCAGCGACCTCCTCCAGGGACAGGTCGGCCCACTGGCCGGTGAACAGGGTGAACGGGCGGGGCATGGGGGTCTCCTTCGAGAGCTAGAGCTGTACTGTTCTACAGCTGTACGGTGGCGGACTTGGCGGCGGCGGATTCCTCGATGGCGGCCAGGACGCGCTGGACCTGCAGGCCCTCCTCGAACGAGGGCGACGGCGGGTTCCCGTCGCGGATCGCGGCCAGGAAGTCCCGGGCCTGGTGGGTGAAGGTGTGCTCCCAGCCGATCATGTGGCCCTGCGGCCACCACGCGTCCAGGTAAGGGTGCTCGGGCTCGGTGACCACGATCCGCCGGAACCCCTGCTCCGCGGCGGGCGCGGTGGCGTCGAGGAACTCGAGCTCGTTGAGCCGCTCGAGGTCGAACGCCAGGGCACCGTCCGTGCCGTAGACCTCGATGCGGAGGGAGTTCTTCCTACCCGTAGCGACGCGGGAGGCCTCCACCGAGGCGATCGCCCCGCCGGCCAGGGCCAGCGTGGCCCAGGCCGCGTCGTCGACCGTGACGTCCTCCAAGGCCCCGCCCCGCCCGGGCCGGCGGCCGACGAAGGTGTGCAGCCGCCCGGAGGCCTCAGTGACGGTGTCGGAGAGGAGGTACTGGACCTGGTCGATCGCGTGGCTCGCGATGTCCCCGAGCGCCCCGGACCCGGCGGTCTCCTTCCGCAGCCGCCACGTCATCGGGGACTCGGAGTCGGCGAGCCAGTCCTGCAGGTACGAGGCCCGGACCTCCCGGACTGCCCCGAGGCGGCCCTCCGCGACGAGCTTCCGCGCAAACGCCAGCGCCGGGACTCGCCGGTAGTTGAACCCGACCATCGACTGCACCCCGCGCCCCCGGGCCGCAGCGGCGGCGGCGACCATGGCCTCGGACTCGGCGAGGGTGTTCGAGAGCGGCTTCTCCACCAGGACGTGCTTGCCGGCCTCGAGCGCGGCGATCGCGATCTCGGCGTGCAGCCACCCCGGGGCGCAGATGTCCACGATGTCCACATCGTCCCAGGCGATCACCTGCCGCCAGTCCGTCGCGGACTCGGCCCACCCGTAGCGGGCCGCGGCCTCGGCCACGGCGTCCGGGTCCCGGCCCACCAGCACCCGCTGCTCGATCGCGGGGACGTCGAAGAACGCCCCCACGTTCCGCCAGGCCTGCGAGTGGGCCTTGCCCATGAACGCATACCCGATCGCGGCGACCCCCAGCGGCCGGCCGGCCTGCTCAGGGCTCACGCGAGCACCCCGTCGAGGGTCGCCTGCTCGGGCGCCCAGTCCTCCGGCAGCGGGGCGGACGACGGCGCAGAGCTGGCGACGTCGGTGAACGCGCCGGAGTCGATGGACTCGGAGACCGAGACCATGGTGTCCAGGACATGGTAGGCGAGCTGGCCCGTGGCCCGGTGCGGGACGCCGGCGCGGATGGAGCGGGCCATGTCCAGCACGCCCATGCCGCGCCCGTTGGCCGGGCCGGTGGTGGGGATCTTGGTCCACTCGTGCTCGCCGGCCCTGCAGATCTCCAGGTCGCCGTCGAAGTAGTTCGGGTCCGGCAGCGACAGCGTGGCCTCGGTTCCGGTGATCTCAACGAAGCCCATCCGGGTCCTGGGGGACTGGAAGCTGAAGATGCTGTGCGAGGAGGCGCCGGATTCGAACTCGGCCAGCGCGCTCACGTGCGTGGGGACCTCGACCTCGAATTCCTCTCCCGCCTTTGGCCCGGAGCCGATCACGCGGGTCGCCTTGGCCATGTTCCCCAGCGCCGCAACGCGCCGGATGCTGCCGAACGTCTGGATCAGGGCGGTGAAGTAGTACGGGCCCATGTCGAACAGGGGACCGGCCCCGCGCTGGAACAGGAACGCCGGATTCGGGTGCCACGACTCCGGGCCGGGAGTCTGGAAGACCGTCTGGGCCGTCAGCGGGGTGCCGATGTCGCCGCGCTCGATCACCCGCCGCGCCGTCTGCAGCCCGGCCCCCAGGAAGGTGTCCGGGGCGCACCCGAGCCGCAGGCCGGCGTCGTCCGCCTCCTTCAGGAGGCCCAGCCCGCTCTCCCGGTCCAGGGAGAACGGCTTCTCGCTCCACACGTGCTTGCCCGCGCGCACCGCGGCCGTGGCGACCTCGACGTGCGCGGCCGGGATCGTGAGGTTGACGATGATGTCCACGTCCGGGTGATTCAGGGCCAGCTCCGGGGTTCCGTGCTCGGCGATCCCGTACTCCTCGGCGCGGGCCTTGGCCGCCTGCGGGAACAGGTCCGCGATCACATGGACCTTGAGGTCCGGGAACTTGGTCAGATTGTCCAGGTACTGCTTGCTGATGACGCCCGCGCCGATGACGGCGACGCCCACGGGACCCCGGCTCATCGCGCTGCCTCGGTGTTCGATGCTGCAGCAGCAGCGGCGCCGGCCTCGAGGTACCGCAGCGAGGCGGCGACGCCCTCGAAGATGTCCCCCGAGTAGTCGTCGAACTCGACCACCCCGACCTCGAGGTTCCTCGCTGCGGCGATCACGCCCCAGATATCGACCTCGCCTTGGCCCGCGGGAAGCTGGGCCTTCCTGTCGTCGTTCACCGGGCCGTCCTTGATATGGATGGCGACGGCGCGATCACCCAGGCGCTTCAGCAGCGCCACGGGGTCTTCCCCGCCGACGGCGGCCCAGTAAGTGTCCACTTCGAGGATCACTTCAGGGTCGAGGAGGGACGCGAAGTACTCGAGTGCTGTGGTTCCCTCGATCTTCGACGCCAGCTCCCAGGCGTGGTTGTGGTACCCGACGCGGATTCCGTGCTCAGCGCCCTTTGTGGCCGCTGCGTTGAGCCGCTCAGCGGTGTTGCGGATCGAGTCGGCGTCCTGCCAGTGCTCGGCCGGAATGTAGGGATCGATCACGGTGCCGATGCCGAGACGTTTCGCCGCTGCGAAGATCTCGTCCTGATCCGACGAGAGCAGCGGGGCGTGCCCGGTCGGGGCCGTGATGCCGTTCTCCTCGAACGCTGCCGCGAATTCCTCGGCGCGCTCGGCGAACTTGTACGGCTCCACCTGCGTGTAGCCGATCTCCGCGAGACGTCGGATAGCGCTGGGCAGGTCCTTTTCAATGGCGTCACGGACGGTGTAAAGCTGGACTGAGTAGGCCATGGGGACAGTGTCCTCTCGCTGTAGTGAGTGGTCGAGACGATGACCGGCGGGACCGTGAGCTGCTTCACTTTGAGACTAGAGACACTTTTGACGATTGGCAAGCAAAAGTCCTCGTATGTGGACAACCTTTAGACTGGTGGATTTACGGAAGTCGTTGTGAAAGACTGGCGGTCATGGCTGACCGACGCGGCGGGCGCCGACTCTCCGACGAGACATCGCCCACTGAGCAGATGCTCGCTGCCGCGATCTCGCGCACCGGAGACCTGTTCCAGCTGTTGCGCGACGGCAAGCCGTGGACGAGGGCCGAATTGGCCATGACCACCGGGCTTGCTCGGTCAACCGTGGCCGGCAAAGTCGATCTCCTGCTGAATTCGGGCTTGATCGTCTCAGTCGGCGAGGCGCTCTCCAGCGGAGGGCGTCCCCCGTCACGCTTCGCGTTCCACGCCCAAGCGCGTTCGGTGCTCGCCGTCGACGTCGGCGCGAGCCACGTCCGGGTCGCCCTGACCGACCTCAATGGCGAGGTCCAGGCCGAGGAACGCACTGCCTTGCCGGTGGCAACGGGACCCGAGCCGGTCCTCGGTCACATCGTGGACGCGGGGAAGCGGCTTCTGGCCTCCTCGCGCAGACCGGAGAGGCTGCTGGCCGGCGTGGGCATCGGCCTGCCGGGGCCCGTGGAGCACGCAACGGGCCGACCTGTGAAACCACCCATCATGCCCGGCTGGGACGGCTTCGACGTGGTCGGCTTCGTCCAGCGCGGCCTCGCAGTGCCGGTCCTCGTGGACAACGACGTGAACATCATGGCGCTCGGAGAGCGGGCCGCGTTCTGGCCGGACGTCGATGACCTCCTGTTCATCAAGGTCGCAACGGGCATCGGCTCCGGGATCATCAGCAGCGGCCAGCTGCAGCGGGGCGCCGATGGAACTGCGGGCGACCTCGGGCACGTCAGGGTCTCCCGCGGCGACGGCGTGGTCTGCCGGTGCGGCAATATCGGGTGCCTCGAGGCACTTGCCTCGGGCGCCGCCGTCGCCGGCTCGCTCGCCGTACAGGGTGTGGATGCCAGCAGGGGAGCCGACGTCGTCGAGCTGGCGGCCCACGGGAACCTCGCCGCGATCCAGGCGTTGCGCCAGGCCGGACGCGACATCGGCGAGGTCCTGGCCACGTGCGTCAACCTCCTCAACCCCAGCGTGATCGTCCTCGGAGGGTCGATGGCCGCGGCGGGCGAGCACATCATGGCGGGCGTCCGCGAAGTCGTGTACCACCGATCACCGCCGCTTGCAACGACGAATCTCCGCATCGTTCTCTCGCGGGCCGGCGAGCGGGCCGCCGTCATGGGCGCCAGCCAGCTCGTCTCGCAGCACGTGCTCTCGCCGTCCGGCATCGAGGCAACGCTCACGGCGATCGCACGCGTCGGCTAGCGACCCTCCCCCGGCCGATGGCCGATGGGAGGGTCGCTACTGTCGGCCGTCAGGACACCGCGATGACGTCCAGGGATTCCTTGATGCGCCCCTCGTCGAGCTCGATCCCGAAGCCGGGCCGGGTGGGCAGCGCGATGATTCCGCCCTTCGGGGCCGGAGGGTCGAGCTCGAAGTGGTGCCGCTCTGGCTCGTGGAGGAACAGGTATTCGACCCGCGGGCAGAGCTCGGGGGACTGGCTCGCGACGACGTGCAGCGCGGCGTGGATGTTGTGCCCGTGCGGGATGACGGGAACCCCGTACGGCTCGGCCAGGGCGCACATCCGGACCAGATCCGTCACGCCGCCGCACCACTCCGGGTCCATCTGGAGGACGCTGAGCAGGCCGCGCTGGAGGAAGGGCAGGATGTCGTAGCGGTCGTACAGGTGCTCGCCGGCCGCGAGGGGGATCGACGTGGTGGCGCGGAGCTGGGCGAACGACTCGACGGCGCCGGCCGGGAAGGGCTCCTCGAGCCAGTCCGGGCCGAGGCCTTCCACTCTGCTGGACCAGCGGCGGGCGTAGGTGAGGTCCCAGCTCATGAAGGCGTCGAACATGAGGGCCGAACTGTTTCCGACGGTGCCTCGGGTCCGCTCGACGAGCGCCACGTTGCGGTCCATTCCCTCGGCGCCCTGTCCGGGGCCGTCGCCGAAGAACCACTTCTGCGCTGTGTAGCCCTCGTCGAGGAGGCGGGCGGCGGTCTCCTCGACCTGGCCCTCGCCGTGGAAGGTGCCGAGGGTGCTCGCGTAGGCCGGGATGTTCGGCCTGCCGCCTCCGCCGAGGAGGCGCCAGACCGGGAGGCCCAGGACTCGTCCGCGGAGGTCCCACAGCGCGTTGTCGACGGCGCTGATGGCGATCTTGCGGTTGCCGTGGCGGGAGTGGCGGTTCCCGCGCTGGAGCAGATCCCAGATGAAGGTGCCGCCAAGGGCGTCCTGGCCGAGGAGCGATGCCGCCATTCCCTCGGCGAGCGGGGCCACGGCTTCCTGGTCGATCGGGCCGTAGCGGCCCGTCACGCCCGAGGTGGTGCCGATCTCGAGGTACAGGGAGGTCTTGCGGCGCGGATCGGTGGGCGCAGGCCAGCCTCCGGCGGGGTGGAACTGGTCGTAGACGCTGACCGGACGGGATTGCGGGGCGAAGCCGGGGCTCGAGGGATCGGGGGCAAGGACTGCCGAGACTTCGACCAGGTGGACGGAGGAGATCTTGGCCTCGATCATGCGGACGCCTTTTCGGGGTTGAGGGCCTTCGATTCGATCTTGAAGGCCTTGGGAAGGATGAGGGTGAGCACCGCGGCCGCGATGAGGACGCCGCCCATGATGTAGCTGGGGAGCGTGTAGTCGCCGGTCGCGTCCTTGAGGGCTCCGAAGACGGTCGGGGCGACGAACCCTCCGAGGTTGCCGAGGGAGTTGATAAGCCCGAAGGCCGTCGCGGCGGCGGCGCCGGTGAGGAAGTGGCCGGGGATCTGGTAGAACGGGGCGCTCTGCGCGGTCAGGCCCACCGTGGAGACGCAGAGGGCGATCATGATCAGGATCGGCTCGTGGAGCGCTGCCGAGATGCAGATGCCGACGGCGCCGACGATGGCCGGGATGGTGGCGTGCCAGATCCGCTCGCCGGTCTTGTCCGAGTGGCGGGCCCACAGGATCGCTGGGATCACGGCGACCGCGGTCGGGATGGCGACGACGAGGCTCACCTCGAAGGTTGAGAGCTTGACGCCGCCCTTCTGGAAGGCGACCACCATGAGCGGGAGGAAGAACGAGAGGGCGTACTGGCCGAACTTGAGGCAGAAGTAGATCACCGAGAGGGTCAGGACCCGGACGTCCGCCATCGAGCGCCAGATCCCGACGACCGAGTGCCTGGAGTGGACCTGGGCCTCCTCGGCGGCGATGGTGCCTTCCAGCCAGTTCCGCTCGCGGGAGGTGAGCCACTTCGCGTTGGCCGGCCGATCGCACAGGACGAAGAGGCAGACGATGCCGATGAGCACGGCGGGGATGCCTTCGATGACGAACATCGCTCGCCAGGACTCGACGCCGAAGTAGGTCGAGGGCGTCAGGAGCAGGCCGGTCAGGGGCGAGCCGATGATGCCGGAGAGGGTTCCTCCGAGCACGAAGAGCGAGAGCATCGTGCCGCGATACTGCCGCGGCACCCACAGCGTGAAGTAGAGGATGACCCCGGGATAGAAGCCGGCCTCGGCAATGCCGAGCAGGATGCGCATGACGTAGAGGCTCGCCTCGCCGTTCACGAAGCCTGTGGCCGCGGCGACGATGCCCCAGGTGATCATGAT
>NZ_JBQCGQ010000077.1:0-30957 GCF_051955515.1 Sinomonas sp.
AACGCAAGCACCGCGACGCACACCGTGCCCACCACGATGCCGAGCAGGACGGGCACCGCACCGGCGCCGACCTTCTTCGGGAGCGCGAGCGCGACGGCGGGCGCGAGCTGGGTGAGCCCGCCATAGGTGAGCAGGAGGAGCGAGGCGATATCCGACTTGGCGAGGCCGAACAGGAGAGCGAGTCCCACGGCCACCACCACGACGGCGTGGTTGAGGCGGAAGCGCAGCGTCGGGTTCTTGACGCTGAGCACGTTGTTCGAGACGAGCGAGGAGATGCCCATCGCGATCGCTGCGGCCGGAACCATCGCGGCGGCAGCTCCTGCGACCGCGATCACCGCCACGAGCCAGTCGGGAAGCGTCTGCTGGGCGACGGTGAGCAGGACGTTGTTGCCCGGGGTCTTGGGCTTGAGGACCAGGAATCCTGCCATGCCCGCGAGGATCGGGACGACGAGGAGCAGCTGGTAGACCGGAAGCCAGCTGTAGTTGCTGCGCAGCACGGCTCCGCTCTTCGCGGCGAGGATCGGGGGCCAGAGGTGGGGGAACGTGTTGAGGCCGGCCCCGATGCTCGTCACGACCGCGGACGTGACGAAGAACGTGGTGTCGAGCCCCGGCGTTGAGACGGTCATGAGCCGCGGAGCGGCTTCGCCGACCCGCGCGAAGACGTCCGGGATGGTGCCCACGCCCGCGAGGACGCCGGCGAGGACCACGAGGAGCGCCACGAGCATCGCGAAATCCTTGAACACTGCCACACGCGCAATCCCGCGGATCCCGGCCCAGATCACGAACACCACCACGAGGGCGGACGCGACGACCATGCTGAGCCCGCTCGCCGAACTGCTTCCCGTGGCGAGCTGGACGATGAGCCCCAGTCCCGTGATCTGCAGCTGGAGGTACGGGATGAGGAAGACGGCGCCGACGAGCGCGACAACCACCGAGAGCGCCCTGCTGCCGAAGCGGTCGCGGAAGAAGTCGGCCATGGTGAGGTAGCCGCGATTCGCACCGAGCTCGCGCAGCCGGGGCGCCACGAAGTAGAGCATGGCCGAGCTGATGGAGAGGTAGACGAGCGCGAAAAGGGCGCTCACCCCGCCGCCGTACGCGATGCCGGCGAGGCCCAGGAAGCTGAACGTGGTGAGGGACTCCCCGGCCTGGAGGAACCACGAGGTCCACTTCGGGAGGTCGCGGCCGCCGACCGTCCAGTGCGCCATCTCGCGCTGGCGCTTGCGGCCGAGGATGCCGAGGGCACCGATGAAGAGGATGCCGACGATGATCGCGGGAGTGAGCATCAGCGGACCGCCTCTCGCTGTGGGCCGGCGGCCCGGCGATAGGACGCCTCCACGATCCGCAGCGCGACGACGAGCAGGACGATCATCGCCACGACCCACCCAATCGGCGCGGGAACGCCGAACCAGAGGGTCGGTGAGGTGGTGAACGGAAGGAACGGGGTGATGAGCATGCCGAGGCACGGAACCGCCGGGATGGCGATCCTCCTCGGGGTGGCGAGGGTGTTCACAGGACTGCAACTCCTTCAGGGTGTCTGGATCCGAGCGGGGAGACATGTTCGACGGCGGCCGCGAGCCGCAGCAGGCGGACGTCGCTTCCGCGGCGCGTGAGCATCTGGAGGCCCACGGGAAGGCCCGAGGGCGTGAAGCCGGCGGGGACGGACAGGCCCGGGATGCCGAGCGGGGTGAAGAGGTAGGCAGCGCGCATCCAGTCCAGATACGTTTCGAGCTGCTGGCCGTCGACGACGGTCGGGAAGTCGAGTTCGATGGGGAACGGCGCGACTTGGGCCGCCGGGGCGATGACGAGGTCGAAGCGGCCGAAGAACTCGTCGGCGCGTCGGGCCAACCGGGTCACGATCTCCTCCGCCCGCACCACATCGCGCCCCGTGAGCCTCGCGCCGTCGCGGATGTTGCCCGCCAGGAAGGAGGTGAACAGGTCCGGATCCGCGGCGAGCTCGTCCCCCCACAGGGAGTCGAACGCGGCGGCGCGCAGCGTTCGGAACGCCTCGTCCGAGCCGTCGAGGTTGGGGCACGCGCGCTCGACGTCGGCCCCGAGCTCCTCGAGGAGCTGGGCTTGGCGTTCGACGACGTCGAGCACCTCCCGCTCGACCGGCACCCGCCCGCCGAGCGTCGGGGCGAAGGCGACGCGCAGACCTCGGAAGTCTTCGCCGTTGCACCCTGCCGACTCCACCTCGGCGACGAAACGTGCCGAGGTCGGGGCGACGGACATGACGCCCAGGAGCAGCGCCGTGTCGCGGGCCGTCCTGCCCATGGGGCCTACCACGCCCAGGGTGAAGAAGTCGTTGGGGCCGTCGTCGGGCACCAGGCCGGGGGTTGGCCGCAGTCCCACGACGTTGCAGAACGAGGCCGGGTTGCGGAGCGAGCCGCCCATGTCGCTCCCGTCGGCGATCGGCTGGAAGCCGGCCGCGAGGGATGCCGCCGCCCCGCCGCTGCTCCCGCCGGCCGACCGGCTGAGGTCGTAGGGGTTGCGGGTCGCGCCGAAGACGCGATTGACGGTGTGCGAGCCGGCCGCGTGCTCGGGGACGTTCGTCTTGCCGAGCCGGATCGCCCCGGCGGCGAGGATCGAGCGAACGTGAGGGTCGTCGTCGTCCGGGAGGTGGTCGGCGTAGCGAGGGTGGCTGAATGTCGTGCGGAGGCCGCGGGTGCGGGCCGTGTCCTTGAACGCGATCGGCAGGCCGTGCAGGGGGCCGACGCTTGCTCCCGCGGCGAGCGCCCGGTCCGCATCCGCGGCCGCCGCCCGCGCCCCCTCCTCGTCGAGGGTGACCACCGCGTTGATCGCCGGGTTCAGCGCGTGGATCCGGTCCAGATGCGCCTCGAGCAGCTCGACGGCGGAGACCTCACGCGAGCGGATCATCGCCGCAAGCTCCACGGCATCCAGATACACCAGTTCATTCATTGCGAGTCATTTTCTTACTAGTCTCTTTCTGATTGAGCCATGAGCACCTCGTTTGATAGGTACAGTGAACCAAGGTAGTGCTCCAACTCACATTTGACCAGACCCCACGAAAAAGGGACGGGATCCCGCCCGGGGCCCCGTCCCTTTAGTGCTGCGGCGCGCCGTCTACGCCTGCGGGAGCGTCCGCTCGAGCAGCGCGAGGAGCTCCTTCCAGTGCCGCTCCGCAGCATCGGCGTTGTACGACGACGTGTCAGCCTGGGTGTAACCGTGCCGCGCCCCCTCGTACACCTCCGCCCGGAACCGCACGCCCGCCTCGGTGAGCGCCGCGTTAAGCCGCTCGATCTGCTCGGGCGGGAGAGAGTGGTCCTGATCGGCGTGGCCGAAGTAGAGCTCGGCCGTCACGTGCTCGGCCACGAGGTGAGGGCTGTCGGGGGCGTCGGTGGCGAGCCCACCGCCGTGGAAGCCAGCGGCGGCGGCGACCCGATCGGGGTAGGCGCCCGCGGTGCGCAGCGAGAGGCGCGCGCCCATGCAGTAGCCGGTCACGCCGACCGGCCCGTCGGCCACCTCGGGACGCTCGGCCAGCCACGCGAGGTACGCCTCGGCGTCGTCCACGGCCCGCTCGGGGGTGAGCTCGCGCATCATGGGCCCGATCTGGTCGAAGAGCTCCGTCCGCTGCGAGGTGTCGATGAACTCGGGGAGGTCCAGGACGGGCGTGTGCCCGCTCCGGTAGAACACGTTCGGGACCAGGACGGCGTAGCCCGCCTCGGCGAGCCGATCCGCCATCGCCTTGAGGTGCGGCCGGACCCCGAAGGCGTCCATGTAGAAGAGCACGCCTGGGTGGGGCGCACTGTCAGCCGGGTGGGTGAAGTATGCGTCAGCGACGCCGTCACGGGTAGGAATCTCGATCATGGAACGGTTCACGGATGTCACAGATGCCCACGGTACTCCCTGCTGGTTCCGGGGAGGATCCCCCGCCTACAGTGGGCGCATGGCCGGAACTGAGCAGAACCAGCACGACCACACTGACACTCTCCTTCGCGAGCTGGCCGCTGCCCACCGGGTAGCCACCTCGTACTGGGGCTGGGACGGCGTGGAGCGGGCCGTCTCCCGCGAGACGCTGCGCACCGTCCTCGGCGCGCTCGGGGTCGACGCCGAGACGGACGACGCCGCTCGGGCGGCGCTGCGGGATTCGGAGCTCGAGCCGTGGCGCCGGCTCCTGCCGCCGGTGGTCGTGGGCAGGGAGGGAGAGGACACCGAGGTGCACGTGCACGTTCCCCACGGGACGTCGGTCCAGGTCTGGATCACCGCGGAGGACGGCTCCCGCGTCGAGGTGCGGCAGGCGGACGACTGGGAGGCGCCCCGCGAAGTCGACGGCGTCCTCACGGGCCGGGCCACGTTCGCCCTGCCGCGCAGCCTCCCGCTCGGATGGCACACCCTGCACGCACAGGCAGAGAACGCGAGCGCCGAGTGCGCCCTCGTCATCACCCCCGCGCAGCTCGCAACGAACCTGCGCCTCGCCGATCGTCGCCGCTGGGGAATCATGGCGCAGCTCTACTCGGTCCGGTCCTCGCGATCCTGGGGCATCGGGGACTTCGCGGACCTCGCCGACCTCGCCGCCCTGTCCGGGGCCGAGGGCGCCAGCTTCGTGCTCGTGAACCCCCTGCACGCCGCCGAGCCGCGGCCGCCCCTCGAGGACTCGCCGTACCTGCCGGTCACGCGCCGGTTCGTGAATCCGCTCTACATCCGCGTCGAGGACATCCCCGAGTACCGGAGCCTGGACGCCGGGGCCCGCGCCAGGATCGAAGCGCTCGCCGAGCCGCTGCACAGGGCCGACCGCTCCGCCGACCTGCTGGACCGCAACGAGAGCTTCGCGGCCAAGCTGGAGGCTTTCGAGCTCATCGCCGCCGTGCCGAGGACGCCGGAGCGAGAAGCCGAGTACGCGCAGTTCCGTTCCGAGCAGGGCCAGGGTCTCGACGACTTCGCCCTCTGGTGCGCCCTGGCAGAGGAGCTCCCGCCCGGGGACCCGGGTTGGGCTGACCCTCAGCAGACCCACGGACGGCTCGAACGCGTCGAGTTCTTCCGCTGGCTGCAGTGGATCTGCGACCAGCAACTCGAGGCTGCCCAGCGCACGGCGAAGGAATCCGGCGTGGACCTCGGGATCATCCACGACCTCGCCGTGGGAGTCAGCGCCACGGGTGCGGACGCCTGGACGCTCTCGGACGTCCTCGCGCCGGGGGTCACGGTCGGCGCGCCGCCGGACGTGTTCAACCAGCAGGGTCAGAACTGGAGCCAGCCGCCGTGGCATCCCCGCCGGCTCGAGTCCTCGGGCTACGCCGCCTACCGGGACATGCTCCGCACCGTCCTCCGCCACGCGGGCGGCCTCCGCATCGATCACATCCTCGGACTGTTCCGCCTCTGGTGGATCCCCGAGGGCGGGGGCCCCGAGAACGGCACGTATGTGTACTACGACCACGAGGCCCTGGTAGGCATCCTCGCCCTCGAGGCGCAGCGCGCGGGCGCGATCGTGGTCGGCGAGGACCTCGGAGTCTTCGAGCCGTGGGTGCGGGATTACCTTTCCGAACGCGCCATCTACGGCACCTCGATCCTCTGGTTCGAGTACGACGGCGACCGCCCCCTTGCGCCCGAACGGTACCGCGAGCGGTGCCTCACGAGCGTCAACACGCACGACCTGCCGCCGACGGCCGGCTACCTCGCGGGCGAGCACGTGGCCCTCCGGGAAGCCTTGGGCCTGCTGGCCCGACCGGTCGAGGAGGAACGCGCGGCCGCGGCCGCGGAGCAGGAGGCCGTCCTCGAGCTCGTGCGCGAGAAGGGCCTCCTTCCAGCCGTTCCGGCCCCGGACGGGTCCCAGGCCACGGTGGAGGCGCTCTACGCGTTCACCGCGCTCACGCCGTCGTCCTTGCTCGGCGTGGCCCTCGTCGACGCGGTCGGCGAGAAGCGCACCCAGAATCAGCCCGGGACCACGCACGAGCAGTACCGGAACTGGTGCATCCCCCTCGCGGACGCGGACGGGGCTCCCGTGCTCCTCGACGACCTTGCGGGAAACCCCCGCTTCAGCTCGCTGACGAAGACGATGCGCGAGGCGCTCGCGGCCGCCCGTCCATGACCACGCCGCCACGCTTGTAGGCCCGGACCACGAGCGAGGTGCGGATCGCCTGGACTCGGGCGGTCCAGTGGCTCTCGGTGAGGAACGAGCGGAGCTCCTCGAGGCCGGCCACGGTCACGTTGACCATGAGCTGGAACTCCCCCACGGCCATGACGGCGTAGCGGACTCCGGGGGCCTCGGCCGCGAGCCGACCCACCTCGCGCACATCCGACGGCGCAACCCGCGCCCAGAGCACGGCCTCCACGGGGAATCCGATGTCTGCGGGGTCGACGATCGCGCGCACGGAGAGAGCGCCCCGCTCGAGCATGCCGGTGAGCCGCCGCCGCACCGCGGGCGCGGTCAGGCCCACAGCGGCGCAGAGCTCCGCGACGGGAACGCGCCCGTCGGCGACGAGAAGCCGGACGATCTGGTGGTCGATCCCGTCGAGGTCCGTCGCGGCGACGGGGCGCGCCGGCGGCGGGGGTACGTCGCGCAGCCTGGCGGCTTCCGCCTCCGTGACCGGCCCTGGATGCCAGTCGGCCACCGTCCGGAAGTACTCCATCACCGGGGCGGCGCTCACCTGAACCACCCCGTCCAGGTGCGGGAACTCGTCCAGCACGAGGGACGCGAGCTGCCCCGGCCTCGCGTGGACCTCCACGAGGAGCCGCATGGGGCTCGAGAGCACATAGGCGAAGATGACGTCCGGATTCGCGGAGAGCTCCGCCGCGACCTCCTCGAGGCGCCCCGGCTCGCAGTCCAGCTCGATCAGGTGCGTGGGGCCGAGGGCCGCGAGGCCCGCGACCCGGACGGCACCGGAGTCGAGCAGAGCGAGGCCGCGGCGGGTGACGGTGCGGAAGGGCTCCCCGAGGACGTCGGCGATGTGTCGCCAGGATGCCCGGCCGTTGACCTGCAGTGCCGCGACGATGCGCCGGTCCAGCTCGTCGAATTCTCGCCCCTCCACCCACCTGATTATGCCTGTCGGGAAGAAAAGCGGCCGTAGGATAGTTACGGAAAGCAACGAATTCAGTTTCCCCCTCTCTCTAGCCTCAGGGAGTCTTCCGTGTCGCAGTCCGCACCCTCCGCCGCTCCCCCGGGAGCCATCACGAAGCGTCAGATCAGGGGCGTCATGGTCGGGCTCATGCTCGGCATGTTCCTCGCCTCCCTCGATCAGACGATCGTCTCGACCGCCATCTACACGGTCGCCAACGACCTCGATGGCTTGAGCCTTCAGGCCTGGGCCACCACGGCCTACCTCATCACCTCGACCGTGAGCACGCCCCTCTACGGCAAGCTCTCGGACATCTTCGGCCGCCGCCCGCTGTACATCGCGGCCATCGCGATCTTCCTCGGCGGCTCGATCTTCGCGGGCTCCGTCCACTCGATGAGCGAGCTCGCCGTGGCCCGCGGCATCCAGGGGCTCGGCGCCGGGGGCCTCATGGCGCTCGCCCTCGCCATCATCGGCGACATCGTGCCCCTCTCGGACCGAGCGAAGTACCAGGGCTACTTCATGTCCGTGTTCGGCGTCTCCTCGGTGCTCGGGCCGGTGGTGGGCGGTGCCTTCGCGGGCGCGGACCAGATCCTGTGGATCACCGGCTGGCGCTGGGTGTTCTACGTCAACGTTCCCGTCGCGATCGCGGCCCTCGTGACGGTGTTCCTCTTCCTGCACCTCCCGGCGCACCACACGCGCCAGCGGATCGACTACTTCGGCGCAGCGGCCATCACCGTCGGCCTCGTGCCGCTCCTCCTCGTCGCCGAGCAAGGCCGCGGCTGGGGCTGGGCGTCGGCGAACTCGATCGTCTGCTACGCCATCGGCGCGGTGGGCCTCGCGGCGTTCGTGGTCATCGAGAAGTTCGCCGGCGACTATGCGCTCATCCCGCTGCGGCTCTTCAAGAGCGCCCAGTTCAGCCTCTCGGCGCTCTTGAACTTCATCATCGGCATCGGCATGTTCGGCGCCATCGCGATGCTCCCCATGTATCTGCAGCTGGTGAAGGGCCTCACGCCCACGCAGGCAGGGCTCCTCATGATCACCTTCACGGTGGGCATCATGTCCGCCTCGATCACGGCGGGCCGCACCATCTCGGCGACGGGAACCTTCAAGATCTTCCCGATGATCGGCACCCTCCTGCTGGCCGGCGCCGCAACGACCATGGGCTTCGTGCTCACCGTCGACACCCCGCTCTGGGTGCCGGCCCTCGTCGCGGTGTTCTTCGGCATGGGGCTGGGCTGCTGCATGCAGCCGCTCGTGCTCGCGATGCAGACCTCCGTCCCGCCGAAGGACATGGGCGTGGGGACGTCGACGGCGGCCTTCTTCCGCTCGATGGGCGGGGCAGTCGGCACTGCCGTGTTCATCTCGATGCTCTTCAGCCTCGCGGCCGACAAGATCAGCTCGACGATGAAGGACGCCGTCAACCAGGCCGACTTCATCAAGACCATGCGAGATCCAGCGGTCGCCGCGGATCCGGCGAACAAGCCGCTTTTCGACCTGTTCAAGGGCGGCACGTCCGGCGGACTCGGCACGGACAACCTCAACGACACGAGCTGGCTCTCGAAGGCCAACTCGGTGCTCACCCACCCGATCAAAGACGGCTTCTCGCAGTCCGTCGACGTGGTGATGCTGACCGCGGCAGGCCTCATGGTCGTCGCCTTCCTCATCACGCTCGCGCTGCCGAATGTCAAGCTGCGCGATCCGAAGGCCGCGCTCAAAGAGCCGGCCGCGGCCTAGCACTCAAAGAACGACGGCGCCCGGCGGCTTCCTCCGGGAAGTCGCCGGGCGCCGTGCGTTGGCCGGGGAGAAAATCAGGCGATGCGCTGGTGGGTGTCGCCGAAGGGGACGCTCGCATCGTGAGCGACCGTGTACTGCCCTGCTGCCTCTCGGGTGACGAGGATGCCGCAGCAGGGCTGCGCCACAGCGGTCTGCTGCAGCGTCTCGATGGCCGAGCCAAGTGCGGCGTCGAGCTCATGCGCATGGTCGACGACGATTCTCAGGCTCCGGTGGTTGTGCACATCGGGGGACATGCGCACGCTCCTTCCGAATCAAATGTTGTTTTAGAGCGTCAAGTCTAGGGTACTTGGCCCCATTTCCATCAACTAGAGGGATCTTTGGTGCGTCGATCCAAAGACCATCTGGGCATCCTGCATGGTCAATTGGCCTTCGGAGTAGCGGTAATCTAGGACTCGCCCTGTTAGGGGCATCACATTTTTGCCAACTACGCGAAGGTAGTAGCACTATGACTAAGCTCACCAGCCCTACCGGGCAGAGACAGGGCGAGCCGCACCTCAGCCGAGGCCTCTCCAACCGGCATATCCAGCTCCTGGCGATCGGCGGCGCCATCGGCACGGGTCTCTTCATGGGCTCTGGCAAGACGATCTCGGTGGCCGGCCCGTCGGTGATCTTCGTCTACATGATCATCGGCTTCATGCTGTTCTTCGTCATGCGGGCCATGGGCGAGCTCCTGCTCAGCAACCTGAACTACAAGACCTTCAGCGACTTCGCGGGCGACCTCCTCGGGCCGTGGGCCGCCTTCTTCACGGGCTGGACGTACTGGTTCTGCTGGGTCGTCACCGGAGTCGCCGACGTCGTGGCCATCGCAGGCTACGCCCAGACCCTCTGGCCCGGAATCCCGCTGTGGATCCCCGGTCTCGCCACGATCCTCATCCTCCTCGCCCTCAACCTGCCCACCGTCAAGGCGTTCGGCGAGGTGGAGTTCTGGTTCGCGCTCATCAAGATCGTGGCCATCCTCGCGCTCATCGTGACCGGCCTCATCATGATCTTCTCGGGCTTCAGCTCTTCCGCGGGCACCGCCGCGTTCGCCAACCTGTGGCAGTTCGGCGGGTTCTTCCCCAAGGAGTTCATGGGCTTCGTGGCGGGCTTCCAGATCGCCGTGTTCGCCTTCGTGGGCATCGAGCTCGTCGGCACTGCCGCCGCCGAGACCAAGAACCCAGAGAAGAACCTGCCCAAGGCCATCAACGCCATTCCGGTCCGCGTGGGCCTGTTCTACGTCGGCGCGCTCATCATCCTCATGTCGGTCACGCCGTGGACCCAGTTCCAGGCGGGGCATTCGCCGTTCATCGGAATGTTCTCCCTCGCGGGACTCGGTGCCACCGCGACGATCGTGAACCTCGTGGTCCTCACCTCAGCCATGTCGAGCGCGAACTCCGGCATCTACTCGACGTCCCGCATGGTGTTCGGCCTCGCCCAGGAGGGCGACGCGCCGTCGATCTTCGGCAAGCTGTCCTCGCGCAAGGTTCCCCAGAACGCACTGTTCCTCTCGTGCATCCTGTTGCTCTCCGGCGTCGTGCTCCTCTACGCGGGCAAGGACATCGGCACCGCGTTCGACATGGTGACCACGGTCTCGGCCGTGTGCTTCATGTTCGTGTGGTCGATCATCCTCGCGAGCTACCTGGTGTACCGCAAGCGACGCCCCGAACTGCACGCCGCCTCGACCTACAAGATGCCCGGCGGCCCGGTGATGATCTGGGTGACGTACGCGTTCTTCGCGTTCCTCGTGTGGGCCCTCACAACCCAGACCGACACGCTCATCGCGCTCCTCGTGACGCCGATCTGGTTCGCCATCCTCTTCGCCGCGTGGCTCGTGCTGCGCCAATCGCCGCTGCACCAGGCGCGCATCGCCGCCCACGCCGAGGCCCTCCGTGAGGAGGAGCGCGTCGCCTGACCGCCCCCTCCCATGTTGCTCCGTCAGCTCCGCAGGGTGTACACCCTGCGGAGCTGACGGAGCAAGCTTTACGCTGGGGCGCATGAGCCGCTTCGCGCCCCGCACCACGCCGAGCCTCGAGCCAGACGACGCCGCGACCCTTTCGCGCGCGCTCGATGCCGGGGATGTGACCGTCTTCGCCGACGGCACGGCCTACCGCCTCCCGGACACGGCAAGGGACGCCGTCCTGGATCTCCTCGCGAGGCTCGGCCGCGGGGAGGCCGTCACGGTGAGCAGCGCGGAGGACGTCCTCACGGTCGCGCAGGCCGCCGAGCTCGCGGGAATCAGCCATAGCTACGTCCGCAAGCTCACGGACCTCGGCGTCTGGCCGGTCGAATACCGCGGGACGCACCGGCGAATCCGGCGCGAGGACGTTCTCGCCTGGTTGGGAAAGCAGAAGGCCAGCGGCTAGATCCGCGGGCGCGCGGCCCAGCGGCGCGCCTTGAGCGCAAGGTGCAGCTCCTGGCGCACCCGGCCCCCCAGAGGGTCCGCGCCGAGGAGCTTCCGCACCCGCGCCACCCGGTGATACACGGTCGAGCGATGGATGTGCAGGCGATCCGCGACGGTCTGCACGGCGCCGTCGTTGTCGTAGAGTTCCTCGAGCACGGGCAGCAGTTCGTCCGCACGGTCTTCCTCGACGAGCAGGTCGGCGAACACGCTGGACGGCTCCATGCCGACCGAACCCATGAGCTGGTACACGCCTACCGTACGAACGTCCACGAGCTCCCCGAGGGCGGGGTCGACGGCGGCCGCCTGGGCCGCGACCTTCGACTGGGCGTAGGCGTCCGGGAGGCCGCGCAGGGAAGAGAACGGCTCGCTGATCCCCACGAGGACGCGGCCCGGCGGTCGCCCTGAGCGCTTGGCCAGCTCCCGCTCGTAGTGTGTGAGGACCGCCGCGTGGTTGGCGCGCCCCGTCGAGTGGGCGAAGAGGGCCACGGCGTGGGTCTCGGCCCCCGCCGTGAACAGCGCTGGGTCGATCCCTGCGGTGGCGAGCATCGCGGCGGTGCTGGTGGCGACGACGGCGGCCTGAGGATCCTCGGGGTCCGCACCGTCCGGGTCGAGCAGCGTGACCATCTGCCAGGGCGCCCGCCCGTGGACCTCCCGCCACCCCGCGATCTCGGCGAGCGCCGGCTTGTCGCCGGCCGCCGCGGAGAGGAACGTCGTCTCGCGCTGCCGCCGGTGCGCGGACGCCGCCGTGTTCGAGTCCAGGAGGAGCCCTGCGATGAGCTCGACCTCAAGGCGCACGCCCGGCAATGCGGCGAGGATCGCCGTCGCACTTTCCTCCTCCGGCTCCTGCTGAACCCAGAGGTACCCGACGCGGAAGCCGCGGACCAGGAGCGGAACGCACACCCGCCCGTACATCCCCAGATCGGCGTTGGGCGGCACGGCAACCGGGCGCACCGCCGTCGCGATCCCGTGCGAGAGCTGCCACGCGCTGACGTCGGCCGGGACTCGCTTGGAGAGCAGGAAATTCACCCGGACGGGATCGGCGTGGGCCTGGTTGGAAGAGTAGGCAACGAGGAGCCCGTCGAGGTCCTCGACGGACAGCCCCCTTCCCAGCTTCTGGGCGGCTTTCTCAACAAGGTCCTCGACCCCTTCGCGCATGCCTCCCAGCATAGGCTTTTGTCCCCACAGCAGGCGACAATTGCCGTCCCCACGTGCGACACGAGTTCAACGAACGACGACGGAAACCGCGGAAATCCGCGGAAGTCACCCTGCGCGCGCGGTCACCTCGCATGTTGTCCAGCTCACAGGGATCCTACGCTGGAAGCACGCAGGAACCCCGCGTCAACACCGCGAGAATGACGGAGACGAAAGTGATCATCGGAGTCCCCAAGGAAATCAAGAACAACGAGTTCCGCGTGGCCATCACGGCTGCGGGAGTCCACGAATTCGTTGCCCACGGGCACAGCGTGCTCGTGGAGGGCGGGGCCGGACTCGGTTCCGGCATCACCGACGATGAATACCGCGTTGCTGGCGCCGAGGTCGTCGCCGACGCAGCGGATGTGTGGGCCCGGGCGGACATGGTCATGAAGGTCAAGGAGCCCATCGCGTCCGAGTACCGCTACTTCCGCAAGGGCCTCATTCTCTTCACCTACCTCCACCTCGCCGCAGAGGCCGAGCTCACGCGGGCCCTCCTCGACGCGGGCGTCACGGCGATCGCCTACGAGACGGTTCAGGAGGGCCGGGCGCTGCCCCTGCTCGCCCCGATGTCCGAGGTAGCCGGCCGCCTGTCGGTGCAGGTCGGGGCGCAGGCGCTCCTGGCCCCGAATGGCGGCAAGGGCATCCTGCTCGGCGGCGTCCCGGGCGTCCGCCCGGCGAAGGTCGTGGTGCTCGGGGCGGGCGTCGCTGGGACGAATGCGGCCGTCGTCGCCATCGGCCTGGGCGCGGATGTGACCATCCTGGACATCAACATCGCCCGCCTCCAGGAGCTCGACGCGCTCTACGGAAGCCGAATCAAGACCGTGGCCTCCAACAAGTACGAGATCGAGAAGTCCCTCGTCGAGGCCGACCTCGTGATCGGCTCCGTCCTCGTCCCCGGAGCGAAGGCCCCCAAGCTCGTCACCAACGAGCTCGTCTCGCGGATGAAGCCAGGATCGGTCCTGGTGGACATCGCCATCGACCAGGGCGGCTGCTTCGAGGACTCGCACCCGACCACGCATCAGGACCCCACGTTCCGAGTCCACAACTCGATCTTCTACTGCGTGGCCAACATGCCCGGCGCGGTCCCGAACACGTCGACCTACGCCCTGACGAACGTCACCCTCCGGTACGCGGCCCTGCTCGCGGACCTTGGCGTGGAGAAGGCTTTCGAGAAGAACCCGGCCCTCGCGGCAGGCCTCAACGTCGCGGCTGGCCGGGTCACCAACCGCTCTGTCTCCGAGGCGCACGGCCTCCCGCTTGAGAACGACTGGCACGGGCTGGTTTCGGTGTAATTCCTACTCCCCCTGCGCGGACGGCTCCTCGTCGCGCTCGCCGCCGGCCTGTCCGCCGTCGAGCCCTGCCCTGAGCCTGACGAGGAGCTTCCGGAGGAGACGGGAAACCTGCATCTGGCTCACGCCGAGTTCCCCCGCGATCTGCTTCTGGCTCATCTCGCGCACGAAGCGCAGGTGCAGCAGGCGACGCTCGCGGGCGCTAGCCCCGCGGAGCAGCGAGTCCAGCATGGCGCGCAGCTCAGCCTCGCCGAAGCCGGGGTCGTCCATGCCAACCTCGGGGCCGCCGTCGTCCTCGTCCGTTCCGCCCAGCGGGTGCGGGACGAGCGCCGCTTCGGCGGCGGCCGCCTCGGCGACCTCGCTCGGCGTGAGATCGAGCGCCTCCGCAAGCTCCTTCAGGCTTGGCTCGCGCCCCAGCGACTGCTCGAGGTCAGATCGTGCGCCGTTGACCCGCATGCGCAGCTCCTGTATGCCGCGCGGCGGCCGGACCACCCACGAGTTGTCCCGCAGATAATGCCTGATCTCCCCCAGAATCGTCGGCACAGCGAAGCTCACGAATTCCCCTTGGCCCTCCACATACCTTGCGGCGGCACTCAGCAGACCAAGGCGGGCCACCTGCGTGAGGTCGGCAACGTCGTGCCCACGCACCGCGTGGCGGCGCGCCAGGGCATCGGCCAGTCCGAGGTGCCGGATCACGAGCTCGGCGCGCTGGGCATCGCTCAAACCGGGCACATGGGGGCACTCCGGGCCGCTGGCGGCTCGGTCGATCGGCATGGCGGTACAGCTCCGTGGGGAAGAAGGACTGCCGCTGCTCGACTGCAGTCAGATTAGGCAAGCGCACCGGGCCGGACAAAATCGTCTCGAAATCAGGTCATGGCCGGACTCATGTTTGACCTCCTCGGGAGCGGGCAACGAACAGGCACGGTGGAGTGCTCCAAGCACCTGACCGACGAGCCCAACGAAAGGAGCAGCATGGGAGCCGACGACAAGATCGAGAACAAGGCTGAAGAACTCAAGGGCAAGGTCAAGGAGGGGGCCGGAAAGGTCACCGACGATCACAGCCTCGAGGCTGAGGGTCACGCAGACCAGGCCAAGGCCGGGCTCAAGCAGGCCGGCGAGCACGTCAAGGATTCGTTCAAGAAGAACGACGACGACCGCTAACCACAGATAGCAAAGCCGCCGCCTCGCATGAGGCGGCGGCTTTGCTGTTGCCCGATTCCTGCCGGCCATAGCCCCCAGCGGGACCGAAGCCTAGGCTGGATGAAGGGGACTGGAAACAGAATCGAGGCGACACCGAGATGTCACGCATCAACGGCGACGAGGACCGCATCCACAGCGAGGCCCCCGCCGAAGGCGATGAGGAAGCGGACACGACCGAGATCCGCGCCCATTCGGAGGATCCAGCCGAGGGGATCGACGAGGAGTAGCGGCTACCCCTTCGGCGCGGCGACGCGCGAGAGCTGGGCGAGCCCCTTCTCGAAGTCCTTGCCCACCATCTTGTCCATGTTCATAAAGCGCACGAACAGTGTGGAGAGCCCTCGCGTCTCGCCGGCGAGGGACCACGTCACGCGGGTGCCGCCGGCCTGAGGCTCGAACGTGAAGCCGGTCGGATTCACGGCCTTCCACGGCTTCAGGAATTCAAGGCGGATGCGGACGCTGCTCGGCTCGTTCGACTCGACGATCTCCATCCGCCCGGAACCGACCTTGCGATTGCCCTGCCACGCATACTGGGCGCCTGGCCCGGATTCCGGACCGGCGTAGGTCTTCTCCATCGACGGGTCGGTCCCCTCCCAGGGCGACCACTCGGTCCAGTTATGGAGGTTGTTCACGTAGGGGAAGATCTGCTCGGGCGGGGCAGGGATGAAGGCGCTGCGCGTGACGGTATAGGCAGACATAGGAGCATGGTATTCGGATCTGCCGAATAGGCCGAACAACAAAGGGTGCGTATTCGGAAACTTCCAGCTACTCTGTGTGAGTGACTTCACAGGACACCACGGTTGAACTGACCGCCGAAACGCAGACCGCCCTTGAGCGCGCCGAGGCCAGCCATCGCCACGAGGCGCTCTTTTCCGACCGCGCCCACAACATCAAGCAGTCGGCTGTCCGCGACGTCTTCGACATCTCCATCCGCCCAGGCCTCGTCTCCCTGGCCGGCGGTTCCCCGAGCCTCAGCAAGCTGCCCCTCGACCTCGTGGGCGAGACCGCGAAGCGCGTCATCGAGGAGCACGGCATGACGGCCCTGCACTACGGCGGCGGCAAGGGCACCGAGGAGCTTCGCCAGCTCATCTGCGAGATCATGGCGGAGGAGGGAATCCTCGGAGCCTCGCCGGATGACGTCGTCGTCACCACCGGCTCCCAGTCCGCTCAGGACATTGCGGCGAAGGTCTTCTGCAACCCGGGAGACGTGGTCCTCGTCGAGGATCCCACCTACGTCGGCGCGCTCAACACCTTCGAGGCGTACCAAGTCCAGGTCGAGCCCGTCTTCATGGACGAGCACGGCCTCATCCCCGAGGAGCTCGAAGCGCGCATCGCCGAACTCGAGGGCCAGGGCAAGCGGATCAAGCTCCTCTACTCGATCCCGAGCTTCAACAACCCCTCGGGCATCACTCTGGCCGCCGAGCGCCGCCAGCGCATCGTGGACATCTGCCGAGACCACAACATCCTCGTCCTTGAGGACAACCCGTACGGCATGCTGCGCTTCGATGGCCACCCGATCACGCCCCTGCGGGCCGACAACCCGGACGACGTCATCTACTGCGGCTCGTTCTCCAAGATCTTCTCCCCCGGCGTGCGCCTGGGCTGGGCGCTCGTGCCCCGACACCTCTACCGCCGCTTCTACCTTGCGGCCGAGGCTGTGGTGCTCTGCCCCTCGACGCTCACCCAGCTGCTGGTCACAGAGTTCTTCCACCGGTTCGACTGGCGCACCTACCTCGCCGAATCCCGCGCGGTCTACGCGGAGCGGTGCGCGGCAATGCTGCAGGCCCTCGGCGAGCACTTCCCCGCCGAAGCGAAATGGACGACGCCGGAGGGCGGCTTCTTTGTCTGGGTCACCCTCCCCGAGGGGATCGACACGTATCCTCTGCTGTACCAGGCGATCGACGCCGGAGTCGTCTTCATCCCGGGCGCCGCGTTCACGCCCGGCAGCGAGACGAGCAGCAAGCTCCGGCTCGCCTTCAGCGGGGTCTCCCCCGAGCAGATCCACGAGGGCGTCCGGCGCCTCGCGCCGGTGATCGCCGCGGCCGTCGAGGCGAACGCCCAGCAGCCGGTGGGCTAGGCCTTCCGCTCGTACACCCACGGCAGGGACGTCATGTGCAGCCGGTGCCTCGCCGGCCCCGTGGATGCCGGATTGCCGTACTGGGCGTCGCCGGACCAGAGGACAGCCTCGACTCGTCCGTCGTCGGCCAGGAGCTGGAGGCTCGCGTAGAGCTCGGGCTCCCTTGACGCAGCGTCGGCGAGCACGAGGGCCGTCGTCTCCGAGCCGAGGAGACCGTGCAGGGTGACCCAGGTGGGCGGGAAGAGGGTCATCTCACCGCGTGCGTGGCGCTCGAGGGCGACGGCGGGAGCCACCCACGCGTACGCAACGTGCTCGCCGTCGTTGAGCCGGATCTCGGTGCCGGGATCCTTCGCGACGAAGAACCACGTCCTGAGGCGCTTCTCCGCGCGCTGCGGCGGGACCCAGACGGAGAGATCCACGAGGGAGTCGGCCCAGAGGGCCAGGTTGGTCTCCTCGAGCGTTTCCCGCACAGCAGCCCGCCGCACGGCGAGTGGAGCGCGCTGGGGCTCCGCTGAGGCGTCGGGGAGCGCGTGGTCGGGAAGCGCGTCCTCCGGGTCCACTCGGCCGCCGGGGAAGGCCCAGGCACCCGCAAACGAGCCGAGGGACGGCCTTTCAAGAAGGAGAACCTCGACGCCCGCCGCACCGTCGCGGAGGATGACGACCGTGGCTGCATCCCCGTGGATCCATGGCTCAGGCATGGACTCAGTATGGCCTGCCCCGACCCGCCGTACGCTAGAAGGCGTGCTTCTTTCCCGCCGCCAGTTCCTCCGCGCCACTGCGGCGGTCGGCGTGCTCGCCCCGACCTTGTCCTCGGCCCTCACTTCCTGCGCGGCGCCCGAGGACGTGCCGAAGGTCCAATTCGGCGCGGCTCTACCCATCCCGCCGCTCGCGGAATCGACGGTCCAAGGCGGAACGCGGGTCTTCGCACTGAACGCGCAGGGCGGCAAACACGAGTTCGTTCCCGGCAAGCCTGCGGACTCGATGGGCTACAACGGCTCCTACCTGGGCCCGACCCTGCGCGCCAGGCGTGGCGAAAAGGTGCGCATCGACCTCCGCAACCAGCTCAGCGAGGAGACGACCATCCACTTCCATGGCATGCGCCTGCCCGCGGCCGACGACGGCGGACCCCACCAGATGATCGACGCCGGCTCCTCCGGATCCCCCGCGTGGACGATCGACCAGCCAGCCGCAACGCTGTGGTACCACCCGCACCCGCACGGCAGCACCGAGCGACAGGTGTCCCTCGGCCTCACGGGCCTGTTCCTCATCGACGAGCCCGGAGCCCCTCAACTCCCCCACACCTACGGGGTCGACGACGTCCCGGTCATCGTCCAGGACCGCCGCCTCGACTCGAACGGCCAGCTCACCTTCGACTCCTCGGGCAACTCCCTCGGCACGCTCGGCAACTCGATCGCCGCGAACGGCGTCCTCGGCGCGACCCTCAAGGTAAGCACCGAGCGCGTCCGGCTGCGCTTGCTCAACGCGAGCGACGGGCGCTGGTTCAATTTCGGCCTTGCGGACCATCGCACCTTCCAGGTCGTCGCGTCCGACGGCGGCCTGCTCGCCGCGCCCGCGCCCGTCACCCGGGTGCAGCTCTCCCCAGCGGAACGCGCGGAAATCGTCGTCGACCTCAAGCCCGGCGAGCAGATCATGCTCCGTTCCTTCGCTCCCGAGCTCGGCTCCGTGAACCCGCCCGACGCGTTCGGCGGGGGCAAGGACTTCGATGTCCTGCGGCTCGACGCATCGGCGAGCCTCACGCCGTCGCCCGCGCTCCCCTCGTCGCTCACAACGATCCCTGCCATCGACGTCGACGGGGCGCATATCCGGAGCTTCACGCTCAACGGCCGGAATATCAACAACCACACAATGGACATGAACCGGGTCGACGAAGTAGTGGCCAAGAGCGCCACGGAGGTCTGGTACGTGGACAACACGAGCGCCTACCAGCACAACTTCCACGTGCACGGCGTGCAGTTCCAGCTGCTCGACATCAATGGCGCCCAGCCGCCCGCGGCCATGCGCGGCTGGAAGGACACGATCCCGGTTCTCCCGCGCGACCGCATGCGCATCGCCATGCAGATGCCCGCCTACGCCGATGAACAGCATCCGTACATGTACCACTGCCACGTCCTCACCCACGAGGACCAGGGCATGATGGGCCAGTACTTGGTCACGGAAAGCGGCACCGGGCCATCCAGCCTCACGATGGAGGGCATGCAGCACTAGGATCCGTCACATGGAATTCGTGGTTCTCTACGACGTGCCCGACGGCGCCGACGTCTCCCGCCTCCGCGAGGTGTTCCCGCAGCATAAGGCCTACTACGAGGCGTTCCGCGCGGCCGGGGGCGGGCTCCTAGCCCTCGGCACCTTCGAAAATCCGAGCGTCAACGGTTCCATGGGTCTCTTCACGAACCGGGAGGACGCCGAGCGATTCGCCGCCGACGATCCCTTCGTGACCGAGGGCCTCGCGACGCCCCGCATCCTCGCCTGGGACGCCGTCCGGTTCGACGAGGAATCCTTCGATGAGGAATCCGAGGACGAATAACACCAGTCTGTGACTGCCCGGATCTGTGACTGCTCTGGGCCATGGGGTAAGGGCTCGGCATGGGCACTCTGCTGGCAGAGCATGTCTACGACGAAATCCTGAACCGCCTCCGTGGAATGCGGGAGAGCGGCTCCCTGCGCCGTGCCGTGGAGGCGGAGGTCTGGGGACCGGCCGCGAGGAACCACCGTCCCCTCGGACCACGCCTCGGCGACCCCTGTACCGGCTGTGGGGCGCCGTGGCCGTGCCCCCTCATCCGCGACCTTCTCGTCTCGGGAATCCTCACGCGGGACCTCCCTTTCGAGGTGCCTCCGCGGGTGCTTGCGAAGCAGCACGTCCCCCGACGGGGGCGACGTCGGTCCCTCAGGCGCGGCGTTCGCCCTTAGTCATTCCAGCCGTCCGGGCGAGCCGGAACACCGACCAGCTGACGGGTGCGAGCTCTGCGGCGAGACGACCGCCGTCGAGCGCTGCGCCTTCCAGGGTGCGCGGCAGCACCGAGGTGCTGTCTTGCTCGCTCGCGTGCCAGAGCGGATCGTCGTTCGTGAAGCTGAGCGCCTCGGTGAGCTGGAGGCCATCGAAGCCGCCGAGGTCGACGTCGAGGTGGAGCGGGTCCGCCGTCGAACGGTTGACGGCGAACACGGTGACCTCGCCGCTCGCGGGATCGTGGGTTGCGGCCGCTGAGAGCGCGGGAATCTCGCCGTGGCGCGGCGAGGCGAACGACGGCGACACCACAGCGAGCCTGAGCACCGTGCCCCGCGCATGGGCGGACGTGAGCGCGAACGGGTGGAAGATGGTCTGCTTCCAGGCCGCGCCGCCGGGACGGGTCATGATCGGGGCGATGACGTTGACGAGCTGGGCGAGGCACGCCGCGTGGACGCGATCGGTGTGGTTGAGGAGCGTGATGAGGAGGTCTCCCACCACAACGGCGTCTGCGACCGTGTAGAGGTCCTCGAGGAGCTCGGGCGCCTCCGGCCAGTCATCCCCGGAGGGCAGCGGGGTCCGCGGACTGTTCATGTGCCAGACGTTCCACTCGTCGAAGGAGATGTTCACGGCCTTCGACGACTTCCGGACGCTCTTCACATGGTCGATGTGCGCCACGATGTCCCGGACGAACCGATCCATGACCACGCCCGCGGCGAGGTGGTCTTCGAGGACTCCGGCGTTCTCGAAATAGTGGTGGGCGGACACGAAGTCGACCACCTCATACGCCTCGGAGAGCACCTGGCGCTCCCACTCCCCGAAGGTGGCCATGCCGGAGTTGGAGCTGCCGCACACGACGAGCCGGAGGCCGTCGTCGGCCATCCGCATCGCGCGAGCCGTGGTCGCGGCGAGCCGCGCGTATTCGGCGGCCGGCTTGTGGCCGATCTGCCACTCGCCGTCCATCTCGTTCCCGAGGCACCAGAAGCGGACGCCGTACGGCTCGTCGCTGCTGTTCTTCCGTCTCAGGTCCGAGAGCGCGGTGCCCCCCGGATGGTTGCAGTATTCGACGATGTCCAGAGCCTCCTGGACGCCCCGCGTGCCGAGGTTGACCGCGAGCATCGGCTCGACGCCAGCTTTGGCGCACCAGTCCATGAAGTCATCGAGGCCCACCTGGTTCGTCTCGGTTGAGTGCCACGCGAGGTCCAGGCGGGCTGGGCGGTCCTCCTTCGGCCCGATGCCGTCCTCCCAGCGGTAGCCCGAGACGAAGTTGCCGCCCGGATAGCGGACCAGGCCCACTCCGAGCTCGCGCACGAGGTCAAGGACGTCGCGCCGCCACCCGGCGTCGTCGGCGGTGGGGTGGCCGGGCTCGTAGATGCCCGTGTAGACGCAGCGGCCCAGGTGCTCCACAAAGGCCCCGAATGTCTCCCGGCGCACCGGGCCCACCACGAACGCGGGGTTCCCCGTGACTCGCCCCCGCGCGGCCGCCATCTACGCCCCGCTCAGGTGCGGCGCAAAGACCCGGTCCACGTTCGTCCGGACGAGCACCGCGCCGACCTGGTCGCTGATCTTGCCGAGCCGGAGGTCTCCCCCGGCCTCGCGCGCCGCCTTGAGGCAGCCCACCATCGCGCCGAGACCTGACGAATCCATGAACTCTGTCTCGCGCATGTTCAGCACGAGCAGCCGGTGTCCCCGCCTGATCGCGTCAGACACTGCGCTCGTCAGATGCCCCACACCGGACATCGTCAGCCGGCCCCTCACAATGACCTCGGCGAAGCCTTCGCGCTCCTCCACGGAGACCGCAATCATGACCGTTCCTCCCCGAGCAGCCACTGAATAGGTGCTCAGACTACTGGCCGACGGCGAAGATCCGCCACCATGCCTCCTGCGCCGCGTAGCATGGCCACCTACGCCCCCTATCGGAAAGGGCTGTCCATGTCTCGGATTGCTGTCATCGGCGCCACTGGTCACATCGGTTCCTATCTGATTCCCCGCCTTGTCCGCGCTGGGCACGACGTCGTCGCCGTGAGCCGAGGGCATCGCGAGCCATACCACCGGGCGGCCGAGTGGGCCTCAGTGGCACGCGTCGTCGCCGACCGGTCAGAGGAAGAAGCGAACGGCGCCTTCGGAGACCGCATCGCCTCGCTGGAGGCGGACGCGGTCATCGACCTCGTGTGCTTCACTCCGGAGTCCGCCCAGCAGCTCGTCGAGGCATTGCGTCCCCAGCGGCCGCTCCTGGTGCACTGTGGGACCATCTGGGTGCATGGCCCGGCCAAGCGCGTGCCCCTCACCGAGGACGAACCGCGCACCCCCTACGGCGACTATGGGACGGGCAAGGCGGCGATCGAACGCCTCCTCCACCGGGAGTCGAGGACGGGCGGGGTGCCGTCCGTCGTCCTGCATCCGGGGCACATCACCGGGCCCGGCTGGCAGGTCATCACTCCGGCTGGCAACCTCGATCCCAGGGTGTGGCGCGCCCTTGCGCTCGGCGAGCCGCTCGGCCTCCCTGACCGCGGCCTCGGCGTGCTCCACCACGTCCACGCGGACGACGTCGCCCAGGCCTTCGAACTCGCCCTCAGCCGCCCTGCCGCCATCGGCTCGAGCTTCCACGTGGTCTCCGAGCAGGCGATGACCTTGCGGGGGCTCGCCGAGGGCGTGGCTGGGTGGTTCGGCCGTGAGCCGCAGCTCGACTTCGTGGACGACGCCGAACTCGAGCGCCGCTACGGTGCCGACCAGGCGGCCACGACCCGCGCGCACGTTGACCGCAGCATCACGGCGAGCATCGCCCGGGCCCGCGACGTGCTCGGCTATTCCCCGCGATACTCGTCGCTTGAGGCGCTCAACGAGGCGCTGCACTGGCTCGTCGATCACGGCCAGGTCGATGTGGATGGGCAGGCCTTCTAGGACTCAGTACCCCGCGACTCAGTACCTCTGGACTCAGTACCCTGCGTGGGCGTCCACGAGGCCCTCGAGCGGCAGGCCCATGGAGAGGTGCCGCACGTTGATCTCGACGCGTTCGCCGAGCAGCGGGCGGATCATCTCGAGAGTGTCGGCCGTGTGGGGAGTGATGAGGGCGCGCGGCTCGTCCCACATCGGATGGCCATCGGGCAACGGTTCGGGGTCGGTCACGTCGAGGCCAGCGCCGAGGATGCGGCCCTCGGCGAGGGCAGCCACGAGGGCGTCCGTGTCCACGAGGCCCCCGCGGGCGATATTGACGAGCACCGAACCGGGCTTCATGGCCGCGAGCTCTGCCTCGCCGATGAGCTTCGACGTCCCGGGCGTGAGCGCGGCGGCGACCACGACGACGTCGGCCTCGGGGAGCAGCTCAGCGAGGTGATCCGCCGTCGTCGTCCGTCGCGCGCCGGGGACCGGCGCCTCGGTTCGCCGCACGATGTCCACCTCCATATCGAACGCGGCGAAGAGCCGCAGGAGCTCAAGGCCGATCCCGCCCGCGCCGATGATCACCGCCGTGAGGCCGTGGAGCGAGGTCCCGGCCGGCTCGCCCCAGCTCCGCGCCACGACCCGTTCCGGGAGGTGGCGATACAGCGCGAGGGTGAGCGCGAGCGCATGCTCGGCGACGGGCTTCGCGTAGGCGCCCTTTGCGCTCGTCCAGATCTTGTCCGGATGCGCGGCGAGCGCATGCGTGTACGACTCGATCCCCGCAGAGGGGAGCTGCACCCACCGGATCGAGGGCGTCAAATCGAGGATGGCTTGGAGCGCGTGCTTGTCGTTGCCGTGGTCGAGAACGAGGCCTTCCGGCTGGTCGTCGAGTCCGACGACGGCCCCTCCACCCGCCGCGATGGCGTCGGTGAGGAATGGGAGGACGTCGCCGTGGATCGCAATCCGGGGTGTGGTGGTCATGGTGCCCAGCCTAACGAGCAGGGCCCGTAGGATCAGGAGGTGCACCGCTTCGCCGTTGTCCTCCCGCTCGACCCGATGCACGTCGGCGAACGCTACGCGGTGCGGAACTGGCCCCTCCACATCACAGTCTCCCCGGTCTTCTCCACCGAGGCGACGACGGCGATGCTCGCCGGCCCCCTCACGGCGGTAGCCTCTGCGCACTCGGCGATCGACGTCGTGGTCGGCCCACCCGAGCTGTTCGGGCCCCGGCACGATACCCCCGCCGCGCGCATCGACTCCTCCGCCGTCCGCGGGCTCCACGACGCCCTCTCCACTGCGCTTGCGCCCTTGGGTGTGGCCTTCGATTCGCCCCGCTACGCCGGCGACGGCTTCCGTCCCCACATCACGACGACGACCCACGGAGCCGCGCAAGAGGGCGCCCGCATCCGCTTGGCGCAGCTCGCGCTCGTCGACATGGAGCCCGGCCCCGGTCCAGGGCGCCCGCAAGTCGTCGCGGTGGCCGGTCTTCACAAGCCGATTCAGTGAGTATCGCGCTCGGCTACTCGCTCTGCTGCGGACGGACGAGACGAACTTCCTCGACGTCGAGCAGGGACTGGATCTGGCGCAGGACCGTGTCGTCGATGACTCGCGTGTTCCGAAGGCGCACTACGGTTGCGCGCTTGTGCGTGATCAGGGCGAGGCGCAGCTTCGAGTACTGGCGTGAACGGAGCACGGCGGGATCGTCGTCGTTCGCACCGTACTCCGCACTCATCTCGGAAAGGTGCTCGACGTACTCGACGCGGATGCGTTCCACGACGTCGTCTGCGATGCCAAGTTCGCGTGCCAGGCGAGGCATGGCGGAGAAGGCCTCCTCGGCCATCGTCCGCTGCGCGAGCACAAGCTCCTCCTTGACCGACGTGTCAGCCGGGATGTGCGCCCACCGGATGACCTTCGGAAGGGCGAATCCCTGGACCACCAACGAGGCGACCACCACGAACGCCGTGATGAAGACAATGGCATCGCGTGCGGGGACACCGCCGCCGTCGGGAATCGACAGGGCGACCGCGAGCGAAACGGCCCCACGGAAGCCAGCAAAGGTGCTCACGACCCGCGCGCGGTTCGTGGTCCGGAGCTGACGCTGGTACGGGCGGCGGTCGATCGCCCGGATGATGTAGGCGGACAGGATCAGCACCCCGAGGCGCGTCACCAGAATCGTCACGTACACGGCGGCCCCGATCAGCAGGGCGCTCGTGAGGGCCGCGCTCGTCAGACCCTCGACGGCGGCTGGGAGCTGGATTCCCACGAGCACGAACAACGCCCCGTTGAGCAGGAAACTCGCGAGCGTCCACACGGCTCCCGTCTGCTGCCGCGTATAGGCGGAGATGGCGAGCGGCGCCGCCTGCGAGAGATACAGCCCGCACGCGACGACGGCGAGAACGGCCGAGGCGTGCGCGAGCTCCGCGCAGAGGAATGCCACAAAGGGCGTGAGCAAGGTGAAGGCATTCCCATACAGCGGGTTGCCGATTCGACGCCGCAGAGCGAGCATCACCCAGGCGACGGCAAGGCCCACGGCCGCCCCGCCCACGAACGAGTACACGAATTCAGCCGTGACGAGGAGCGGTTCGAAGCCCCCGCCGCCCGCCGCGGACGACAGCGCGACGCCGTAGATGACAAGGGCCGTGCCGTCATTGATGAGGCTTTCGGCCCGGAGGACGGTGATCTGCCGCCGGGCGAGCGTGCGCCCGAGCGCAGCGACGGCGGTGGCGTCAGTCGGCGCGACAGCGGCACCGACGATCCATGCAGGTCCCCAATCGAGCCCCAGGGCATGCGCGACGGCGGCAACCGTCGCCGCGGTGACGACGACGAGGAGCGTGCTGCTCAGCATGATGCCGCGGATGAAGCGTCGGATCTCGCGCAGCGAAGTGGTGAGGCTCTCCCAATAGAGCAGCGCGGGGAGGAACAGAAGGAGGACTACTTCGGGCGGCAGGCCAACGTGCCGGAAGGCCGGGATGAAGCTGAGCAGGAGGCCGCCCACGAGGAGCAGCACCGGTTGAGCGACGCGCATCCTCTCGGCCGCGACACTCCCCAAGACGACAGCGGCCCCCAGCGCAACGACGAGTTCAAGACCGAGCATGACCCACCTCCGGATCGAACAGCCGCTAGCCGATTCTAGGCTCTTGGGAGCACGCCCGAACCATGTACTGGCAGGGCCTCCCTCGGACGGTCGAGGGGCCGTAGCGTGAAGGGCATGTCTACTACTTGGCTCATCACTGGATGTTCCACCGGCCTCGGCCGCGCGCTCGCCGAAGCCGTCCTCGAGAAGGGGCACAACGCCGTCGTCACCGCCCGCGACGTCGCCGCCGTCCAGGAGCTGGCGAGTGCGCACCCACACACCGCGCTCCCCCTGCCCCTCGACGTCACCGACCCCGCGCAGGTCGCCGAGGCTGTCCAGCAGGCGGAGCAGCGCTTCGGAGGGGTTGACGTGCTGGTGAACAACGCGGGGTACGGCTATCGGGCGGCGGTGGAAGAGGGCGACGACGGCGACATCCAGCGGCTCTTCGCCACCAACGTCTTCGGTCCCGTCGCGATGATGAAGGCCGTGCTCCCAGGCATGCGGGAACGTCGCCAGGGAGCGATCGTGAACATCTCCTCGATCGGGGCACGCATCTGCCCGCCGGGATCCGGGTACTACGCCGCGAGCAAGGCCGCCCTCGAGGGCATCTCAGGGTCCGCCCACAAGGAACTCGAGCCTCTCGGCATCACCGTGACGGTGGTGGAGCCGGGCGGCTTCCGCACGGACTTCGCCGGTCGCTCGCTGACCCAGTCCCACGAGGCGATCGGCGATTACGCGGAGACCGCGGGCAAGCGCCGCAAGGAGCACGACACCGCGCAGGCACCCAGCCCGGCGATCCGACGAAGGCCGCGGACGCGATCATCGCCGCCGTCGAGGCCGAGAAGACGCCACAGTTCCTCCTGCTAGGAGGGGATGCCCTCGCCGCGTACCGGGCGACGGCCGCCGCCCAGGCGAGCGAGGTCGACGCGTGGGAGACCGTCAGCGCGGGGACCGGCTTCGACTCCTGAGGGTCAGGAGGGCTCGCCCGCCTGCATCGACTCCGCCCACTCGGCGACCCGCCGTGCCGCTTCCTCGTCGGAGACGTCCTCGACCCTGGTCATCACGGACCAGCGGATGCCGAAGGGGTCCCGGACGCTCGCGTAGCGGTCGCCGGTGACGAACGTCGCGGCCGGTTCGCGCAGAACCGCGCCGGCCGCGACTGCGCGTTCGACGGCGGCGTCGACGTCGGGCAGGTACACGCCGAGAGAAAGGCAGTCGTCATCGCCCGCGGGAGGCAGGACGAGGTGGTACGCGGGGTTGGCATCGCCGAGCTCGAGGCGGCCGTTGCCGAAGTCGAGGACAGCGTGGGCCACGATCGGCGTCCCGTCCGGGCCCGGGAAATCGGTGCGGCTCAGCAGCCTCGCCCGGAAGACCGTCTCGTAGAAGCGGATGGCCGCGTCGGCTCCGTCCACCACGATGAAGGGCGTGAGTGACGTTGACCCGCGCGGGGTCCCATTGATGGTGTGCTCGCCGTCTGCGGCCTGGATCTCTTCGCTCATGGCCCCACGGTAGCCAACCCGGAGACGACTGCTCTTGAAGAAACGCGACACTAGGATCGTTCGCGTGGAGGAGCCGAAGTCGCGGGGGCAGCTCACCCCGGATCCGCGTGCTCCGATCGCCCGCATCCAGCCACCGGCAGGGTCGGAGCATGCGATCAAGCACTTCTGGATCGTCGAGTGGTTGCTGCCGGACGGAGAACAGTCGCGTCAGCTGGTGCTCGGCTACCCGGTCATCAACCTCGTCGTCGAACCGGATCGGGCCGCGGTCTACGGCCCGTCGACGACGTCAGGGACGCGCGTCCTCGAGGGTTCCGGTTGGGCGGTCGGAGCCCTGTTGCGCCCCGCCGCGACGCCGCTCTTCACGGACTCCCCGGCACAGTTCGCCAACGGGGCCCGCGAGCTCCACGAGCCTGAGCTGCACGCCGCCGTCGCCCGCGCCATGACGAGCCCCGCCCCCGCGGAGGAGCGATTCGCCGAGGCGAGTAACGCCGTCGCCCGCTGGATCACGGACCGCATGCGGGAAGGGGATCCCCGGGCGCTCGAGGCCAACCGCATGGCCGACCTCGCGGACGGCGACGCGAGCCTGCTCCGCGTGCCGGATCTGGCCCGCGCGATGGGAGCCTCACAGCGCACGCTCGAACGACTCGCCGCCGACTTCCTCGGGCCGACGCCCGCCGCCCTCATGCGCCGTCGCCGGATCCAGCTGGCGGCCGAGCGCCTGCGCCTCGACCCCGACGCACCTCTGGCAGAGATCGCCCAGGAACTCGGGTACGCGGACCAATCGCACCTCACGCGGGACTTCCGCGCGGTGCTTGGCCTCACGCCCCGGGAGTACGCGCGGCTCCCGGGGTAGAGTCGCTGCCATGGCCCTCCCCGAGTCTCCCGGGCTGCTGCCGGCCTCGCCCCTCCGGCTCACGAGCGAGGAGGTCCGCCTCCTGTGGGCGTTCGTCCACGGCGACATCATGAACGCGGCCATGCGTACTTGGCTGCGCGCCTCGCTGGGATTCTGCCCGAGGCATACGTGGGCCTACGCGGTCGTGGAGATCGAGCTGTGGGAAGCGGGGGTCGGCGGCCGCGGCGGCCACCAGCCGTTCGACGTGAGTGTCCTCTACGAGGACCTCTGCCGGCAGCTCGCCCGCAAGCTCGTGCTGCCTCGCGGCTGGGGCCGTCGCCCGGAGGCGGTGCTCCTTCCCGCCCGCCGCTGCTACCTCTGCACCCAGCTCGACCTCCCCTCGCGTGACGGCTTCGCCCTCGGGTACGCCAACTCCAACAGCGACGAACTCGCCGCCGAGGCCAACCTCCTCCACCACACGGGACGGTGGTCTTCCGCGACCGTCGACGCATGGGCTCGCCGCGCCTGCCCCTGGTGCCTGCCGGGGAGCGCGGGTGGGCTCTGCCGCGTCCACCTCGCCGAGGCGGTGCGCGCTGGAAACGCGGGCGACGGCGATCTGGCCTCCGCCGCGGCCCACCTCACCCTCCTTGCCGATCGCCTCGCGGCGCTCACGACGTCGATGACCGCCTCGGGCGAATCCGCGGACTCGCAGACGGAGGCGAGCTGGGTTGAGGCGCTCGGGTTCTTCGCCGGCTGGAGCTTCCCCGCCTATCTCTCAGGGCTGGCCGCGGAACGCTAGGCGCGTGCCCTCAGTTCTCGCCGCAGGATCTTTCCCGACGAGGACTTGGGGATCGCGTCCACGAATTCGACGAAACGCACACGCTTGAACGGCGCAGCATGCTCGGCGACGAAGGCCACGACGTCCTCGTCCCCCAGCTCGGCCCCCGCCTGCCGGACGACAAACGCCTTCGGCACCTCCTCGCCGTCGTCCGCGTGGACGCCGATCACCGCCGCGTCGGCGATGCGGGGATGGGTGAGCAGGAGCGCCTCGAGTTCGGCGGGTGCGATCTGGTAGCCCTTGTACTTGATGAGCTCCTTGAGCCGGTCGACGATCGTCACAACCCCGTCCGCGGTGACGGTCGCGATGTCGCCGGTGCGGAGGAAGCCGTCGGGGTCGATCGTGGCCGCCGTCGCGTCGGGGCGGTTGAGGTAGCCGAGCATGACCTGTGGCCCGCGCACAAGGAGCTGGCCGCGCGCGCTCTCGCCTTCTGCAGGAATCTGGATCTCCTCGTCGGTGGCCGGATCGAGCAGTTTGCACTCGGTATTCGGCACGGTGAAGCCTACCGAGCTGAGTGGCACCTTGCCCGCCGCCTCGAGCGGGATCAGGTGCGAGACGGGGCTGAGCTCGGTCATCCCGTAGCCCTGGAGCATCGTGCAGCCGAGTCGACGGGCGACGGCGGCGCCCAGCTCGCCGTCGAGAGGTGCGGCGCCGGAGAGCGCGGCTCTCACGGACGAGAGATCGTACTGGTCGACGAGCGGATGCTTCGCCAGCGCGACAGCGATCGGCGGTGCGATGAACAGGTACGTGCAGCGGTGGTCCTGGGTGATGCGCAGGAACTCGGCGAGGTCGAACTTGGGCATGGTGACGAGGCGGGCCCGCTCTCCCAGCGCGAGGTTCAACAGGACGGTCATGCCGTAGATGTGGAAGAACGGCAGCACGGCGAGGAGCACGTCGTCGGGCGTGACGCCCAGAAGCGCGCGGGCCTGGGCAACGTTGGCCACGAGGTTGTATTGGCTCAGCATCACCCCCTTCGGGGTCCCGCTGGTGCCGGAAGAGTAGGGAATGACGGCGCTGGCGTGCGGATCGATGGAGATCTCAGGCGCAGCGAGGCCGGAGCTGAACAGTTCGGGGCGGGAGTCAATCACCAGGAGCCGGTCCGACGGCATTCCCGCCTGCTCCGCCGCGGTCTGCGCGCGGTCGAGGAAGGGCGAGATCGTGAAGAGCCACTCGGCGCCTGCGTCCCTGAGCTGCCCGCCGACCTCTTCGGCCGTGTAGAGGGCGTTCACCGTGGTGACGGCGGCGCCCGCCCGAAGGATTCCGTGGAAGACAACGGCGAACGCGGGCACGTTCGGACAGAACAGTCCGACCGTGGTTCCGGGCCCGACGCCTTTGCTTGCGAGCCAGCCAGCCAGCGAATCGATCCGGGAGACGAGGTCGCGGTAGGTCGTTTCAGCGCCGCTGGTGCCGTCAACGATCGCGACTCGGGCGAGATCGTCCTCGCCGAGAGAGCCGAACAGGTAGTCGTAGAGCGTGGCCTCGGGAATCTCAACGGTGGGATACGGGCTCGTGAACATGGCTTTATTGCAGCGGTTGAACGTTCTGAGGGCAAGGCCCCGCGCGCAGCCTCAGCTGCTCGCTGCCGCCAATCGCTCCCCGAGCCTGCGCATGGCGTCCCGTAGCTCGGGAGGTTCGATCACGGTCACCGGCCACCCGAGACGCACCACGTGGTACGCGAGGTAGTCGAGGTCGTCGGCGCCGGCGGTAAGGAGGGAGTGCCCGTCCCCGTCGGGCTCCACGACGGCCATCGTCGAGGGCACGAATTGCGCGACCTCATTCGCGGAGGCCGCGATCCGGACCTTCGCGACGAAACGATAGGGCGCCTGCGTGATGGACGCGCGGACGAACTCGAGGGCATCGGGCGCTTCCCGTGGCTTGAACCGCCAGCCCGTCCCCCGAGCGGCGGCCATCCGGTCGAGGCGGAAGGTGCGCCAATCG
>NZ_JBQCGQ010000078.1:0-3745 GCF_051955515.1 Sinomonas sp.
GGCGTGCGCCGATGCGGGTGTGGAGGTCGCCTCGGTGCTGCCCGTGCTGCGCTGGTCCGGCCCTGACGAGTGGGCGCGCGAGGCCGCGGTGCGCTACTGGAAGCGCGCCATCCAGATCACCGTGGATCTCGGGGTGAACCAGATGAACACCGAGTTCTCGGGGCGTCCGGAGAAGCCCGAGGAGTCCGAGGCGTGCTTCTACCGGTCCATGGAGGAGCTCGTGCCGATCTTCGAGCGCGAGGGCGTCCACGTGGCGATCGACCCGCATCCGGACGACTTCGTCGAGGAGGGCCTTGCCGCGCTCCGCGTGATCCGGGGCGTCAACTCGCCGAACGTCGGCATGGTGTACGTCGCCTCGCACACCTTCCACATGAAGGATGAGCCGCTCGAGATCATGCGGGCTGCCGGGGACCGGATCCGGGTGGTCCACGTCTCCGACACCATGAACCACCACGCGTCCCACGGCCTGCGGTACATCACCAACCCGCCAGGGAACGCCGTCCGGGTGCACCAGCACCTCAAGATCGGTGACGGCGACGTCAACTGGGACGAGTTCTTCGGCAGCCTCGGCGAGATCGGCTTCCTCGATCGCGACGACACCGTCATGGTCTCAAGCGTCTTCGCCGAGAACGAGAACGCCGATGAGGTCTCCCGCTACCAGCTCCGCACGATGCAGCAGTTCATCGACAAGGCGAAGACCCGCGCCTAACCGTTTCGGGTACGCCAACTTGAGCCGCCGGATCCACACGGATCCGGCGGCTCGTCGTTTCGGGTACAGATAGTCCACCCTCAGAGCAGTCCGGGTACGCCAACTGACTTCCCTCTCCGCGGCCGCCGGGCGAGGAACGACGACGGCGGGGGCCCGCCGCTGTGAAGCCGGGCACGCGCCGTCGTGCTCTGCTGAGGGGGCGTCAGTTGGGGCACCCGAGTTGGCTGAGTGGGGCAGTAGCTGTACCCGAAACGGTGGGGGTTAGGCGGTGAAGGGGAGGCGCGGGTCGACGTCCTGGGCTTCCCACGTCGCGCGGATCCAGCCGTGGTGCGGGTCGTCGCTGATGAGCCAGTCGCGGACTCGGCCGGGGCCCGCCATGACGTTCAGGTAGTACAGGTCGTAGCCGGGAGCCGCCATGGCGGGACCGTGCCAGCCATACGGGACGAGGACGACGTCGCCGGTGCGGACCTCGGCGTTGACGTCGATGGGCCGGGCGTCGGACGCGTAGACCCGCGCATAGCCGACGGGGTCCTGGCCTGCGCTCCCGGAGACGGGGGAGGCGGGAGCGAGGCGCGTCTCGAAGTAGTAGATCTCCTCGAGCGAGGTCTCGCCGTCCTTCTCCTCGTCGTGCTTATGCGGGGGATACGAGGACCAGTTGCCGGCCGGCGTGATGACCTCGCAGACGATGAAGCGATCGGCCTCGAGGGCGGCCGGCGTTCCGAAGTTGTGCACCTGGCGTGAGCAGTTGCCGGCGCCGCGCAGCTCGACCGGGGTTTCCTCCGCGCGGATCAAGCGGGTCGGGTACCTCGCCTGAGCGGGAGCGAGGGCGACGGCGACGCGGCCCCCTTGCGCGCTCGAAATTTCGACGGCCCTGCCGATCCCCGTGTAGAGCACGTCGCTCGGTCCAGCGAAGACGGACTGCCGCCCGCGCAAGGAGTAGGTCTCGCCGTCGACCGTTGCCTCAAACGCGCCTGCCAGGGGGACGACAATGCGCTCCTCGCCCGCTGCTTCGATGGAGACGCTCGCGCCGGGCGCGAGCTCGGCCACCTTGATGCCTGTGTGCTCCCAGCCATCGACGAGTTTGCTGTCATGGGCACCGAGTGAGATCTGCCAGTCGCCTTCGGAGGCCGAGCCCAGGGGGTAGACCCAATCTGCCATGGGGATGTTCCTCTCTTTCTGGATGAAGCGCTCAGCGCTGAAGTGTTCTCATCGTTGGACCAGCGTCATCTCGAAGCTGTACGAGTCGGCCCGATACACGTGCCGGCCGGTCTCGACATTGCGGCCCGTATCATCGACGGCGGTGCGCTCCATGGTGACGAGCGCAGAACCGGGAGAAGTCTGCAGCAATTCCGCTTGGTACTCGTCGGCGACGGTCGCGCCGATGCGCTGGTTGGCGAGCCTGAAGTTCACTCCGGCCTCGCGGAGGATCTGGTACATGCCCCGCTGCCGCAGGCCCTCCTCGGTGAGCTCGGCGACGTCGTCGCGAACCCAGTTCTCCATGAGGGCGAGGGGCTTGTCCCCGACGGAGCGGAGCCGTGAGAAGTGGTAGACGCCGACGCCGGCCGGCAGCTGGAGGGTGTCCGTGATGTCGTCCTCGGCGGGGCCGTGGCGGAACGAGAGGACCCGGGTGGTGGGCTTCTGGCCGCCGCGGGAGAGATCGTCGTACAGGCTCGAGAGCTCGAGGTGGCGGCGCACCTGACTCGAGACGACCTGCGTGCCGACCCCGCGCTTGCGGACGAGCAAACCTGCCCGGACGAGTTCGTCCATGGCCTTGCGCATGGTGGGGCGCGAGAGGTTGAGCTGCGCGGCGAGCTCGATCTCGTTCTCGAGCTTCGAGCCCGGCTCGAGCGCGCCGCTGCGGATCATGGCCTCGATGCCCTGCACCACTTGGTGGTAGAGCGGCACCGGGGACGAACGGTCGATGGGAATGTTGAGGCTGGTCGCCATGGCCCCTCCTTGGGCTGGGCGCTGGGCCGAAAATGCCCCTGCTCCGCATGTTTATTTGATAGGACAAATTTCCTGATCCGATCTTAGCATCGGGTTCCGCAGGATGTCAGCGTTTTGGTCACGACGCGCCCTGACTTCCGCATGTTAGCGCGAGGTGACAAAGTCGGACCGATCAGCTGGAGCGCTCCAGAAATAAGTGCATATGTGTAGACAAAGTCTTGACAGGGTGATTCACGTCACGCAGGATCGGACAAGGCCCTGGGCAGCACAGCAGCAGTCCGGCCGAACCCCTGGATCGAAGGAGATTCTCGTGACCAAACTTTCGTGGCGCCGTGCAGCCGTTGCGGCCCTCGCAGTCCCGATGCTCGCCCTCTCCGCCTGTTCGGCGGGCGGGAAGCAGGAGGCCAGCACCAACGGGGGAGGTGGAGGGCAGGCGGCATCGACGCCCCGTATCAAGGTTGCCCTCGTCACCCACGCCGCCGCTGGCGACACCTTCTGGGACATCGTGCGCAAGGGCGCCGAGGAGGCTGCGGCGAAAGACAACGTGGACCTGCAGTACCTCAACGACCCCGAGGCGGGCCGCCAGGCTCAGCTCGTCCAACAGGCGATCGACCAGAAGGTCGACGGGATCGCCGTCACGCTTGCCACACCCGACGCGCTCAAGGACGTCGTGAAGAAGGCGACCGACGCCGGGATTCCCGTGGTGAGCCTGAACGCGGGCGAGGACGTGTCAGCGAAGCTTGGGGCCTTCACCCACTTCGGCTCCAACGAGAAGCTCGCTGGCGAGGCCGTCGGCACACGCCTCGCCGCGGAGGGCTACAAGCATCCCATCTGCGTCATCCAGCAGCAGGGCCACATTGGCCTCGAGAACCGCTGCGCGGGCGTGAAGTCCAAGGTTCCCGGCACGGAGATCCTCTACGTGAACGGCCAGGACATGACGTCAGTCCAGTCGACCGCGACGGCGAAGCTCCAGGCGACCAAGGACGCCGACGTCATCATCGGCTTGGGCGCCCCGATCACCATCACACTCCTGAAGTCCATCCAGGATGCCGGGAGCTCGGCGAAGGCCGCGAGCTTTGACCTCAACGC
>NZ_JBQCGQ010000079.1:0-15604 GCF_051955515.1 Sinomonas sp.
TCAGCGGGCCCGGTGGTGGGCCGCCAGGGAAGGCCGAGACGGCCGGGGGAGGTTGAGGCGGGAGAGCACGTCGAGCGCGCTCTCGTGTTCGTTGAACGTGTAGAGGTGCAGCCCGGGGGCGCCGGCCGCGAGGGCCGCTTCGGCGAGGCCCACTGTGGCCTCGACGCCGATCCGCCGGGCGGCGGCGACGTCGTCGCCCGCCGCGCGGATGCGGTCCACGAGTGCCGCTGACGGCGCCACACCACTGAGCTCGGAGAGCTTGAGGATCCGGCGCAGGCTCGTGAGCGGCATGATTCCGGGGATGATCGGGATCGTGACGCCCGCGCGCCGGGCGCGATGGACGAGCGAGGAATACTGCTCGGGCTCGAAGAAGACCTGGGTGATCGCGAAGTCCGCGCCCGAGCGCTGCTTGGCGAGCAGCACCTCCACATCGTGGCCCTCGCTCGGCGACTCGGGATGCTTCATGGGGTAGGCCGCGACACCGATCGCGACCTTGCCGGCCGCGAACTGCGCCGAGCGGCGCAGCTCGATCCGGCGGATCAGCTCGATCAGGTCCTGCGCGTACTGCAGGCCGTTCGACGGGAGGACGCCGTCCCGCGGCCGGTCGCCGCGCAGCGCGAGGATCCCGCGCACGCCGCGGTCGAGGATCTCATTGACGACGGCGTTGAGCTCCTCGGGCGTTCCACCCACGCAGGTGAGGTGCGCGAGCGGGCGGAGCGTGGTCTCGAGCTGCAGCCGATCGACGAGGTCGAGGGCTTTGGCGTGGTTGGAGCCTCCGGCGCCATACGTCACGGAGACGTAGTCCGGATTGGTGCACTCGAGCTCGCGGACCGTGTTCCAGAGCGTGACCGCCGCCGCGTCGCTGCGCGGGGGGAAGAGCTCGTAGGACAGGGCCACGGGCGCCGTGGTGGTGGAAGTCGGGGCGTCGATCAGAGTGGGTGGGGACATTTGCAGACCTTGGATTCCGGTGACGGTTATTCAGGGAACGCAGGGCATGCCGGTCCAGCAACGCCGCCGCGGCTGGCGTCTCACGAGACCGGCTGCCTGCGGCAAATGTCAGGCCCTCACGGGGGCACCCACATCCCCGCACCGGGGATCGCTGACACGTTGCAGCAGCAACTTGGTAACGAGACTAGGGATGCCGTCACCGTGCATCAAGCGTTCGCGGCCAATCCCACCCAAATATCCCGAATGCTACGAAGAAGACGTTCGGTGACGTCACGTGACGCGCGAAGTGGCGCGCGCCGCCGTCGTCCTCCTCGGAACGCTCAGCCCTCCAGCAGCAGGCGCTCGGCGCGCGGGGCGAGCGCCCGCTCGAGGACAAGGCACGCCGCCCCCACGGCCCCGACATCCTCGCCGAGCCGCGTCCCGTCGAGACGCACGCGGTGAATGCCCTGCGTGGCCAAGCGGGCGTTGACCAGGTCGGGAAGGACCTCCAGCACGAAACCGGCCACCGGGTGCCAGAAGGGCCCACCGAACACCATCCGGTCGACGTCCACGAGATTCCCGACCACGGACACACCCCACGCGAGGCTGCGCGCGGCTCCGCGCATGATGGACATCGCGGTCTCGTCGCCCTCCCCCGCGAGCTCGGACAGCCGAGCGAAGGCGGCCTGGAAGTCCCGTGCGGTGGGGTTGTCGGGCAGAACGGGAAGGATCCCGGCCACGACGGCCTGGCTCACGATGACCTGGGGCTCGAGCACGGTGCCGATCGTCCCGCGCATCCCGCACCCGTCGCTGCACACGGGGCCGTCAGGATCCACGATGATGTGGCCGATCTCCCCCGCATTGCCCGACGTGCCGCGGTAGACCTCGCCATTGAGCACGAGGCCGCAGCCCAGGCCGGTCCCGAGGTAGAAGAAGATGAAGCTGCCGGACCCGCCCGGGCCGCCCGCCCAGATCTCGGCGACCGCGGCGCCCGTGACGTCCTTGTCCACGGTCGTGGGAAGCCCGGTGGCACGGTGCACCAGGTCCTGCAGGGGAACGTCCACCCAGCCGCGCAGAAGAGGCGGCCCCACCACGGCTCCCCGCTCGAGGTCGATTGGGCCGGGAGCGGCGACCCCGAGGCCCGCGACGAGACTGCGATCGACTCCCGAATGCGCGAGGAGCTTCTCGACGCATTCGGCGATGGCATCGACGATCTCCTGCGGATCGTGGCTTTGGGGCGTGACGAAGGTGTTCTTCTCGACCACGGAACCCACCAGGTCCAGGAGCACCACGGTGATGAGTGCGGGATCCAGATGCACGCCCATCGCGTACATCCCCTTCGGATTCAGCCGAAGGATCGTGCGCGGTTTCCCGGGGCCGGTCCCCTCTTTGCCGGCCTCGACGATGAGCTTCTGGTCGAGCAGCCGGCGGGAGATATTGGAGATGGTCTGCGGAGAGAGGCCCACGAGCTGGGCGAGTTCCACGCGGCTCAGCCCCGCCTCGGAACGGCGGATCGCGTCGAGGATGACCGTCAGATTGAAGTCCCCCATGCGCGGCAGATTCGTCCCGCGCCGGGGCGCGGGCTGGCGTGGCTGCTCCGTCACGAGGTCCTTTCGACTGCTACGTGATTGTCCTCTCACTTACGTTACCCTGTCCAGACCCGTCCCCCTGCGAGCCGCGACCGTGGCCGGCCCGGGGCGTCCGCACAGATCGGGTCACGGTGAACTTGCCGGCTCGGCCCTGCACCGACGTCGGGCCCACCGTTGCCTTGAGCCGCTGCCGGTAGTCGAGGTGGGTGTTGTAGACGGCCCACAGCTCGCCGCCCGGCCGCAGGACGCGGGCCGCGGCGTCGAAGAGCTTGAGGGCGGCTCCCGCGTGGACGCTGGCGCCGAGGTGGAACGGCGGGTTGAGGAGCACGACGTCGGCCGAAGCCTCCGCGCGCGAGGAGGCAGCGTCGTCGTGCTCCACGGCGACACGAGACGCGACGCCGTTGGCCTCCATGGTGGCACGCGCGGAACGCACCGCCCCGGCGGAGCGATCGGTCGCCACCACCGTCGCGGTGGGGTGCGCGAGCGCGTATTCCGCCGCGAGGGCGCCGGTCCCGCATCCGAGGTCCATGGCATCGCCTGCCGGCATGCGGTCCACGAAGCCCAGGAGGAGCCGGGTCCCCGGGTCCAAGCGCGATCCCGCAAAGGCGGCGCCGTGCGCGCACAACGTGAGGCCCACATCGTCGTGCCTTTCGCAAACCGGGAACGGCGGACGCTCGGGGACCGGCAGCGGCCCCTCGGCGACGAGCAGCCGCGACTTCTGGACCGCGAGCTCCGCCCGGACCGACGCGAAGCGCGAGCGCAGGACGTCGTTCATCGCGAGCGTCATGTGCTTGACGCGCCCGCCCGCAATTACCTGAACGTCGGGCGTCGCCCAGCGGGCGACGGCGTCCGCGATCTCCTCGAGCTCGGCCAGCCCGCGCGGGAGCTGGTGGAGGACGAGCCGGGCGCCGTCGAGAAGTTCGGGCCCGAGCTCCTCGGGGCGCTGGATGCCCTTGAAGCCCAGCGCAGCCGCGTTGCGCTCCAAGGCGGCCCGTCCGGTCGCAAGATCCTGGTGCACCCGGACGCCGCTCAGGCCAGCCGCGGCCAGGCGCAGGGCGAGGGCACCGTAGCCGTCCCCGATGACGGCGATGTCGCCCCCAGTCAGCGATCGCGAGGCCGCCTCAGCGACGCCGCGCTCGCCCAGGAGCCGGTCCGTGGCATCCCACGCCTGAAGGTTGGGCGCCTCGACATCGGGGAAGCGGCGCAAGATCTCGTACGGGAAGGGCCGCGCCGGGTCAACGTGCACCCGACTACTCTATGCGGGTCTCTGCGGGCAGCCGGGATGCGCCTCGGCGGCGGAGGTAGGCCAAGGCGCGCTCGGCTGCGTGGAACCCCGCCATCCCGTGGACTCCCCCGCCCGGTGGAGTCGCTGCCGAACAGAGGAAGACCCCGGGCACCCCGGTCGAGTAGGGGTCCGAGGTCAGGCGGGGGCGGAACACGATCTGGAGGCCGGAGTTGGCTCCCGTGCTGATGTCGCCGCCCACGTAGTTCGCGTTGTGCGCTTCGAGCGCGGCCACCGATCGCACGGAGACCGAGAGGATGCGATCCCTGAAGCCGGGGGCGAAGCGCTCGATCTGCGCGGTGATGGCCTCCGTCGCGTCACCCGGGTATCCGTGAGGAACATGGGCGTAGGCCCAGAGGGGATTGACGCCGTCGGCCGAGCGGGACGGATCCGCGGCATACTGCTGCCCGACGAGGACAAAGGGTGTCTCGGGCATGCTGCCTCGCACGTTCTGTTCTTCCGCACGGGCGATCTCCTCGATGGTGCCGCCGAGATGCACCGTGCCGGCGAGCCGCACGTCCGGCGCCTCCCAGGGAACCTCGCCGCGAATCGTGTAGTCGACTTTGAACGCCGCGGGGCCGTAGCGATAGCTGCGATAGGAGCGCCCGACGGCGGCCGGGAGCCTTCCGTCGAGGATGCTCGCCGCAGCCTGCGGGGAGACGCAGAGGAGAAGCAGGTCAGGTTCGCCCGCCTCGCCGACCCGCCCGAGCCTCTTTCCCGTCTCGATGGTTCCACCGAGTTCGCGGAGCCTGGCCGCGAGCGCATCGGAAATCGCCTGGGTGCCGCCCTCCGGCACGGGCCAGCCGACGGCGTGCGCGGCCGCGCTGAGGACCAGACCGACCGAACTGGAGAACGGCGCGTTGAGCGAGGCGAAGGAATGCGCGGCCACGCCGCCGAAGAGCGCACGGGCCTCATCGTGCCGCCAGGCCTTCGCGAGCACAGTCGCGGGAAGTGCGGCGAGCGCGCCGAAGCGAACCAGGGCAAGCGGATGGCGGGGCACTCGGAGGAGGGGGCCGAGGATGTCCGGGACGAGCTGTTCGAAGCGGCGCGCCGTGGCCCCGATGATCGCGTCCCAGGCCTTGCCGTCTCCGCCGAGCCCCTCCGCGGTCCTGCCCGGGTCGCGGTACAGCAGCCCGGCGCGGCCCCCGTCCAGCGGGTGGGCGAGCTGCACCTCGGGCCAGCGCCAGCGGAGCCCGTGCCGCTCGAGTCCGAGGCTCGCGAGAAAGGGCGAGGCGACGGCCATGGGGTGGAATGCCGAACATTCATCGAAGATGAGCTGGCCTGCGAGGCCGCCCGGCGCTGGCCGCCGAACGGAGCGGGCGCCTCCCCCGATCCCCGGCTCGGCCTCGAGCACGCGGACGGCGACGCCCGCCTGAGCGAGCCGGACGGCGGCGGCGAGTCCATTGGGCCCGCTCCCCACGACGACGGCGGTTGTCATGCCTCCATCCTTGCACCCGGGCCCGACAGCGGCTCAGGCTCCCGAGCGCACAAACGCCGCCGCCAGCGGTGCCAGCGACTCGGCGACCTCATGCGGCGTCCGCTTGACCCCCTTCACGCCGAAGGAATGGTCGGCGCCCTCCCGCCAGGCGAGGGTCGCGGAGGGAAGCCGGCCGACGACGGCCTCGAGCAGCTGCGGCTGAGCGAGAGTGTCGCGCGTGCCTTGAAGGAAGAACATGGGCAGCGTGAGCCCATAGAGATGCTCGTCGCGAAGTTTCTCGGGCTTGCCAGCGGGGTGCAGCGGGTACCCGAGGAAGATCAGTCCCGCGACGTCCATGACGCCCTCGGCGACGGCCATCGACGCCATGCGGCCGCCGAAGGATTTGCCGGCGGCCCAGATCGGCGTCCCGCTCGTGCGTCGTCGAGCCTCGTCAACCGCGGCTGCCCAGACTGGGAGCGCTTTCGGTGCGCGATCCGGCAGGCGCCGGCCCGCGTCCATGTACGCGAAATTGAACCGCAGGGTCGAGAGGCCTTCGGCAGCAAGTCCATCGCAGAAGCCCACCATGAAAGGGTGGTCCATTCCGGCGCCGGCGCCGTGCGCCACCACCACCATCGCGTCCGCTCGGTCAACAAGCGTCACGACGCCGGAGACGTCCCCTTCGGGCGCCGGGATGGAAATGCGTTCGCTGCGTGCGCTCATGGTCCTATCCTGCAGGAGCGTGCGCAGACTCCGCTCAGGAACCTGCAGCTGCCACGCCGAGCGCGGCGGTGAAGTCGGCGGCGCGGGACGTGATGGACTCCCATTCCCCTGCCTCGACGGCCGACGGCGGAACCACCGAAGTGCCGCAGCACACCGCGAGCGCCCCGGCGTTCAGGTAGGAACGCGCGTTGGAAGCGTCGATCCCGCCCGACGGGAGCAGCTTGACGCCCGGGTACGGTCCGTGGAGATCCTTGAGGAACATCGGGCCCACCTGACGTGCGGGGAAGATCTTGACGATTTCCGATCCGAGGTCGAGCGCCTGAGCGACCTCCGACGGAGTCATCGCGCCGAGGCTGATGGGGACTCCGGCAGCGGTGGCAACCGCGGCGACCTCGGGGCGAATGCCCGGCGTCACGAGGAACTGAGCGCCGGCGTCGATGGCCGCGCGGGCCTGGTCCGCCGTGAGGACCGTGCCCACGCCGACGGCGGCGCCGTGCTCGCTCGCGGTGTCCGCCGCCCGCCGAATGTGGGTGAGCACATCCGGCGTGGTGAAGGTCAGCTCGAGGGCGCGGATGCCCCCCGCGGCGAGTGATGCAGCGAGTTCGGCGGCGTCGGGGATCGAGGGGGCGCGGACGACGGCGAGCGTCCGGTCCGCGGCGAGCAGGGCGAGGAGTTCTTCCTGAGTCACGAGCATCTTCCCTTCGAATCCCCACCTGGGGTTTCGTTGCGTATTTTGCAACGAACGTTGCAAGTTTTCGCCTTCCTGTTTAGCATTGCCGGGAAACCGCCGTCAACAGGAGTGGAGTTCCGATGCCGACTGCCGTATGCGTGGGCGAGACCATGGCCGTGCTGAGCCCCGAACCGGGCCAGCCGCTCGAGGCGGCGAACGTGCTCAACGTCGGCATCGGCGGCGCCGAGTCGAACGTTGCCATCGGCTTCGCGGCAATGGGACTCGACTCGCACTGGGTCAGCCGCGTGGGGCGCGATGGTTTCGGAACTCGCATCCTCGCCGAACTCGATGAGCGAGGCGTGGACGTGTCCGCTGTCGAGACGGACGAGGCCCACCCGACCGGGCTCTACGTCAAGATCCCCCGCACAGCCCAGTCCCCGGCATCGGTCCTCTACTACCGCCGCGGCTCGGCAGCCTCAGCCATGGGGCCGCAGCTGCTGGACCGCCCTGAGGTGGCCGACCTGCTCGATCGGGCATCGCTGATCCACCTCAGCGGGATCACGGCGGCGCTCTCGGAGGAATGCCTCGCCTTCCTGCAGGCGGTGCTCGCGCGGCCGCGCCACGGCGCGCATGTGAGTTTCGACGTCAACTGGCGCCCGTCGCTCTGGGCTGGGCGGGACCCGGGCATCCTGAGGGACCTCGCGAACCAGGCTGACATCGTGTTGGTGGGCCGCGACGAGGCGGAGCTTGCGCTGGGAACGGGCGACGACGTCGCCATCCGTGCGCTGCTGCCCAACCCCGAGGTGGTGGTCATCAAGAATGAATCGACGAGCGCCATCGCCCTCATGAAGGACGGGCAGCGCTGGGAGGTGCCTTCCCTCACGGTCGACGTCGTCGAGCCCGTGGGCGCGGGCGATTCCTTCGCCGCGGGCTACTTGAGCGGGATCCTCCTCGGCCTCGATCAGAGGGCGAGCCTGCGCAGAGGCCATGTGGCCGCAGCCTGCACGCTCGTCGTCGCCGGAGACCACGGGCCGCTGCCCTCGGGCCCCGTTCTCGAGCGGATCTTGGGCTGCACGGACGATGAGTGGAGCTCGACCTCGGCCTCCCGAGCTGGTTTCGCCATCGCCGGTCAGGCACTCGGGGTCGAGGCCGTGCGGCCATGAGCCAGAGTCTCCTGCGGGCCCTCGACCTGCTCGGCGAGCTCGCGGCAGGCCCTGCGAGCCTCGATGAGCTCGCCTCTCGCGCCACCGTGCACAAGACGACCGTGATGCGGCTGCTCCACGACCTCGAAGAGAAGGCCTTCGTGGTCCGCGACGAGCAGCAGCGGTACCGTCTGGGCCGGAAGCTCTTCGAGCTCTCCTCGCTCGCCCTCGAGCAGCGCGACATCCGCGCGCTCGCCCGACCGCATCTCCAGCGGCTGAACGAGGCTACTGGCCATACCGTGCACCTCGCGGCGTTCGAGGGACCCGAGGTCACCTATATCGACAAGCTCGAGTCCCGGCATCCCGTGCGCATGTCCTCACGGATCGGGCTGACCGCGGCGCTCCACGCGGCGGCGGTCGCAAAAGTCCTGCTCGCGGATCTGCCCCGAGAGCGGCGCGAAGCCATCGCGGCTACTCTTGAGTACACCCAGTTCACGGCCCGAACCATCAGCGACCCGGCTGCGCTCCTGGCCGAACTCGAGGACGTAGCACGCCAGGGCTGGGCCCTCGACGCCTCCGAGCATGAGGAGTTCGTCCACTGCATCGCGGCACCGATCCGCGACGAATCGGGCCGGGTCGTCGCTGCCGCCTCGTGTTCGGTTCCCGTCGTGCTCCTGGACCGACCCGGGCTGCTAGGCCTCCTCCCGGACCTCACCTCCTGCACGCACGCGATCTCCGAGGCGCTGGGGTGGGCCCGGGCCGACACGAAAGCCGGCTGAGCCGAATACGGGAAATGTGACCGAACTTTCGGAAACCGTATGGTTGGATATGTCCAACGGCTGAAATCCGCGGAATTCCTGCCGCCTGCCCTATGGCTCGGCACCGACGGATGGCAGCAAAGGTGGGGAGGAGTATTGCCGTCATGACCAATGCACGTCGGTTCAGAGCCGCATCGGTGACCGCTTCGGCTGCCGCGCTGACAGCTGCCATCGCTGCGCCCGCCGTGGCTGGCGGCGACCTCTACACAGTCCGGGCAGGCGACACCCTGAGCGGGATTTCCGCGCGAACGGGAGTCCCCTTGAACACCCTCTTCCAGCTCAACGGCCTCGGCTGGAGCTCGATCATCTACCCGGGGCAGCAGATTCGCCTCTCCGACGCGGGGGCTGCACCTGCCTCTCCCTCCCCAGCCCAGTCCGCACCGGCTGTCACCTACACGGTCAAGAGCGGTGACACGCTGTGGGGCATCTCGCAGCAGACCGGCGTTCCACTGGGAGATCTCTTCCGGCTCAACGCGCTGGGGTCAACCTCGACCATTTATCCCGGGCAGCGGATCGTCCTGCGTGAATCGGCCACTGCCGCTCCGGCCCCCGCGGCGGCCTCCAGCCCGACTCCGGGCGCGGGCGCTGCCGCTCCCGCCCAGGGGAACGTCCAGGCGGCCACGGCGCCGCAGCCCGCCTGGACATCGTCGATGTGGGACGACGCGGCCGCCCGGAGGAAAACCCTGTGGGGCATTTCCGAGAAGACTGGAATTCCGCTCGAGACGCTCATGAAGGGCGGCTCCTCCGCTCCCGCGACCGAGACCGTCGCCCAGGTCCAGGCAATCGTCCGTCAAGTCGCAGCGAGCATGGGTGTTCCCACCAATCTGGCTCTCGCCATTGCAGAGCAGGAGTCGGGCTTCCGGCAGAACGTCACGTCCTCGGCGGGTGCCATCGGCGTCATGCAGATCATGCCCGCGAACGCCGGCTGGGTTTCGAGCCTCGCCGGCCGCACACTGGACCTCCGCAATACGACTGACAACGTCACGGCCGGCGTCGCCATGCTGCGGTGGCTCCTGCAGAACGCCGCAAGCCAGGACATCGCGATCGCGGGCTACTACCAGGGGCTCTACGGCGTTCAGGCCTACGGCATGTATCCGGACACCAAGGCCTACGTCGCTCAGGTCAAGGCCAGGATGGCGAAGTTCTCCTAGCCTCCCGGCGCACGGACATGGCGACTCGCCCGCGGCCCCTGGTGATCCTCGGCAGCATCAATCTCGATCTCATCGCGACTGCCGCACGCTTGCCCCGGCCCGGTGAGACGGTAGGCGGCGGGATCCTGACGCGTCAGCCCGGAGGGAAAGGCGCGAACCAGGCCGCCGCCGCCGCACGGCTGGACGGGTGCTCGCGACTCGTCGGCGCGGTGGGCGACGACGGCCCTGGACGCGAGATGCTCGCCGCCTTGACGGCGATAGGAGTCGACACGGGTGGCGTCGCCGTCCGCGAAGACCCCACGGGCACGGCACTGATCCTCGTTGACGCACTCGGTGAGAACGAAATTGTCGTCTGCCCGGGCGCCAATTCCCACGTCACGCTCGACGGGATTCGCCTGGATCACGAGGACCTGCTGCTGTGCCAGCTCGAGGTGGGGATCGACGTCGTGCTCGCCGCCTCCCGCCGACACCCGGGGTTCCTTGCCTTGAATGCGACCCCCGCGCAGCGCTTGCCTGAGGAATTGGTGAGGCGATGCGACCTCGTCATCGTCAATGAGACGGAATATGCGAGCATTCCTGAACTCACTGATGCGGGCCTCGTGGCCGTAACCTTCGGCGCGGAGGGCTCGGCACTCTTCGAGGAGGGAAAGCTGGTCGCTCGAGCGCCGGGCGAGAAGGCCGACGTCGTCAACACCATCGGCGCGGGAGACGCATTCTGTGCAGCTCTTGTGCTCGCCCTGCGCGCCAAGATGGCCTACGCCGAGGCCCTCGCTGTGGCGAACCGCGTCGGAGCTCACGCTGTCACGCAAGCCGCCTCCCAACCCGCCCTATCACCGCTATCGCATTACCTGATGGGCGCGGCCGGATCGTAGGCGGCCGGATGAAGTGTGGCCGAAAGCAGTCTGCCGAAGGCTCCGAACGTGAAATGGGTCGGAATTGTCCCGGTCTCATCGAGGCCGAACAGGGCTCCATGCGACCGCATTGCGTGAATGTTGCGATGATCCGCAATGGTGACTGAAGCGCACGGAATCACTTTCTCGCGCCACGCGAAGACATAGATCCCGGGCCGAATTTCCCAGACGCTGTTCTCGTCGGTATCCGCAAGCCCCTTTTCCGGCCCTGCGAGACACTGCCACGTGTACCACTGCGGAGAAAGGTAGATGTGCTCGTAGGCGTGCTGGTCACTGTAGACCCACAGCACGCGGCGTCCTATGAGTGCATTGGTCGGGGCGGGCACAGCATGCTCCGTCGCGGATCCCTCCAGCACCGACGCGGCGAAGGTCTGCTGGACTCGGGTTTGCCCCGGGCGCCTTTCCTCTTCTGTCAGGATGGCGCTCCGAATTCTCAGCGCGCTGCCGTTCCTGAGGTCCAGGACGAGCGAAACTGCCTCGGCGGGTCTTTGACCGTCATGAAACTGGACAAAATAGAGCTGCTCGTCGACTTCGAATGCCTCATAGGGATCGCTGTGCCCTGCACAGTCGACGGTGTGCTCCGCAAAGCGATAGGCGATTCTTTCGCCCGTCGGATCAGTGGTGACGATTTCCCTTCCCACTAATGCACGGGAGTGGGGCGCCTTGTTGGCGTCAAATCCTGGCGCGAGACCATCGAGTGGCAGCCAAGTGGAGGTATCCGAGAGATTTACTGCGGTGTCAGTCATAAGACCAGTGTGTGAAGATGCGTCGGGCTGGTCTTGACTCTGCGCGTCGGCATCTTGCCCGAGAGCGCGCACATAATCTGAGCCTCCCGCCTCGAATGCGGAGGTTATACATGTCGAAAAGTTCCACATGAGCAGTTGACGAACCGGCGGTGGGCCGCGTTACGGTGGTCAAGCGCACCACCGCCCGCTGGGGGCCGGTTGTGCGTCGGCGCGCCCGGGAATCTAAGGGCAGAGCACCGGGCGCGCCGCCAGCCTCATATTCTAGCGTCGATCACGAGTGCACTGGCCAAAACCGCACTCTTTCTGAGGTCAGCGGCACGTTCGAGGATTCATTTGGAAACGGAAATTCAGTCCAATTCGACAGGATCGAGGGGATGTGACCGTCGCTGATTCCGCATGGGTGCTCCACGTAGACCTCGACCAGTTCATCGCGGCGGTCGAAGTGCTTCGGCGACCCGAGCTCGCCGGGAAGCCGATCATCGTAGGCGGTCGTGGCGACCCGACGGAGCGAGCGGTGGTCTCGACCGCGTCCTACGAGGCCAGGGCGTTCGGAGTGGGCTCTGGAATGCCCCTGCGCATCGCCGCGCGCAAAGTGCCTGAAGCCGTGATCCTTCCGGTTGACCACGAGGCGTACTTGGAGGCGTCCGAAACGGTGATGGCCACTCTCCGCGCCCAGCCCGGGGCCACCGTCCAAGTGCTCGGCTGGGACGAGGCCTTTGTCGGCATCGAAACAGATGACCCGGAAGCCTACGCGCGTTCGCTGCAGGCCGCTGTCTTCGAGCGCACCCAGCTGCACTGCAGCGTGGGCATTGGCGATACCCTCGTCCGAGCAAAGGTGGCCACGGGCTTTGGCAAACCGGCCGGAGTCTTCCGCCTCACCTCCGCGAACTGGCTGGACGTCATGGGCGATCGGCCCACCAAAGACCTGTGGGGCGTAGGAGCCAAGGTGTCTGGCCGCCTCGCCAAACTCGGCATTAAAACCGTCGCGGAGCTTGCAGCGGCCGACCCCCAAACTCTGATCCCAGAGTTCGGGCCGAGGATGGGCCCTTGGTACGCGCAGCTCGGACGCGGCGAGGGGGCGAGCGTTGTGGACGACAGTCCCTGGGTCGCGCGCGGACACAGCCGCGAGACGACGTTCCAGCAGGACCTAACGGAGACCGCGCAGGTGGCCGAGGCTCTCAGGGAGCTGACGGCACGGGTTCTCGAGGATATTGGCGCCGAAGGTCGGCCTGTCATTGGTCTGACCCTCAAAGTGCGCTATGCCCCGTTCGCCACCAAGACGTATGCGAGGAAGATCCCCGAGACGTCCGAGGGGAACGAGATCCTCGCCCGCGTCTTGGAGCTCGCCTCCGGAATCGAGGCAGGCCGCCCCATCCGGCTCCTAGGCCTGAGGGCCGAAATGCCCATGCCCGACGATGCCCGAAAGGGACACACGCCCACGCGCAGCGGCTGGTGAGGTCAGCTACGGTCAGGTTTCGCGGCGGGACGTTTGGACTTTGGCAACTTGGCGACGACAAGCTCGTAGGACGCGTCGATGGCGTCCCGGATCTCGTCGTCGGGAATCGCCCCGCCCATCCGCAGAGTGTTCCAGCCAGAGCGCCCCAGGTAGGCCATCTTCGCCGCGTCGCCGGGGTACTGAAGCAGCCACTCGTCGGCCTCTTCGCGATCCGCTCCGCACTTGACGCCCACCGACGAAGCGCCGGTGAACGCAAAGATCTTGTCGGCCACCTTGGCCACGATGTCACCCTCCCAGGGCTCATCGAGCCACGCGCCTGGCTTCGTCAGGCAATACCCCTGCAGCTCTTCGGGCGTCATGCCCCCGAGGCTATCGGAGCCTGTCCCCTGCGGGGAGTCACGGACCAGACTACGGGTGGCGCGCAGCCTGCCTGCTGAGCAGCGCCGGAATCTCCCAGCCCTCCCAGGGGCGATCAGTGCTGGGCAGCCGTAGCTCAGAGGGGCGGGCGAGGAGGTGCCGGACCCGGCCCGAGGCAGTGCACCAGGCTACCCTTCCCCTGTCGGCGCTTCTGCTGACGAGGTACCCGTGGACCTCTCCGTGCTGGGTGATCGCAATGACGCGGCAGGGAAGCCTGGCCTCTTCCCAGAGCGCCCAGGCATTCATCGGGCCCCTCCTCGCGGATGAGTCCAGCCAAGGCAACGTTCAGCCATGCCGAGACCTCCCCCGGGACGATCGAATCCCCACGCCCCGGAACCGAGAGGTGCGGAGAGTGCGAGCCAAATGTATCCATCGTCCGGAGAAGGCGGGAAAGGCCTTTGGTCCCGATCCGCGGTGAACATGTGGGGAAGGAAAGCTCTGCCAGGTCACAGGGCAAAGGCAGGGGTCGCGGCCAAGCTGGCCGAGACCCCTGCTTGAGCGGTAGCGCTAGTGCGATGGCCGCATCCGGTGCTGCGTGTCAACAGCCGGCTTGATGGCCGCCGCAGTGACGACTGCCGCGATGATTCCTGTGATCCACGAAGTCCACGCTGCGCCCGTGAGGTCGTAGTACCTACCGATCCACGGGGAGACGAACAGCAGGATTCCGAGGGCGCACTGAACGTACTCGAGCCACGGCGTGCCGGGCAGGGACAGGTTCAGAACGCCCGCGACGATCAGCAGGATGCCGAAAACGAGCATGAGGGCCATCGACGCGCCGGTCTGCTTAGTCCAGATGACCGACAGTGCAGCATACAGGCCGCAGATCCCCGCGACGTAGTCCTCCCATCGTGTCCACTTCTTCATTTCTCTACCTCCTCACATTCCTCCCGCGCGTTCTCCTGCGGGAGGAAGTCAGTGTTCGCTGTTCACGCCAGACGGTGCGAGGAACGTTCCGCGGCTCTCGATTCCTTGGGCACGGGGCGATCCCCGGTCTTCCGCAGCGTCAGCATCACCAGGCCAGCCGCCAGCAGGCACGCGGCGAGGAAGATCGACGCGGCCAGGAAGCTCCCGTTCGTGGCATCTTGGAGGAAGCCACCCACGTACGGTCCAACGAAGCCGCCGAGGTTGCCCACGGCATTGATGAGGCCCATCGCGCTTCCGGCGACCACCACCGGCATAGCCCGGGAAGCGGAGGCCCAGAAGGGCCCGTCGTAGGCGAGTGCTCCCGCCATCGCAATGCTGATGAACGCAACGGCGACGATCGGCATCGCGCTTCCGGTGGCCACCGAGATGACGAGCGCCACGGCGCCGATCGCCATGGAGAGCAGGACGTGGGTCGAGTAACGGCCGGACCGGTCCGCACCCTTGGCGTTGTACCAGAGGGCGAACATGGCTAGCACGTACGGTATTGCCGTCACGAATCCAACCTCGAGCGCGGAGCCGGAAGTGATCGTCTTGACCACCTTCGGCAGCCAGATGTTCAGCCCGTAGAAGCCGATCTGGATCAGGAAATACACGAGGGTCAGACGCCAGACCGCGCTGTTCGAGAAGACGTGCTTGATGCTGACGTGTTCGTGGGCTGGCGCGGCGGCTTGATCCGCGGCCAGGCCTTCTTCGATGAAGGCGCGCTCCTCAGGCGAGCACCACTTGGCGTCCCGCGGGCGGTCGGAGATCAACAGCCACCAGATGGGCGCAGCGATCACGAATGGGAAGAGGCCCTCGATGATGAACAGCCAGCGCCAGTCGGAGAAGGAGAGAATCCAGCCCGAGAGGGGGGCCGTGATGATCGATGCGATCGCGATATTCATCATCCAGAACGCATAGGCCCGAGCACGTTCGGCGGCAGGGAACCAGTGGCTGATGAGCACTAGGATCGCGGGCCAGATGCCCGCTTCCGCCACGCCGAGCAGGAAGCGGACGACGAGCAGCTCGCCAAAGTTCTGGACGAAGCCAGTAGCGACCGCCAGGACACCCCAGACGAGGACCATGATTCCGACGAATTTCTTAGCGCTCCAGCGTTCGGCCAGATGACCCCCTGGGATCTGCAGAGTCAGGTAGCCGATGAAGAAGATCCCTGCGGCGAGACCCTGCTGGGCAGCGTCGATACCGAGGTCCTTCTGGAGACCGCCCAGGGCGAACCCGATGTTGGTCCGGTCCATGAACGAGATGATGTAGACAATGATGGCCACGGGGATCAAGCGGGTCCAGCGCTTCCTCCCAATGGCTTCGCGGACGACTCCGGCCACGGCAGTCCTCCTACCTTCTCTCTCAGAATTTCGTTGATTCACGGTTGCGGGTGAGTAGGTCAGCTCATGCAAGCTCCCTCCTGGTCCTTTTCCTGGACCCCTCTCGCGGGCA